>PHBQ01000056.1 GCA_002841975.1 Candidatus Cloacimonetes bacterium HGW-Cloacimonetes-1
CCCCGGGTGAAGCCCTCGTGAGAGCCCGGAATCACGTGGAAAGCACGTGATTAGTACGTGAAGATAAGTCAAGTACTCAGGACGCTTGTTGACAAAGAACAAACATGCATATGGTAGCGCTGGCTTCAGACCACGAATGGAGAACATTCTGAAGTATTTACAGATACTGAGCTATAAAAGGATCCTCTCGACTTGCTTTACCAATTCAGATATCAAGTGGGATTTTTCCAGGGTTGCTATACATCCCAGCGGTTTAAGTGCTTCGAGATCAATTCGAGAAATGTCACCGCTTACCATTATTGCAGGCATCTTATAGCCTTGCTTTCTGATCTCGCGGAGAACTGTGATGCCATCTGTATCGGGAAAGTTCAAGTCTATCAAAACTGCATCCAATACTGTGGAAGTAAGCGTGTGCAAGGCACTTGCTAAGCTTTCTGCTTCATACAAACTGTGACCCTGTTTTTTGCACTGCCGTGAAAACAGCAGCCGCAGATCTTCATCATCATCAATCATCAGCATGGAGAGGTGCTTGGGAACATTTGGGTTACCCGCATTTAACAGCTTTTTGATGCGCATTCCTACTTCATATCGGGTGAATGGCTTCTGCATAAAGGGAATGGATGATCCTATCTCGATATTTTGACTTAATATATTGTCGGAATAACCGGACATGAGGAGGACCTTAAGATCCGGGTTGTGTTCCAAAAGCTGATCGGCCAGTTCTTTGCCATTCATGCCGGGCATAATAATATCCGTAATCACCAGCTCTGGCATTACTTCATCTGTGATTATTGAGCGGATGGCAGCAGCAGCAGATCTCACAGCCAGGCAACGATAGCCCAATTTCAGGATCATCATTTCTATCAATTCACAGACCGCAGGATCGTCTTCCACGACCATGATAAGCTCTTGATTGCCGGATATGTCGATGGCATGCAAATCTTCATCCGTCTCACTAGGTTCATCATCTGTAAGCGGGAAAAGGATCATAAATGTAGAGCCCACACCCGATTCACTATGGACCTGAATGTCCCCTCCCACCTGTTTGATAATCCCATACATTGTGGATAGTCCCAGTCCGGTACCCTTCGATTTTTCTTTGGTAGTAAAAAAAGGCTCAAACAATCTTAGCTTGGTTTCACTGTCCATACCACAACCCGTATCACTGATGCACAGTTCCACGTAATTGCCGGGTAAAGATTCACGGTATCCTCTGTTGACACTATCGGAAATCTGGATATTCCGTGTGGTTATTTTTAGTTTACCACCATTCGGCATTGCTTCTTTGGCGTTAATTACCAAATTCATGATAACCTGTTCCAAGTGATTACGGTCGGCTTTGACATGGCTTTTGGGGTCGACTGTTACTACTGAGAAATCTATATTCTCCCCTATCAAGCGGATCAACATTTTGTTCATCTCATCGATCACATCGACCATATCGATAGTCTGAAGTTGCAACATCTGTTTGCGACTGAAGGATAGCAATTGTGAAGTCAAACCCAGGGCTCGTTGTCCGGCTTTGATGATTTCTTCTACATCTTTGAATAGAGGGTTTCCGGAAGACATGTTTTGTGAAATATCTTCGGCATAGCCCAGTATAACTGTTAGTAGGTTGTTAAAATCGTGGGCAATCCCGCCTGCAAGCTGACCTATGGACTCCAATTTTTGGGTTTGACGGAGCTGTTCTTTCAGCTCACTTTGTTCGATTTCGGCTCGACGTCGCTCCGTAACATCCTGTACCATCCCTATGATTTTTGTAATTGTACCGTTCTCATATACCGGTTTCCCGCTCATAAATACAAACAGATGCTTGCCACGAGCTGTGATAAAATTTCCTTCCAGAGTAAATGGCTCTCCATAAATGATGCACCGTTTCATGGATTCTTGCAAACGGAAACGATCCTCAGGAGCGTAATGATCCATGCAGAGATTGAAAAACTCGAGCCCATTTGACGGTATGTCTTCGGGCGCAAGCTCATAGATTGTGTAGGTTTGATCGGTCCAATACATTTCACTGCGTTCCAGATCCCATTCCCAACCTCCAAGCTTACTGATAGTCTGAGAGGCATTCAAGAGATCTTCCATGCGATTTAACTCCGTTATTGTTTTGCGGTGCTCCTGGACTTCCTCATCCAGTTGCAACACCTTTTCCCCCAGTTTATTTACAAGGCGTTCATTGTAGAGTTTTAGCGAATCTGCTGAGGCGGCAATGCTTTCATCCGAAAGTGTATGAATCGAAGGACTGTTTGCTAATACATCATTGACTTCAGTGATAAAAGCTGCGGGATCACAAGGCTTGATCAGGAAACGATCTGCACCCAATTCCAGAGCCAGAGCTTCATCCTGGGGACCCGTGTAGGTTGCTGTATATATGATAAACGGGATATGGCACAGTTTAGGATTTCGCTTTACTTCTTGGCACAGCATAAAGCCATCCATTTGGGGCATCAGGATATCACTGATGATCAGATCTGCACTTTCTACAGCCAATATCTCAAGTGCTTCCAGGCCATTGGTGGCTTCGATGACTTCATGGCCGTGACCCTCCAGTAAACTCTTTAGCAAATAGAGATTGCTCTCGATATCATCTACAATTAGCGCTTTCATCGGTTCTCTCTGGACAGGTAGCCAATCACATCTGAAACAAATGATTCGGGATCAATCGGCTTCTCCATATATGCTGAGGCACCTGCCGCAATGATTTTTTCCCTATCCCCAAACATTGCATAAGAAGTAACGGCAATAATGGGGATATGTTTTGTCTCCAATTGGGTTTTGAGCTTATTAGCCACGACATAACCATTCATTTCCGGTAACTGAATATCCAAAAGTATTCCGTGAGGTTGATGTTGCAAAGCCATTTCGATACCCTCAATACCTGTGGACGCTCCGATGACAGAATAACCGCTTTTCTCCAAAAGGAACTTCATCAGATAATAATTATCGACGTTATCCTCTATAATCAGCAATGTATAATTCATAGTTTACTCTCCTTCCGTTGGGGTAACTTGATGCTAAAAGTGCTTCCCTCTCCGTGCACACTTTCTACAGAGATTGCCCCCCCCATCAAGTTTATCAGTTTGCTACATATTGAAAGCCCGAGGCCAGTTCCGTCATACTTTCGGGCAAGACCATTATCTATCTGGCTAAAGGGTAAAAAAATGTCAGATAATTGCTCTGGTTTTATTCCAATCCCGGTATCACTTACAGAAATTTCGTATTCATCGTTACGTTTGGTTGTGGCAATGCTTACGGAACCATGCTGAGTAAATTTGATGGCATTACTGAGTAGATTGAGGATAATCTGTTCCAGCCGTCTTTGATCGCCGTAAATCATGCCAAGATCATCATCACTGTGAAATCTCAAATATAGTCCTTTTCTATTTGCCAGCGGTTGTACCAATTTGAGAGATTTTACGATTGATACATTGAGCATGAACTTGCTATAATCCAAATCAAACTGTCCGGCTTCAATCTTGGATAAATCCAGGATCTCGTTAATCAATGCCAAAAGGTGACGTGAGTTGTTTTGAACAATTGTCATTTGCTTATGTTGTTCTTCGGTAAGGGGACCTGCCAGTTCTTGAAGCATGATACCTGTGAAACCAATGATGGAATTTAAGGGTGTTCGCAGTTCATGTGACATTGTAGCCAGAAAAGCAGACTTCAAGTAATCTGCCTCTTGAGCTTTTTCCATAGCCTCTTCAAGTTTCAGTGTACGCTGAAAGATACGTTCTTCCATTTCAGAATTGATTAGCAAAAGTTCTCGGGTTCTAACCCTGACTTGATGCTTCAAAAGGAGAGTAGCAATAACGCTGACAATTAATGCGGCTCCCAGCATTGCTCCGGCAATTGCCAACCAGAATGGAATTTTGAACCGGATCTTTTCGGAAGTCCATTTTGACCAAGATTGATAGTATCGAGAAGTGGTATCTTGTTTCAGTAAAACCAGTTGTTTATCAATTGCTTGTAACAGATGTAAATTGGTGCCCTTCCAAGTCGCAAAAAATACAGTGGAGGGGTTGTAAACAACTGCGGTGTTTTCCAAATTGTATTTCCCTGATTCTGCCATGCCGTTGATATTGTTGGTAACCATTGCATCAGCCTTCCCGGTAGCAACTGCTTGATAGACTTCATCGAGTTCGTTATAAGGGATAATGCTGACATAAAGGCCAAAGCCCTCAACATGTTTTTGGAGGGCAGCATACTGGACAGATCCCTTTAGCACCGCTATCCGCTTTCCATCCAAATCCAGAACCGAACTAATACGGCTCCCACTTCTGGCAAAAACTTGAGTCCATTGGGATAAAACAGGCTCATCGTGAAATGACAGATACTCCGCTCGTTCCTCTCGATAAACTACATCGGACATGAGGTCTATTTCGCCTGTCCGCAACTTTTCAAAACCCTCGCTCCAGAGCATGGGAACATATTGCAGATGCCAGCCTTCCCGTTTGGCTATTTCCTCGATGATATCGATGAAAAAGCCATCGGGTTTGCCGGCATCATTGATGAATACTTTGGGATAATTGTCGTAAACACCTACTTTGACCACATCGGCAGCATACACAGGCAAGATATAAAAAACAATAACAAAAATGACTATGACCTGAAGCCATTTCCACAAACGCAAACGCCGGTACGCTGCATTCATGATAGCGGTTTCCAACTCTGTCATAACTACCTCCTTGTAGTTCGAGGTATATTTTTCACCTTGGTATGCCCTATGTTTCGCCACTTTGATTCTTCAAGCCTATACAAACATAATTACTTAGCTTTACATGTTAGGCGACATTATCATCCACTTTGCGCTGGCTTGTCAAGATATTTGTATCAATTACAGATATCGTTTATTCGCATACTGTTAAGAGTGTTGTTTGCACCTCTGATAGTACTTCAATTACCTAGTATCTAATTACTTTAGGTGAATTATTTGTGGCTTCTAGATAAAATGACCTACGAACCATCGATTTACTTCTCTCGTATGATAGGAATCCGCTGTTGCATACTACATATTCTCATATAGTTAAACTCTATCGCAAGCAATGTAAATGCTATTCTATATTGACAGATTGGGCAGTCCCAATATTGGTAGCAAATGAAGATTATTGGTCGACAATTGTACCAAAACGTACGATTCTGCCTTAGCTGTGGCTCCGCCTTGGAGCTAAAACAAGATCGTGAGGGCAAATTGCGTCCCCGCTGCCCTGCTTGCGGCTGGATATATTACCTGAATCTGATCCCCGCTGTGGCGATCGTGGTGATCAACTCCAACAATGAACTGCTCTTGATCAAAAGAAGATTTGAGCCCAAAGCCGGTTTGTGGGCACTGCCCAGTGGCTATATGGAGATCAACATGAGCCCGGAAGAAAATGCCATTGCAGAACTGCAAGAGGAAACTGGATTAGTGGGAGAGATCGAGCACTGTATAAGCTGGCATTATGGCCATAGCCCGATTTATCACAGAATCCTCAGTATTGGCTTTAGGGTGAAGCAGATAGATGGGATCTTATGCGCCGGTGATGATGCATTGGAAGCAGTGTTTTATCCGGTTGATAAGCTTCCTCCCATTGCCTTCCAGTCTCATCGGAAGTTTATCTACATGGAAATGAAGCTTCCCAAGCACTTTTTGCAAGCCCCCGTCGGTGAGTAAATCACTGAAATTAGGTACCGAATAAACGGCTGATTACAGGCTAAAACCCATAATTTAGGTTGACAGTTCAGGTATCCGCAAAAAGCTTGCACACTACGATATTACTGTATTACAAAAGATTATACATAAAGAGAAGAGGCAAAGATGAAAGTATATGATATGAAGAAGATACGAAATCTTTTACTGATGGGTGCCAGCGGTGCAGGGAAAACCACCCTTGCCGAGCAAATGTTCTTCCAAACCAAGACTACTACTAGGATTGGAAAGATCGACGAGGGCAACACCGTCATGGATTTTGATCCCGAAGAAGAAGCAAGAAAGATGAGCCTTGGGCTTAGCATTGGTTTTATCAACTACAACGACCACAAGATCAACATTTTGGATGCACCAGGCTATCCCGATTTTATCGGTGATGCTATTGTCGCAATCCCTGCTGCTGAAGCTGCAGTGATCGTCGCCAATGCCAATGGTTCCTACGAAGTTGGTTTAGAACTCGGTTTGGAACAAGTAGAAGGTAAAAACATAGCCAAAGTTATCATGGTCAATAGAATGGACAATGAACATGCTGATTTTGATAAGACTTTGGAGACTATCCACGAGAACACGGGTATCAATCCTGTGCGTGTCCACATCCCGATCGGAAAAGAAGGTTCATTTGAAGGCGTTGTAGATATCATTTTACAAAAAGCCATCAAACTGGACGGAATCCACGAAATTCCTGCAGATATGGCTGATGCAGTAGAAGATGCTCGTTTGCATTTGATGGAAGCCGTGGCTGAAACTGATGAAGACCTCCTGAATGAGTTTTTAGAAAACATGGAATTACCAGAAGACAAGCTGATTGCCGGCTTGAAGAAAGGTATCGCCTCCGGCGAAATCGTTCCGGCTTTTGCTTGCTCTGCTGTAACGGGAGTAGGAGTACTGGCATTTATCGATGCTTGCATCGCGTATTTACCTTCTCCGGAAGACAAAAAGGAACTCCACGTACTTGATAATGGCACCGAAAAGACCATCATTGCATCCGCTAACGGTGATCTCTTGGGTTATACTTTCAAGCTTTATGCAGACCCCAATATGGGTGATTTCACATATATCCGTATTCTCTCCGGTACGCTAAAGACCGGTACAGAATTTTACATCCCCGAAAAGGATGCCAAAGACAAAGCCGGAAACATGTACCTCATGCTTGGTAAAAACCGCCATGATATCAACGAACTGAAGGCCGGTGAAATCGGTGCTTTGGTCAAGCTCAAGAATTCTAAAGTCATGAACACTATGACAGCTTTGAATTCCAAATTGACCTTGAAGCCAGTAGAAATGCCGACTCCTATCTACTGGCAAATGATTCGTGCGGTCAACCAATCCGACGAAGACAAAATAGGCTCAGCTTTGCAGAGAGTTATCGCTGAAGACTCCACTATCATCGCTGAACTCAATCAGGAAACTCATGAAAACGTGATTTCCGGAATGGGTGAACAACAGATGGCTTTGGTCCTCAAGAAGCTGAAAAACCGTTACAAAGTCGAAGCCACTATGAAAGAACCTCGCATCCCTTACAAAGAAACTATCATGGGTAATGCGGAGTCTCAATATAAACACAAAAAGCAATCCGGTGGACGTGGCCAATATGGTGAAGTTTATTTCCGGATCAAACCTCTGGAACGTGGAGAAGGATTCAAATTCATCAACGGCATCGTTGGTGGCGTAATCCCCTCAAACTTTGTGCCTGCAATTGAAAAAGGTATTTTGGAAGTTCTTGATAAAGGTATTATCGCCGGTTATCAGGTTGTAGACCTCAGCGTGGAAGTTTACTACGGTAGCTATCATGATGTGGACTCCTCTGAAATGGCATTCAAAATTGCCTCTTCACAAGCCCTGAAAGATGGATTTAAACGCTCCAAGCCTATCTTATTGGAACCGATTCACGAAGTCATAATCATTGTCCCATCCGAATACATGGGTGATGTGATGGGTGATATCAGTACTCGTCGGGGACGTATCATGGGTATGGAACAGCGTGGCAAGAAGCAATTCCTTACCGCTCAAATGCCTTGTGCCGAGATGTTCGCATATTATCCTGCGCTCAAATCATTCACACAGGGTCGTGGTAGATTTACCCAATCTTTCTCTCATTTCGAGAAGGTGCCGGACGATGTCACAGCCAAAGTCGTAGCCGCATGGCAAGATCAGGAATCTTGACTTTGATAAGATCTCAAAAATAACAGATATAGCAGGAGGCGAATACGCATCGCCTCCTTTTTCTTACTTGACATAAATTTAAGACTCCGTTTTTAATGGAACAGCTTTAATTGAATTAGAATACGATAAATTTGAAAAGAGGTAGTGTATGTCAGGACACAATAAGTGGAGCACAATTAAACATAAAAAAGCCGCTACGGATGCTAAACGCGGCAAGATTTATACTCGCTTGGTAAAAGAAATAATCCTCGCAGCAAAGAGCGGAGGCGGAGACCCTGAAATGAATCCCCGCTTGCGTACAGCCATCAATACTGCCAAAAAAGAAAACATGCCCCGTGAAAACATAGAACGGGCAGTTAAACGCGGCACCGGTGAAATCGAGGGTGCTGCCTATGAAGAAATCACCTATGAAGGTTATGGCCACAGCGGTGTAGGCATCGTCATAGAAGTAATGACAGACAATAAAAACCGTACGGTTGCCGATGTGCGTCATGCCTTATCAAAATATGGCGGTAACTTGGCTGAGGCCGGAGCCGTGTCCTGGAACTTTGATCAAAAAGGTTTCTTTACGATTCCTGCTGCTGGCTTAGAGGAAGACGACTTTATGATGACAGCCTTGGAAGCCGGGGCACAAGATGTGGAACTTCACGACGAGAACTTTTGCATTTACACTTCCCCCACCGAGTTCCACACTGTCCTATCTGCTATGGAAACCCTCGGTTTCCCTGTAGAAAATCCGGAACTGACCAGAGTACCCAAGAATTTCATTAATGCCGATGATGTGGCTGAAAAACTCATGAAATTGATCGATATGCTGGAAGACCTCGATGATGTCCAAAAAGTGTATACCAATTTAGAGTTTTCGGACGAAGTAATCGCCAAACTCAATCAAGAATAGTATAGGACGTGTTGACAATAGGTATTGATCCCGGTAGCCGTTATTGCGGATATGGGCTATTACAGTACGAAGGTAGAGTAGTTATTGCCGCCGGTTGTGATGTAATCAATACTAACGAAAAACTGCCCTTGCCTGAACGTTTGGTAAACCTATATTCCGGGATCTGTGAGATCCTGGATGAATACAAACCTCAGCAAGCGTGTGTGGAAAGCATGTTCTTTCATAAACATATCAAGAGCATATTCACCCTTGGTCATGCCAGGGGTGTTTTGCTTTTGGCACTATCACAAAGGCAAATCCCTATCTTTGAATATACTCCCAGAGAGATCAAGAAGGCTGTGGTAGGCAATGGAAACGCTACTAAGGAGCAAGTAAGATATATGATAGATCAATTGTACAAGCTCAAAAGTTCTGAACTTCGTGACGACGCTGCGGATGCTCTGGCCATTGCAACCTGTCACTTTAACAAATACAGATTTGTTTTATGATACATCACATCTCCGGAAGAGTTTTCGAAAAGAACCCTGTATATGTAGTTTTAGAGACCTCGGGAATCGGTTTTGACATCAAAATACCGCTCAGCACCTACGAAGTTGTCCCCAAAGTTGGTGACTCTTGTTCATTATATACCTATCTGCACAGCACCCAAGATGATACCAAGTTGTTTGGGTTTTCTACCAAAGCCGAGAAAGAGCTGTTTCTGATGCTGATCGGAGTCTCAGGTGTTGGCCCCAAAATAGCACTCTCCATCCTCTCTACCCTCACAATATCTACATTTGCAAAAGCGATCCAACGTTCCGACGAGATCACAATTGCCAAAGTACCGGGATTGGGAAAAAAATCTGCCCAGCGCCTGATCGTTGAGCTGAAGGACAGCGTGCTCAAATTGACCGACCATATTGACAGCGCTACTGACACATTATCAGACCAAAGATTGGTCGAAGCTGAATCTGCCTTACAATCTTTGGGCTTTAATATCAAAGACATACGTCGAGAATTGAACCTGTTGCCGGAAGATATATTGTCACTTCCGACAGAGAGAATCATCAAAGAATCCATCAAAAGAATTTACCAAAAGAGCAAGTAAAAATATGAGCGTACGCCAAGAAGCATATAGTACTATAATAAAGATTTTAAAAGATCGTGAATTCTCCGACACTCTTCTCCATCAAAAAGCCAAAAAGCTCAAGGCCTCTGATGAGAGTGTCTCCTTGTATTACCATCTCGTAAAGGGAATCATCAAGTTTAGACTGCGCCTGGATTACATCCTGGGCAAGTTTACGGATCCCAAGAGATATGCAAATACAGACATTAAGATCAAAACTCTACTATACATAGGTTTGTACCAGTTGATCTATTTGGATTCGGTACCGGAACATGCAGCGGTGAATGAGACCGTCCAATTGGCAAAGACCATATTGGGTGATGGAATCGCCGATTTTGTCAATGCTGTACTCCGCAGCTATATCCGCAATCCGGAGATCATCTTTCCCACAGAACCTATAGAAAGGATTTCCACAGAACATTCCTATCCCCCTGAATTGATCAAAACTTGGATTGAACTATGGGGAGAAGAAGACACCGAATATCTGGCAATATTCTTTAATGAAACGCCACAGCTCCATGTCCGGATCAATCGCACTGCCACGACTCCCGAAAAGCTGACCAAATATTTTGCAAAGCGGAATATCATCATGGAGACCTCACCTGCTAGTAAAATGATGCTCCATACCCTGCAAGGTGATGAAGTTTTGGATGACGTGGCCTTTTCTGAAGGTTATTTCTCCATTCAGGATACCTCCGCTGCTTTAATTGTGGAACTACTTGATCCACAGCTGGAGCAATCCGTATTGGATATGTTCGCTGCTCCTGGCGGGAAATGTACCTACATAGCGGAGATAATGGAAAACACAGGGGAAGTCATAGCAGTAGATAAGATACCCAATAAAATGAAGCTTTTAAAGCAAGCTGCGGATAGACTGCAGTTGTTCAATATTTCTCTGGTCGTTACGGACACATTTACATATGGCCCCGTAGCCCCTGCTTACGACCGGGTACTGGTCGATGCACCCTGTTCGGGATGGGGAGTCTTTGGTCGCAAATCTGATCTTCGTTGGCAAATACACCAAAACATCGGTGATTTGCTCAAACTCCAAGAAAAAGCTCTTAATTACGGAGCCAATTTCGTGAAACCCGGCGGCTATTTGGTTTATTCCACGTGCACCATGAATCCACAAGAGAATGAAGAACAAATCAATAAATTCCTTGCTCAAAACAGCAGATTTCAATTAGTTGACGCTAGTCAGTTTATTCCATCCCAATACACTGAAGCTGGATTCTTTAAATCCATACCCTTCAAACACAACATGGATGGAGCATTTGCAGCGAAACTGTTAAGAATCAAATAAGGTATAGAATATGGCAAAAGAACACTGGACAAAGGCAGGTTATCTGCTTGGTATCGGTTTGGGTATAATCCTTGTGGTTGCCTTCGTCTCCAGCCAAGTCATCTATCCCATTCTATTGGGTAGAGCAAAGGATGTAGCAGTCCCCAATCTTGTGGGAATGAACCTTGCTCAAGCCAAAAGACTGGCAAATCAGAGTAAAGTCCATATCGTGATAAAAGACTCGATCTGGTCCGAATCTGTCGCCGTGGAAGGTATTATCGAGCAACGCCCCGTCGAAGGAGAGCTTGTCAAACCGGATGGAACCGTTTACATTGTTATCAGTAAAGGATCCAAAGTTGTGGTGATCCCCGATGTTTTGGGCTTTGATTATCAGCGTGCCTACCTCGGTTTACGCCTTGCCGGGCTTCGATCTACTGTGATAGATTCGATTTATTCGGACTCATATCCCCGAAACACAGTGGCAAAAATGAGCCCTATGAGCGGAAACAAAATCGAAAAAGATTACCGCATCAAGTTAGTGTTAAGCAAAGGATCGGCACCGGCTGCAGATTCTCTTGATTTGTATCCAAGCTATTAATGCTGTATTTTAGGAGGTTTCATGCGTAAACTGATCTACTCGATATTAGTAATAGTCTCTGCTTCTTGCCTCTGGGCCCAAGAAGGTCCAGCCTATACAAACACCAATAAAGTCCTTGAAAAACACTATACCGTCAAACAGAAGCATGGTAAAAACATCCTTACCCTCCAAACGCAATCTACCGGTAAATACGACAAATCCGGCATTATCACAGACAAAGTGATAACCAAGGGGAATTTGACTTTTTGGGGGAGGACTACTCGCAACCAAAGTAACGATCCTTATACGATGGAGACTCTGAATTTTGACTATATGAATCTCCTTAACTCCAGATCTGTTGAAATCCGGGGAGCAAACCCTAAGGAATCTACAATAATCGAGTATGATTCCAAAGGCAAGATTCTATCCAAGCACAGCACCAAAGTTTTTGAGCCCACTCAAGATCTGTGGGAGTTTAACTATTCTCAAGTAGGTTATGTTCAGGAGTACTATCAAGTGCTACAGGACAGTACTAAGCACATTTTACAAAAAAACAAGTACGACTACTTTGATAACCTGGTCGAAAAGCACTATTACGTTTATGACAGTAAGGATCTCTTAGTAGAGATATATGCCATGTCTGCCAGTGATTCGCTGCTGTTTAAAAACGACTTTATTTATGATGCTAGTTCCAATATGATTGAATCCAATAAACTCAACAATCAAGAAAAGCTTTTAGAAACCGAACGCTGCTATTACGATGATAAAAATCGCATGATCCAAAAGAGCAGATTCGTTTGGAATCCGCGGTTTGGAACCATCCCCAACCTGGTCGAACAATCCGATTACGAATACCAATAAGCTCATGCCGATTACATTAGTAGCAAGAGAGCAGATCACAATTGATTTTCTCCGGTTCCACTTCTCAGTGCCACCTCAAGAGCAAATGTTCTTTGGATATTCCATAGATGCGATCGAGGGCATCGGAATTCATCGCTGTCCTCCGGGGTTCCCCGGTACCGTGGAAGTCGATGTGCCACTGCTGCTCGAAATCGAATTCCTTAGCTTGGTGTCATATATAAATAATTCTACTGCCTAGATTTAGCCATGACTTGTGCATCATTTTGCTCTTGGTATGTAATCAATTATTCTCCGTAGTTTAACAGGTGCTGCTTTGTATCAGCTACCTTCTTAAACAAAAAATCGATAATTCTAAGCTATTTTTCCCAGCTTCCGGAGAACTCGATGCTCTTTCCGGATGAGTTTACAATGATCTTACCGTTTGAATCAAAAGAGGCGACAATTCGCGCATTAGATGCATTATCCAAGTAGTTTCCATCTCCATATAGTTTTGAGGATGCAGTGATTGTTACTCTTTGGGGGTATGATCCTACTGCCCAGCACTCCACGAAATAGTTTACTTCCGGAGTTTCCAGCTTGCATCCAGTATTATCCGGATTCTCGATATGGTCACTGAAGGGAACAGCTCCTGTAGGTAAATAACCCCAATATGATCCTCCTCCGCCACCCGTAATCAGTGATGTTTTACTGAAGGTCGTAGCATCAAGCATAATTTGATTCATTTCAGCTATTAATGCCTGCCGATGGGCCATCATAGCGTGATTGTGAAAAACAACCATGCCTATGGAGACAGCAATCCCCACAAGAATCACACCCAGTATGATAAGTACAATTTGTTGAAATCCCATAATTGTAAACTACCTTAGTTTCCTTTATTTTAGCACTCACGACTTCTGCTCTATTCATTTAGGTGATGACTCATGTGCACATTCAACCTAATTTGTAGTAGTTTATAGTACAACACCTGAACGTACTATATATTCATTAGCTTTAATGTCAAGAAATGTTTAGTGCTTTGATCAATCCTTCTCATTTTTATGTTCTCGTTTGAACTACCCCAAAGGAGGCATCGCTATATTGAGGGATCAATTGAGATTAAGACCTACTTAGAAGCGGTATGTGAAACTCGCCAATATCATCTTGTATTATCCGTTTGGGATAATACTCAGGAGTTCACTATTATTCGTCGAAATCGGTGTAATATTCTGAAATATGGTTCAAAACTTGCGTTAGAGAGTAAGAACAAAATTTCATAAATGATAAAAATACTCATAAATGCGAGGTTGCTATGAAGAACATGAAATTAGCATGTATCCTTTTCATACTTGTACTCTGTGTTTCCTTTTTAAATGCACAGACCAGCAGGTTAGTTTCTCCCCTGGTTCAATCACAATGGCATCAAACCGACCCCTGGAATCGCTATTGTCCCGGTACTGTTCAAAATAGGGCTAGTGCCGGATCTCATGCCTTAGCCTTGGCCAAGACCATGAAATATTGGGCTTATCCTACTTATGGCACAGGCAGTGTCTCTTATGTAGATGACAACTATGGCAACATCAATGCTAATTTCAGTGCTGAGATAAACTGGAATGGGATGTCTAATACACTAGTTTTCAATGCCACAACAAGATTTATAGCCAATTGTGGCGCAGCCGTATACACAGATTATGAAGTAGATTTTTCATCTTCGACAATAAATAATATCCGTAATGCCATGATCAATCACTTTAGTTACGATTCCGGCATTATGCTACGCAGTCGGGAAAGTGTCACGAATTTCTATTGGAAGAGCTTAATACGAGGTGAATTGGATCTGAATAGACCCGTAATTTACACTATCACTCGTGCTAATGGTGATGAAATAGCCTTTATAGTTGACGGCTATGACGATAATGGATTGTTTCATATAAACTGGAGCAATGCCACTATAGCAGATGGCTGGGTTGAATTAAATGAGCTTTCATACGATGGTGAGGCCATAACCATAGCTAATCAACAGATGTTAACAGGAATCAGACCCAGTCTGGGACCTTTGAACATCGATGAAAACTTTGAAACAGATTTCAGCCATTTTAACTGGCAATTTAGCGGAAATGCGAACTGGACAATATCGACCGAAGCCGCATATTATGGCTCCAAATCCGCAAAATCCGGCAATATCACAGATAACCAATCCACTTCCTTATATATTACAATCAATGTCACTGAACCTGATACCATTAGTTTTTACAAAAAAGTATCGTGTGAATATGAAGCAAATAGTCTATACGATCGACTTGCCTTTTTCATTGATGGTGTAGAACAAAACCGATGGTCCGGAAACGGAAGCTGGGCATTCCATCAATATATGGTCCCAGCAGGAGTTCACGAATTTAGATGGACTTATCTCAAGGATGGTGCCACAGATTACTACAGTGACTGTGCCTGGATCGATGCCATCAATCTCCCAGAGGGAACTACACCTCTCAGTCCACCACGCTTTGTGGAAGCCCAGGTGATGAATGGCAGTAACGTCCTGCTCAACTGGGTTGCTCCCGAAGGTATTAACCCGACACTTCTCGGCTATAAAGTGTATAGAAATGGAGTTGAGGTCGCACAATTTAGCAATCCTCTCATGAATTCTTACACAGATGCACACCTCCCAAATGGTAATTACACATATTATCTTCGCAGCTATTACACGGAAGGATTATCCTCTCCCAGTTCCGAAGTATCTGCTACTATCGAAGTGCCTTATGCACCTACGAATCTAACGGCTTCTTTGAATGGAATCAGTACTGTCGAACTAAACTGGACTGCCCCTCCGGCGATTCGAGATCGAGCTTTAATGGGCTATTATATTTATCGAGACAATGTTCAAGTAGCTCAGGTAGAAAGCCCTGAAGTGACTACGTATGAAGACTCCGGACTCGCAGAAGGTGTCTATTATTACAAAGTAGCCGCTGTATATTCTGCTGCCTTATCCGCATTTAGTAATACAGTTCAGATCGCCGTCGGTGTTGCTGAACCTCCGTCAAATCTAACAGCTGTCGTAAACGGTGATGATGTGACTCTTACCTGGCAACAGGTATCGGATACCAGCTCATTGGTGGGATTCAGAGTATTCCGGTCTGGTGTGATGATCGCAGAGATCAGTAGCCCTACTCAATTGAGCTACATAGATTCCAATTTGCCGAATGCAACCTATTCCTACTATATCCGCGCGGTTTATTCGGATATCGAATCCCCCAATTCAGCCACTGTCAATGTTACCGTGGAAGTTCGTTATCCACCCACGGGTGTAACAGCAACCGTGGCAAATGGTGTCAATGTGCAGGTCAGATGGCTTAATCCTCAAGTTACACGTGCATTAACAAACTATTTGGTGTATCGAAATGGCCAGATCATAGCCGCAGTTTATAGTCCAGGGCTTAGCTATTTAGATCAAAACCTGCCCAATGGAGTATATACCTACAATATTTCAGCCGTCTATTCCGGGATCGAGTCGCCACAATCATCAACTGTCACAGCGACAATTGAGGTGTTGTATCCTCCCACAGCCCTGACTGCTACCGTAACCCTTGCTGAAGTTCATCTCAACTGGACGGTTCCAGTGAATAGCGGTGGACTCAACAGATCCTTCTTGGGTTACAAAGTTTATCGTAATACGCAATTGATCGGAACGATAAATAACGTTAATACCCATGTGTATACAGATCCAGCTCTCCCCAATGGAACTTATTCCTATGCAGTGTCAGCTGTTTATTCAGCCGGGGAGTCCAGCCAGGCTACTACGGGTAGCGTCATTATCGAGATTCTCTATCCTCCTACAAATCTGCAGGCAAATGCCAACGGTGGCAACATCGCTCTTACATGGACTGCGGCAGCTACTGAACCCAGTGGTAGAGAGATCAGTTCACGGGCATTTACTACATACAAAGTATATAGAGATAACGTACTGATTGGACAGCCTAATACGACCAATTTTGCAGACGTCGTTACTGTGAACGGTAACTATGTATACTATGTTACGGCTCAGTACGATAGTGGTGAGTCCGAACACTCCAATAATGTTCAAGTCTTTGTGGAAATCCCATATCCTCCGACTGCACTGATTGCCAATGTGGTAGCAGATGATGTGAATTTAACATGGTCTGCACCGGCGAATCGTGACAGCCAGAGAGCTTTGATTGCGTATCAGGTATTTAGAAACAACATCCTGATAAACAGCGTTACAGCCACAAACTATACAGATAGTGATCTGGCAAATGGTCAGTATGATTATTTTGTCAAAGCTGTTTATGAAAACAGCATTTCTATCCCTTCCAGTACTGTTACTGCGATTGTGGAAGTCCTTTATCCAGCCCTTAATTTGCAGTATAGTGTGTCAAATCGAAACAATGTAGCTTTGGCCTGGAGTGCCCCTCTACAATCCGGAGGACTACGCAACCTGAGCGGATATGAAATCTATCGCAACAATAGCTACCTGAATACCACCGTCGATTTGAGCTACAATGATCTAGCTTTAGCCGATGGCACCTACAGTTATCAGATTGTGGCTATATACAATAGCGGTTCTGCTGCCGCCGGTAACTCTGTAGTGGCCAGTATTGAATACCCATATCCTCCTTCAACTGTTAGTTCAGTGGTAAACGGAAGTGCCGTAACCGTTTCCTGGAGCATTGTGCCGGGAACGAATGTTTCCTATATGTTGTATCGTGATAGCGTGTTGTTAACTACCACCACAAATCTGAGCTTTACAGATCTCAATTTGAACAATGGTTCTTATACATATTACATCATTAGTGCTAACGCATCTGATTCCGGTATCTCTGATGCATCAGCTTCAACTACTGCGGTAGTCAACGTACCATACCCTCCCCGCAATTTGCAAGCCTCTGTGACCGGGAATGCTGTCGCTTTGACGTGGCTGGCACCTGTCACCGGCAACCGCGTAGTTCAAAGCTACAAGATTTGGCGGAACGGATCACAGATCGGAACCTCAAACACTTTGAATTACAACGACTCAGGACTCAGTAATGGAAACTATGACTATTATATCACAGCAGTTTACGAAAGCGCAGAATCAATTCCTTCAAATACAGTCGTCGCTACTGTAGAAGTATTGTATCCTGCAGGCAACTTCACTTACATTCTAAATGGGAATAACGTGAACTTGAGCTGGACTGCAGCCACATCCCGGAGCGGCGAACGTAGCTTCACAGGATACCGTGTTTATCGTAATGGCTTCCAGATTGCCATGGTCAATGATCTATTTTATCATGACCTCAATCTGGCAAATGGCAACTACTCCTATTATGTAATCGCAGCTTATGGCTCCGGTAACTCCACTCCTACAAATACCATTTCTTTTGAGATCGAGATCCTGTATCCTGCCAACAACCTCAGCTACACCGTTAATGGCAGCAATGTAGTCTTGAATTGGACTGCTTCTGCTTCTCGTGCCTTTATCGGTTACACAATCTATCGGGATAATGTACAGATCAATGAAGTGACCGGGGTATCTTATACAGATACCAACCTTGCCAATGGAGCATACAGCTATTATGTTGTTGCCCGTTACCAGGGTGGACAATCTACACCCACAAATACGGTAAATGTACAGATCGAAACTCTCTATCCTGCTACCGGTCTTGTTGCCATTGTAACAGGAGACGATGTGAGCTTGACTTGGACAGCTGCCGCTACCTCCGGTGGACTCCGCAGCTTAATCGGCTACAAGGTCTATCGTGATGGAGCGTTGTTAAACCAAGTGACCACTACAAACTACAGCGAGATGAACTTAGCAAATGGCCTCTATCAATATAGCATAGTCGCTACCTACAGTTCCGGAGATGCAATGCCAACTCCTGCTGTAGCAGCTTTAGTAGAAGTGCTGTATCCTGCTTCCGGCTTGACCTTTGCCGTAAATAGCAATGCTGTCACTTTGAACTGGACAGCAGCCCCGACCTCCACCAGAGCATTTATCGGCTACAATATATATCGAAACAACAGCTTATACACCCAAACCGCAGAT
>PHBQ01000126.1 GCA_002841975.1 Candidatus Cloacimonetes bacterium HGW-Cloacimonetes-1
GCCAAAGCGCGAGTCCCTTTTGGAGGCGAATTTGATGTCCTTTGGGGACATCAATCTGTTTGCCTGTAGCAAAGTCCTTACCGGTGTAATACATACAGGTACTGATGGTCATCGGTGTGGGTGTAAACTCTTGCACTTGTTCGACCTGGATATGATTTTCTACCAGCCACAAGCCCAAGTCTATGGCATCGTTCAAAGTGGTACCTGGATGGCCGATGAGCAAATAAGGAATAATCTGTTGTTTCTTTCCAAACTCTTTGGCAGTCTTATTGAACATGGCACAAAACTTCTCGTAGGTTTCCACAGACGGCTTGCCCATATATGACAGCACTTTGTTAATGACGTGTTCGGGAGCCAGTTTCAGACGGCCACCAGTAAAGTGCATTGCCAGTGCCAGGATGTAGTCCGGATCCCGCATGACGAGATCGTGACGGATCCCGGAAGAGATGAAAACGTTACGAATCCCGGAGATATAACGGACGCGATTGAGCACGGCAAGGTGCTTTTTGTGGTCTGTATCGAGGTTGCTACAGATCGTGGGAAAGAGGCACGAATTACGTTTGCAGGTATCAGGATATCCCAGTTTACAGCTCATGCCATACATGTTTGCAGTGGGACCTCCGATATCTGTCATAGTACCGCGAAAAGTCTTACTAATTGCCATCTTTTTGGCTTCAGTAACTATAGATTCTTGGGAACGAGATTGAATCACTCTGCCTTGGTGGCATCCGATTGCGCAGAAATTGCATCCTCCAAAACAACCGCGATGAGCGGTGATGGAGTCTTTGATCTGAGTAAAGGCTGGAATCTCGTGTCCATCATATTTGGAGTGGGGAAGATTCATAAACTTCAGGGCATAGAGGGCGTCCATCTCTTCGGTAGAAAGTGGGTCTGCAGGGGGATTGTGCTGCAGCAAACGTCCACCATTGACCTGATACAGGACCCGGGTTCTATGATGCTCGTCAAAGAGTTTGGACATTGCAAAAAACGTATCTTTATCGGCACAGAGTCCGCCTTCCGGCAATTCTATGGCATCCATCGGAAGCTCTGTATTGGCATAGACCATGGTGCCTTTTATATCCACCAACTGTTTGATATCCTGGCCGGAATCTAAGGCTTGGGCAATTTGTACTATCGCCTTTTCCGCCATACCATAGACCAACATATCGGCTTTAGTGTCGGCAAGGATGCTGTTGCGCACTTTGTCCGACCAAAAGTCATAATGGGCGATGCGACGTAAGGAGGCTTCAATACCACCTATAACGACAGGGACACCTTTGTGCAGTTTACGGAGCTGATTGGTATAGATAAAGGTGGCACGATCCGGTCTTTTGCCGGAAACACCATCGGGAGTGTAGGCATCGTTGTGTCGGATCTTTCTTTGGGCGGTGTAGTGGTTTACCATGGAGTCCATATTTCCAGCGGTTACTCCAAAAAATAGACGGGGACGACCCAAGGCCAGGAAATCTTCATCATTTTGCCAGTCCGGCTGGGCGATTATTCCTACTTTGAAACCGGCAGCTTCTAAACTTCTGCCGATGATTGCAGCCCCAAAACTGGGATGATCCACGTATGCATCACCACTCACGATTATTATATCCAAAGAATCCCAACCTCTTTGTTGGACTTCCTCGATACTCATTGGTAAAAACGGCATATATACTCCCATTGCTTGGCTTAACAGGCAAAAAAAAAGGGTAAAAGCACGATACTTCTACCCCAAATGATTAAGAAATCAGTTTATTTAAACGCTACGGATAATATTGATCGCCTGGACACCTTTATCGGTTTCCATAAGATCAAATGTGACTGCCTCATCCTGTTCGAGAACTTTGAGCTCACGAGGGGAGTTTGTCACGATCGACTTCCAATGAACAAAATACTCTTTACTATCGTCTGTGATAATAAAACCGTAACCTTTATTCTTATTGAACCATTTAACTGTACCTTTCATAAGAACCTCACTTTTAATACACTACCAATATATATTTGAACCTAAAATTAGTCAACAACTAAATTCCAAAATGCAAAAAATAGCTTGCAAACATGGCCTATAATGGCAGTGAAATGCGCTTACCAAGCTTTGCAGATTGATATACAGCTTGGATTATTTCCACAGATTTGCGACCATCTCGTCCGTCCGTGGAAGGGATAGCTGTACCCAAAAGCACATCGGTCACATTGCGGTAGTAGGGACTGTGGCCAAATCCATAGACGTTAGGTGGCTGATAATTAGCATCCAAAGCGATACGATCATCATCGTTGTAGTCTTCAAATTCCCATTTCTCGATTTTATTGACGGCAACTCCACCGATCTTGACAGTTCCCTTTTCACCTATGATGGTTATCGAGCCTTCGAAGTTTTTGGGATAGGTCAACATGGTGACGTTCAGTGTGGCAATGATACCACTGCGGAATTGTAAAATGGCGCATCCGGTATCTTCGGCTTCAATTCTACGAGCCATAGTGGCAGTAGTAGCGACCACCGAATCAACATTTCCCAACAGCCAGTAAATGGCATCTATATAGTGGCTTGCTTGGTTCATGAAAGCACCGCCATCAAATTCCCAGGTTCC
>PHBQ01000057.1 GCA_002841975.1 Candidatus Cloacimonetes bacterium HGW-Cloacimonetes-1
CCCTTGGCCAGGGCTTGGTTGATGCCTGCCAGAGTGGCGGCACTGGAGGGTTCGGCAAATACACCGCTCTCTCGTGCCAGTTGCTTTTGAGCCTGCAGGATATCTGCATCCAAGATCCGAATAGCTTTTCCACGGGTCTCGTGCAGTGCGTTCACTGCCCAATGCGCATTACTGGGAGTGGTCACCGAGATCGAATCTGCCACGGTTTTGGGGTCTGCTGCATTGTGATACGAACCATTTTCAAAATAGGATGTGATGGCATCGGAAGTGGCTGCCTGAACCGCCAACAAACGGGGCAAGCGATCGATCAATCCGGCACGCATGAGATCCACAAAGGCTTTGTGAATACCTGCCAAAATCACGCCATCACCCACGGGGATGGCAATCCAATCCGGAACTTGACGCTGGTTTTGGAGATAGATCTCCAATCCTGCAGTCTTTTTGCCTTCGATAGTGAGGGGATGATAGGCGGTATTGCGATTGAGGCAATCGTGGGTAGCGGAATAGTCCAGAGCCTGGCGAAAAGCCTCGTCGTAGGTGCCTTTCACCTTGTGCAGAGTGGCACCATGAATCTGGATCTGGATCAGTTTTGCCGCCGGAGCGGTCTCCGGAGCAAAGATCACGGCACGTTTCCCCGCAGATGCACACAACGCAGCCAGCGAGGAGGCAGCATTGCCGGTCGAAGCCGTCACGACTTCCTCAATTCCCAAGCGGGTAGCTTCAGCAACCATGAGGTGGGAAGCCCGATCCTTGTAAGATCCGGAGGGATTGACGCCATCGTTCTTGATAAAAAGCCGTTCGATACCGATTTGCCGTCCCAGGTGCTTTGCGGCAAAATAGGGAGTGTTACCCACCGGAAGCGGGGGATACAAGCAGGGATCTACAGCCGCAAAGGCATTGCAAAGCGCGGCACAATCCAGGTCTTTGGTCTGAAGCTCTGCAGCGATTGCCGGATAGTCAAAGCTGGCTTCCAGCACGCCTTTCAGCGGCATTCCGGGTTGGTAGTCGGCAGAGCAGGAGGGGCACAAATAGCGCACCTCATCTCTGCCATATTCGGCACCGCATTGGGTGCATCTGTAATGTGAAAAATGACTCATAGATTTAGTTGAGTCCCAAAGAGTAGATCAAGCCGGCATAGAAGGCGGCCGCATCGTTAAGATGAGACACGGGAGCGGCTTCATTGGGGGCATGAGCATATATTTCGTTACCGGGTCCGAGGCCGATACAAGGGATTCCGTGCATGCCACAGATCGCAACGCCATTGGTGCTAAAGGTCCATTTGTCCACTATCGGTTCCTTGTCAAAGAGTTCACGATAGGATGTTACGGCTTTGCTGACAAAAGGGGAATCCACAGGCGTGACCCAGGTCGGATAGTATTTTTCGGTGGGATAGACCAGCCCGGTATAGGCGGTTTCTTCATACACCAGGATTTCCACTTCGGCTTCCGGGTATCCGGCCAGGCGGCAAGCTTCTTTGACCTCTGCGACGGCGCTATCTTTGGTCTCGCCAAAGGTAAGACGGCGATCCAGAGCGATCGAGGCTGCATCCGGCACGGCACATTGGGAGGGGCCGGTAAAGAAGACTTGAGATACACAGATGCTGCCTTTGCCCAGGAAGGGGTCATCCTTCAGGCGTTCGTGTAATTTCTCTATTTCCAATGCGATACGGCTGATTTTATAGATGGCATTATCTCCGCGTTCGGGGGCAGAACCATGGCAGGAAAGTCCTTTTACGTGGACTTTCATTTCCATGCGACCGCGATGTCCACGGTAGATATTCATGTTTGTAGGCTCGGTGATCACCACCATTTCCGGGACGATCTTTTCTTCTTTGATGATGTATTGCCAGCAGAGTCCGTCACAATCTTCTTCCATCACGGTTCCGGTGAAATAGATGGTGAAATCCTTGTCCAGACCCAGTTCTTTGATGATGCGGCCGGCAGTCACCATCGAGGCCATACCGCCTTCCTGATCCACGGTTCCGCGACCCCAGACCTTGCCATCTTCCACTTTGGGAGTAAATGGATCAAAGTTCCAGAGCGAGAGCTCACCGGGATAGACTGTATCGATGTGAGCATCAAAGGCGATGACGCGTTTACCGGTGCCGATTCTGCCGATTACATTGCCGAGTCCGTCGATACGTACTTCGTCAAAACCCATCTTTTCCATTTCGGCTTTGATGCAGAGGCAGACGTCCTTTTCCAGAGTCGAAAACGCGGGAATCCGTACCATATCCATCAGGAAATTGACGGTATCTGTCTCGTACTGCTTTGCTTTGTTGTAAATCTCTTTATACATGTGTTTCTCCTTAAAATCTTTCCCACAGTTTGGTAGCCAGTTCACGTGCCCAAGCCGCAATTTCTGCTTCGTCCGGAGCAATGGTAAGCTGTTTGTTCCACATCAGGATGTTGCCGTTACAAATGGTAGTATCTACTATGGCTTGAGAGATGCCAAAGATCACGTGGCCGATCCAGGTATTGGCATCCAGAGGGGTGGGTGCATGATAATCGATCATGATGATGTCTGCCGCATAACCTTCTTTGAGGATGCCGACATTGCCCCAATAGCGGTTTGCAATGCGGGGATTATTGAATAGCAAGGTAGAGGCAATCTCCATGAATCCGACCGAGGGATTGGTCTGACGCCAGTGCTGTGCCCAGAGGCCGACTCGCAGCTCTTCCAGCATATTGACGGTCATGGCATCTGTTCCCAGTCCTACCAAGAGACCCAGTTCACTCATCTTGCAGATATCGGCAATACCGACGGCATTATTGAGATTGGACTGGGGGTTGGTGACCAGGGCTGCCTGATGTTTTGCCAGGATCAGCATTTCTTTGGGATTGATATAGACGCCGTGGGCAAATATAGACTTATCGTTGATCAGCCCAAAATCTTCAAAGCGTTCGATCACGCGTTTACCATGATGGTTGATATTAAAAATCTGGTCGGACTCGGCTTCCGCGGCATGAACGTGGACGCCGCAATTGAGGCTGTGCACTTGATCTGCGATCTTTTGCAGAGTATCGTCACCGAGTGTGAAGGCGGCATGCATGCCAAATAGCCCTTTCAGCATGGGATTGGGCTGGGCGTTGACGGCTTTGATCCATGCTGCATTCTCGGCGATGCCTTCGGCACTGATGGCAGCTCCATCCCGATCGGAAACTTCGTAGCAAAGATTGGCGCGGATTCCGCATTCAGTCACTGCATCTCCAATCCGTGCCAGGGAACCGGTCACGGCAAAGGGGCTGGCATGGTGATCGATAATCGTGGTCGTACCGTGGCGGATCCCATCAAAGATCGAGACCATGGCACTGACGTAAACATCGTCCAGAACCAGCTTCTTGTCCAGACGCCACCACAGGTTTTCCAATACTTCATTGAAATCCTTGGAGGGTGCAGCCTTGCCCAGTCCACGCACCAAAGTGCTGTAGAAATGATGATGGGCATTGATCAGTCCCGGCATGATTACCTTGCCGGCGGCATCGATCACTTCCAGATCCAGGGTATCAAATTCACTGGCCGGAGCGATGCGCTTGATCAGGCCGTCTTCGACCAAAATAGCGTGATCCGTCAATACGGGTGCGGCAGAATCAAAGCTAAGTATTGTCCCGCCTGTAATTAAGTATGTATTCATAATTTTACCTCTATCATAAAAAAAGTAGAAGCAAGGATTTGCATACTTGGGTATCTTGTCAATCGATAAATCTCTAATCTATATGTATCAGTGAATGTTATACCCTATTACAAGCAGAATTAGAGCAGGTGGAATTACTTCCCTTCCGTAAACGTCGGCGAGACTACCCATGATGTAATCCCCTTGTTTGGGATACACTCTCCGTTTGCCCAGATTTCGAGCCGGATAATATGAACATGGTACAAACCAGATCCGGAATATTTATGCTCACAAATCGTAGTCCGATGGAGCAGCCCTTTATGGGCGATGTAGTATTAGCGACGGGTTCGGAGTGCCGCAGGCACGCAGACCCTCGTTGCGATCCCATTTCCCGATAGAGCCCTTCAGGGGCGACACAGAGATAAATCCACAAGTAATACCCTTCATGAGTTGTGACCGCAAGCACTATTGGAGTCCGCAGGACGCTACAGAGATAACCCTGTACGCCAGTGCAGGGATCGTAACCCCGGAAAACCCTGAGTCCGCTAGGACGGCACAATATAGCTCGGTACATCAGCGCCGTGAACACAATCCATCCCACACTAATGGAGTCCGGCAGGGCGACACCAGAATAGCCCCTCGTGGGCGACATTCGATAGCGACGGGTTCGGAGTGCCGCAGGCACGAAGACCCTCGTTGCGACCCCATTTCCCGATAGAGCCTCCTGCGGACGACACCCTTCGCATAATGGTGGTCACCCATCCCAGCCGTCAATATCTTTATGAAGGCTCCTTGCCATAGTTCTCGACCAGGGCAATCTCCTCTGGTGTAAGCTCGTAAAGCTCGTAAACTAATCGATCTATAGTATTTTCAAAGGTGGCAGCATTTAAACGAGATTGCATTGATGAGTCGGATCTATCGACATCAGTAATCTGTAACATGGAGACTACTTCCTCTTCAACCAAGTTGTGTAAATCATGGTTTTCTGGAACTGGAAATTGCTCAATGAAGATCTTAAACCCACGATTTGCCTTTGCTGACAAGCCAGATGAAATCAGCCCGAAGTAAAAGTCATACAGTTTTGAATTGAGGATACCCAGAAGTGATTTTAGCTCAGAACCCGTAAGCATATAGGCTGTATTCGAGATATAATACCCTTTGTCATCCCAGTGGAAACAGCTCCCATGTGCAATATCTGCCCATATTATCTTGTCTCCCTCTAACGTGTTATAATAATTGCAATCTCTTAGTTCCCACCAATAATCACCTTGGTCGTCGCGATTGAATAGTCCTTTTCCTTTGGTGTTTAATGCCCCAACTCTGATGAAATGTTTATAGACTCCGGGATATTTATTACTAAAGTAAGCCTCTGCCCTGTTATCCCCTCTGTTTTCATCAGTCCATCCTGAAGGTATTATAATCAACCACCTTCCTGCCCAATCATAGCGATACCGATGAATATCTCTGCCTCTCAGAATAGGTTTTATCACCTCAGCGGATCGGGGATCTTCGGCACAGAGTCTTTCCTTGGTAGGAGTGTCGATGATAAAGGCTTCATTGCAACCCGTGAGAATCCCTCTGTATATATTAACGTTCCAGTTTTTCAGAGGTTTGCCCATGGATTCTATCTTCTCTTTTAGGCGCAGTATCCTGGCATCAGCCAAGGTCCAACCATTGGCTTTCAGGCTACTTTGGGGGATAAGCTGCTGGTTGCTATAAAAGTAGTCTTCCAGATGATCTCCATCGAAGTTTTTGTCCATGTTTACAAAGGGCACAGCATGCCCAGAGTCCGGAACTTTCTTCTCAAAGATCAGGATATTGGTATCCACGCTGGCAGATTCAAAGACCTGGTATCCCCCAAAATCGATGATGCTATGCAGCGAAGTTGCAGAGCTCAGCATGGTTCTCAGTTTGATGCCAAATTGGGCACGCATCCATGACCTCGAAGTGATGAAAGCGGCTATCCCACCCTCACAGAGCAGATTGGCTGCCAGTTCGTAAAAATAAGTATAAATATCAGAAGTTGGATTAAAGACTTTGTAGCCGGATTCTCTTAATGCCACTTTATCGGGAATGTCTTCTTGCCGAATATAGGGGGGATTGGTGATTACGATATTGAGGAAATCCAGTCCAAACATAATGCCAGGATCAAAAAAGCGGGCATAGTCGTTACTGGCATAAGGATTCCACTTGGCTATAAGCTCAGCTTTATGAAATGGGATATCCTTTTCAGTCAAATTGGTAGCAAATTTCTCCCGGATTCACTTCTCTGTTTGTTTGATCTTCTGTTTGTGTTTACGTGTTCGGGCAGAGAAGTATTCGTTGTGAACTCCCTTTATATCTTTCTTAAAATCCTCAGTAATGTGGTCAAAGAGAATCTCAAGTTGATCTTCAATTTGCATTGGGATCAGGGAATTTGCAGCTACCAGATTGGTTTCCAGATTTGGCAGGGCTCTGATGCCATAATTGAAGCTCTCAGTTTTGAGATGCTGATCTACCAGCAGAGAGATAAAGAAGCGGAGCTTAGAAATCTGGATGGCAACGGGCTGGATATCGCTGCCATAGATACAGCGTTCTATCAAAAATAGTTTGCGGCTATAGTCAAAATCAAAATCCTCAAAAGTGTTTTCTATATCCCTGATACTCTCTTGAAGTTTGGTTTTTACCTCATCTTTGATCTTGGTATCGGTAAGCTTGTTGGCTTGCTGAATCTGCTCTTGGATATTTTGAATCTGTCTTGCTTTCCACATTTTGTTATGCGGATCCAGCTTGTGGAGGATATACACCATTTTGAGCAGTAAGCCCATCAGGAAAGCCCCGGAACCGCAGGCAGGATCGATGGCTTTTACATCGTCGATGGCATTGATCAGCAGGGTTGTTTCATCATCCGTAAAGAGATGCTCCTCATCTGTGTAGGTCAGTAGCAATCTCAAGCGTAAATCGACATCATCTTTCAGAGTTCTATTGGAGTACGGCAGAGCTTTTGATAGATGTGCTTGCAGGCTTTCATTCACCATAAATTCTACAATTTCCCGGGGAGTGTAAAAAGATCCGGTATCGTGCCTGGCAGTGGTTTTGGTTTCAGGATTATAAGCCGCCAAGAGGTTTTCAAACACACGTCCCAGCAGTTCCGGATCCAGTGCTACTTCCTCTTCCACGGGGGTGTTTTCTGCTACGGTAAATTTGTAGCTGTGCAAGATACTTAGCAATCCTCGCACTTTATAGCGTTTACTGGTAGTTCCATAGATATCGTTGAGATCTATATCCTGTTCATTTTCCAGCAGAAATAGCTCATCTGGGACCTTGAGGGGGTTATCTCTGCGGTCGCTAAATCCATCAATACGTACATACTGGGTTTGGTTTTCTATCTTTTCTTCATAATCCAAGCATTCAAAGAGCCCACCGTTCAAAAAGGGGATATCGCCAAAGAAATCCGCTATCGCAGTTTCAGGCTGCACAAACAGAGCTTCGTAACGGAAGAGGCTATGGACATTAAAATCCGGATTCATTTTCCCTTTTATCTCTCTACGAAAGCGTCTGGAGAGCGGTATATCGCTGTTCATCTCGGTATTGAGAGTGGCAAAGAAGAGGTTTTGGAGGATAGCTTTGTAATATGCGGAGTCTTGGGGATCTGATAGCTGGATAATCTTTGAGATCGTCTCATGTCGAAACAAGGCTTCGGGAATCAAGTTTTTCTCTTTCATAAACCATACAAAGATCATCCTGGTCAGAAGGCGGATGATGCTAAGGGCATTACGTTTTTCCCGGTCTGCTTCTTCGCCGGGAGGAAATTCCACAGTTCGCACTGCCCAAAAATACCAGTTGGATAGTTCTTTGTAAAAGCGTTTGTTTAGCTCCTGGATATCCAAGGTCTGGGACCAAGCTTTGTGCAGATCATCAAAACTTTCCAGCCTGGTCTTGGCAGAGAGTGCCGCGATGGAAAGGTCGCAGAGGATGTCTATATGTGCCCGATGTGGGTTTGCGACATCAATATCTTTGATCAAAGTCACCTTTTCCAGCACGTCTTTGGAATTGTCCTTTTTATGGAGACGTCGGTTTACTACAGAGATGGTGATGCTGGCATTATATCGAAATAGTATTATCAGCGGGATGGCAAAACAGCGGTTGATCTGTCGGGAGATATCTGCCAAGGTGCTACGACTGTATGAACTGCCTTTTAGCTCCAGTGCTACAAAGAGATAGGATTCTTTTTGAGGCTTAAAAGGGGGAGTCGTTTTACCAAAGACGTCTGTTTGCTCTGGTTCGCGGAAGTGAGAGCTGAGCTCTATATCGGTTACCTGAAACAGTAAATAGAGCTTTTCCCAGTCTTCCTTTTTTACCTTGTGGTCTTTTAACACATGCTTTTCGTCGTATATGCGCTGGAATTCTTCATAGCAGAGCTCGTAATCTTCGGGCTGCCTCTGGCTTTTGTAGCCCAAGCTTTGCCACAATTGCATGGCAGCATCAAAGAGTGGCTGTTCGCTGAAGTTATTTATACTGTGGAGGATTTGGGATTTCTCTGTGGTCATCTGCCTTTCCTTTAAACTATCACAAGCCAAGTGATGAGCTCATATTCGTTTACACTGTCTTTGCTTTTGATAGGTAACACTCCGCTGCGAGAGGTCTGTAATTGCTGAGCGGCTTTTTTACCCATGCTATGTTTTATATCTGCCATCGCTTTTTTCAGCAGGTCGTTGTAAATATCCATGTCGTATCCACCCGCGGTCTGGGTGTCAAACATATCACAAAGGGCATCGAAGGCTGCACTGCGATCGAGTGCCAACAATCTGTAAATCTCCAGAATTTGCTTTACATGGGTCATCCCATAGCGTACGGTGCCATCATCCCGGATGTATGCCAGAAAGTATGGATGTAAGGGGTTAAGCTGTTCATATTCCCTTCCTGGGGTCAGTTGCCGAAAGCAAAATATGATCCCCGGACGCATGATATCATGCTGATCGGGAGACAGGAGCAGGGGCGAGCTGGTATTCCACAAATCGTGATGGGGTGAGGGCGTGATGGCATACAGCCCCAGGGGAGCTTCTCGCAACAGCTGTTCATTCGTCTTTAGATAGTTCACAAGGTCTATGCGAAAATCGTCCAGACTAAAATCTGTGAGGCTGATTCCCTCTTCCATATCCTCCAGGTCTATCACTTCAGATTGCAGCTTCTTGAGCTGGCGGCTGCGAAACTTGAGCTCTTCGTTAAACTGATCATCAAGCTTGGTATCGTTAAACAGGTTATCCTCTCCGGTGGCGGTTACGTCCACCAATGCCATTCGTGTTTCCACACGCAGCTTTAGCTTGATGTATTTATCCAGTTCCTTGGTAGGCCAATAGTTTACCAGTTGGATTTGCTTGTTTGGGCTGTTGATGCGGTCTATGCGCCCAAAGCGTTGAATAATGCGGACGGGATTCCAATGGATGTCGTAATTTATCACATAATCACAGTCTTGGAGGTTTTGGCCTTCGGAGATGCAATCTGTGGCGATCAGGATATCTATCTCTTCTGTTTGGGGCAAAAAGCTGAGCTGGTCCCGTCGTTTTGCTTTGGGGGCAAAACAGGTGAGGATAGCGTTAAAATCATTCTGGAAGTGAGCGGGCAATCTGAGCGTTGTTTTGTTTAAGGTGCTGCCAGATATCAAAGCGCAATGCACACCCAAGTCTTTGGCAGCCCATGCTATGATATTGTTATAAAGGTATTCTGCAGTATCGGAAAATGCTGTAAATACCAGCACCTTTTTATTGTCTGCATTCAATGTATGCTGCTGTTTGTGGCGTATTAAGTCTTTCAGGTTTTGCAGCTTTGCATCTCGCTCCGGGCTTACAGCTTTGGCAGCATAATACAAGGAGAGTATTTGATCCTTGTCATTACGTAAAGCTTTCTTCCAGCTGGGTAAGTCCAGATGTTGCAGCTGATATTTCAGTTTTTTACCCACGGTCCACTCTTCGCTGAAATCCCCTGAATCCTCATCAAACTCCTGGGCGTAATCATCTTCCAATTCGAAAGTATCAGATATGTTTACAGTTGCATCATATCGTTCAATTTTATTTAGCAGACTTTCAATTTTGTCCAACGTTCTATTCATGGTAAGGGCAAAGGCATTGATGGAGCTCTCCAAACGCTTCATAAAGCCCACTTTCATCATCCCGATCAAGCGAATTTCCCTTTCTTTCTGAGTGAAGGGCAGCAGTATCTGGAGATCTCCATATTGGGCTTTATATTCATCCTTCAAAAAGGCATTAGGATTGAAGAGAGAAAGACGGTACTTTTGAATTTCGTCGCTGATTTTGTCGTAGGAATAAAACTGTCCCATGAGGTCAATATCCGGATAGATCGAGATCGGTTTTAGCCTTTCGGGAAAGAAGCCAACTCGCTCTGCATTGTAAAAGCGCAGGATGTGTTTACGACTGCGGGCAATGGTGAGCTCGTCCAATAGTTTGAAAAAGCTGCTATCCAGCCTGCTTAGCAGGTCAGAGGTTTTGCGTTCGCCCTGTTTGTGCTGCTTTACCCAATCTGTAAATTGCTTTTGGGCAGTTACCAGAGTGGAGCTGATACTCTCTATACCGGTAATCGCTTTCATGGCCGCATCATCTTCTTCGGTGATGTAGTAGATCTGATTGCGCAAATCCTTTAGGGTAGTATTCACGGGAGTGGCAGACAGCATCAAAACCTTGGTTTTACTACCTTCTTTGAACACTTTTTCCATCAGGAATTTGGCCCGGTTATACACTTTCTCGCCTTCGCGTTCCTTTTCCTTCGGATTTCCCCGCAGATTGTGAGATTCGTCTATCACCACCAGATCAAATTCTCCCCAGTTAAAGGTAGCCATGTCTATGGCATCTGCATCAGAGAATCCGGATATCCTCCCCAAATCGGTATGATAGGCAACAGAATAGGCAAATCTATCCTTGCTAAACAGATTCAACTTGCTGCGTTTATTTGCCTGATATACTGTCCAGTTGTCCTTTAGCTTTTTGGGGCATAGCACCAATACATCTTTATTGCGGGATTCATAGTGCTTTATCACTGCCAAAGCTTCATAAGTCTTTCCCAGTCCCACACTATCGGCCAGAATGCAGCCGTTATGACGTTCCAGTTTGTTGATTATGGCTTTTACAGCATCCTTTTGAAAGTCGTACAAGGTATTCCAAATCTGGGAATCGAACAAACCTGCTTTACCGGTAAGGATATTCGCCGCATCTTGCTCTTCTAAGTATTGCTCAAAGAGGTGATATAGGGTTTTGTAATATATAAACTCGGGGCTGTTATTGGCATAAAGCTGTTCCAGATACTTCAATACTTGGGGCTTTACATCTTCCACCAAGCCTGTATCATCGTTCCACAGCTCATCGAACCATTTCAGCAAATCCTTTCTATCTTTATCATCGGTGATTTCTATGTTGAGCTCAATATTGGGGCTTTTGCCAAATCCCAAGCCATTGACAGTAAAGTTCGAGCTACCTAAGATAGCTTTTTCAGAGCCTTTGGGGGGAGTGATGTGGTACATTTTGCCATGCAAGAAGTTTGGCTTGATCATTGATTTGATCTCTGTTTTGGCTGTAATCCACTGATGACATTCTCTGGCAGCCAGCCGTTGTACCAGCCTGTTTTCGAGGGGGATGATCAGCTGGTCGTCCTCTATTTGAAACTGCTTCTTGTCTGTCTTGGTGGGATCTATTGAAGAGATAAAACGAGGCTCTCCAAAGAGGAAGCGGAGATGCTCTATATCGTTTAGTCTGTTCTTTAATTGTTGAAAGGCATAAATGGTAAAATATGCCGAGACAAAAGCCAGTTTACTGTCCTTCGCCGCATGTTCACTGATAAAATCACCTACGCATCCCCGTTTGTGGTTGTCTCTCAGGGAGGATTCCAACGTGTACTTATCTTTCATCAAATACCTTCTGTGGTGCAATATTGGCAAGATATTGCTTCAATCTTCCCTAAAACACCTTAACATCTTTGTTCTTTTCAACTGGATAAACTGTCAAGTAAAAACTATGCAACTATCTCATTAAATAATCTCAGTATTTTTGAAAGGAGTCACTTGAATTTGCAAATTGGATCACTGAATTTTGCAAATGCGGTAAATCAGGGGAATTTGGATCACCCTTTTTGCAAATGATTAGATCACCGTTTTTGCAAATTTAGGTCACGCTTTTTGCAAATTTGGATCACCGTTTTTGCAAATCGGCTGTTGGCTTTTTATGGTCATCATGCTTGGATAGCCAGAATTGTGTATTTCAAATCCTGAGCCTGAAACCTCTGTCCTAAGCCGACGCTTACAGTTACCTGGAGACCGTCCAGTTTGATGTCTTTGATAAAGAGATGAGCATCGCACTGAGTCGATAGAATTACGTGTGGTATCTCATTGTATTCCTTCTCCAATTTGTGATCTGCATATTTATCAACATCGAAGATAGCCGGGCTATGGGTGGAAGAGTCGCCCACACCTCTGGTCTCATCCTGAAGCTCATGGATCAGGCTGGAGAGCGATATTGTGCTGTCTTTGACGTGTCTTGGCTCTATACAATCATCGGCAAGCTTTTCGGGTGTAATGGCTTCATTCAGGATGTGGTTGGAGTATATAGCACTGTCCTTGATTCCTCTTGCATCGAGCTTACCGACCGTGCAGGTCTTACCTGAAAAGGCACCATTAGGATTGACTTTATCATCCCAGACTTCGTAAAAGCCCCAGTTCGGTTCAGTGAGGACTTCAGTTTCATAATAGCCCGAGCCTGCTGGTGTTTCTGACAGTTTGACTCCATTCTCGAAAACATCTCCGGGTCTGACTAAGCGGATAGTAACTCCGGATAAGGGTATCCTGGTAACTCCATTCATTATGTAATAGCTGATGGCAAATCTATACATGATATCTCCTTGTTATTCTGTTTATGGTTGTTGGTTAATGGGTTGGAAAGACTGTCTCATTCTCATCTAAGGTTGAGATGTATTCAAAGTTGATGAAGGTCAGTTCTCCGGTGTATCTGGATTCTAAGGTAACCTTGACCTTCTCCGGGTCTTCATGCAGGTCGTCGGGCATTTTAGGCAACTGCGTAACGATTACAGGATACTGCCTGACGAGAGTGCCATAAAAGGTGAACTCAATATAGAACCTGCCTTCCTGGGTCAGGAAGTAGAGAAAAGCATTATACTCTTCTGGATAGAGGATTGCTTCGAGATTGATGGTATCCTCTCTATAGGGTTCTCTTTGATGGAGGATAGTCGGATCAAAGGCATTCTTCTTCTCTATGCGGTACTTCAGCTTGGGAACATACTCTACCTGACCATTCTCACAGGAATAGAAGCTGTTACCATTGCCGGTTCTGATCATCCGAAATCCTATCATATAAGCCACGCCTTTACTTTGTATTCGTCATTGAGATAGTTACGCTCCAGTTCAGTTATAGCATAGACCATGGTTTTGATCCTGATCTTGCATTGCAGGTTTAGGTTGTACTGGGATAGCCTGTCGATAGTGGCTTCGATGCTCCACTTGGAGTCATAGAAGTTTATCAGATGAGGTTGGACATTGCTCTGCAGTTGAGTGGTATCACCTGCCAGGATATCAAGGGTTTTGATATCGGGCTTTTCCTGATTACCTCGCTTGGAGATGAAGGATACCACATCCTCATCAGCTATGTCTATTATAGTAGATGAATAGGCATCCTTGTTCTTGAGAACGATATTACCATTGGGAGTGGTGAAGATAGTGGCATTATAGAGCATCAACATAGCCTGCAGGACTTTCAGGTTATCGGTCTGCTCTGCCTGTCCGGTTTCATAAGACTTACCCGGCTGAAGCTTGGTGGGCATAAGGTTGCCATAAAAGTCGGCTTCCACCCACTGATTGGCAGCTTGGCTGCTACCGTAAATGCTTGTTCCCAAGCTGCCGGTACTGGTCAGAGTATTGAGTTGAGCCTCAGAGATGCCATTGTCATTAAAGAAGCTGAGTAGTTCATTGTAAGCATTATCCAGAGAAGTGATGCTATCTTCCCAGCCGGTCTTCTCATCATACTCTTCCACCACAGGACAGATGTTGTTATAGAACTTTAGTACTCTGCCCCGGTATCGACCTTGGTAGCGGGTGGTGGCAGGACTGGGATAGGTAGCTTGAATGACCTTCTTAAATGCAAAGGCAAAGGTGACTTTATTGGCTAAGCTATCTACGATAAAGCCATACCTAGGTGATGCCCAGGATGAGTTGTGATAGGTGTATGTCCATCCACCCGGAGGATTGGGAAACTGCAGGATATCATCATAATCGACATGGGCTATAGTCAAGGCATCTCCCATGGTAATAGAAAGAATGGGAAGATTGAACTGGTCATTATAGGGAATAGAGATTGGGATAGTCTGCTCGATATCCTGCAGGAAGTAACCGAGTATGTAGATAGGCTGATACCCGGCTGTCAGGCTATAGTAGTGAGTCAGGTCAGAATAGACCGAGAGTAGCTTAATCTTATCGTAACAGATGAGCTTCAGGATACCGGTGCTTACATCAAAGCTCAACTGTGAGGTATCGATTATCCCCGAAAAGAACAGAGCATTATCCCGATAGACTTTTACTTCATAGTAAGAGATATACCGCTCATGCTCATTGCTACCCGATAGGATGTGGTCATTGATCCAGGTATCAGGAAAGCACTCGAAGGTCAATCGCTTGGGTTCTCTGCTATAATTGGAGATGGACTGCAGTTTATCAGCAGAGACACTTAAAGTGATGATCTGCCTGATAGTATTGTTATCAATCAAGGTATTCACTACCTGACCATATTCCGTAGCATCTGTCTTGCCCATGATGAAGTCTATTCTAAACAAGTTCATAATTTGTATTGCCATATTTTAGGGTATCAAATAATGTTAATTCGTGCACAAGGAGAATGCTATGAGATTCGTAAACACAAGGTTTAATTGGACTTCTAAAGAATTGTCTAATGCTTGCCCAGTTAGTGAGTATCGCTTGTTTGAGCCAAGTGAACTTACTTTCCTGCCAGATAGACTTAATAAGAAAATTTCTAAGGCTATCGTAGCACATTGCGTAAGTGGTGATCTTAATGTATATACTTGCATTTTGTATAGAAATGACAAGAATAATGGACAAAACGTAATAGATGAACATCCTTATATATACATTCATAACAAAGTAAGCAATGCTTCTTGTCAGGGTCTTATTGAGCATGCAAAGTATCCTACAAGGACACACATTTTAACTGTTTCAAGTGCTTCGGTTAAGCCGGGAAACACTCCCATTGACATCATATTTCCTAATAACCCCCCTAACAAATCTGGGTCTTTAGAGGATTTAAACAAACTAGGTAGAAGTGAAGGCATAACTTATTCCTTTAAATTTGCGTACAACAAAGCAAAATCAATTAACATAATAGACTCAGATAGTTGACCTAATCAACTGTCCAGCTTCGGCGATTTCACTCACTTTTACAGGATCATTGGATAGTGGATCGACATGGATGTCAATGATGGGTTTGGAGTCTTTGATGTTCTGCTTCATCTCCACTATCTGATCCCGCATATCTCTCATTATTTCCAGGAGCGCAGTTATACTCCCATTACTACTGATACTGCCACCTGAGGCATAATATGAGCCGAGGTTGGCAGGCAAGGGCACACTGGGTATAGGCAGTCCGGCAAAGGCAAGCTTGACCTGATTCAGAGGAGCGAAGTTGAGGAAGTCAAATAGTCCTCTTCCCAATGCTCGAACCCTATCTTTGGCAGTGATATACTCATCACCTTCGGCTTCAAGGATGATGCCACCGGAGCTATGGGAGTTACCGACTAACATACCGCCTTTAGCTGCCTTGGGTGGTTCGGTATTACTGATAGCTGCCACATTCGCCAGACCCGCTCCGATAGCTGCGGCAGCAGCAGCGATTGCCAGACCGGGTCCAACCACCGGAATGCCTGCCATTGCTTTGTAAGCAGCAGTGGCAGAGGAATAGGTATCCATCATTGCCTGGGCTATAGACAGTGTCTTCCACAGCGCAAAACCTTTCTTGCCGAAGGCTTCACTGGTCTTGGCAAGGTTGCCGAGGATGGAACTGACCCCTTCAAAGTGCTTCTGGTCATACTGCTCTCTGATTCTGGATTTGGCTAATTCGGTCTGCTTGGTAATCTGCTCCTCTGTAAGACCTGCCTGGATGAGTTTATCCCTCTTTCTGGTATAGTAGTTATCGATGGCATCCAACTCTGCCTGGTAAGTATTACCTGTTAAGTCCAGAGACCTCTGGGCAAAGTCATTACGGGTATCTTCCAAGTCCTGTAATCTGCGCTTCTCTTCCTCTGCTACTCTGAGCTTATCCCGCTGTTCGACTTCGGCTTGCCGGACCTTCTGAGCAGAAGCATCAGACTCTACCTTGGTAATCTCTTTGGCATAGTAACTGCTGATATTGGCGAGTACAGCTTCGGAGGCATTGAGTGACCGGGCTTTCTCTAACTCGGTATCCCGCAGGATTTCCAGTTCTCTTTGTCTGCGTTGAACTGCATCATCAATAGTCAGAGTGTTATACTTCTGCTCAAGAGCTGACATGGACTCTAAGTCACTTTGTTTGGCTTGGGCAAGCTGCTGTTCATAGCTTTTGATACGTTCCAGAGTGGAGATTTGCTCATCGGCATTCAGAGCGTTAACGGCTCCCAACGCTTTGTAATGCTGTTTGGTGTATTCCAGTTTATACTCCAGCAAAGCTATCCCAGATAGAGAAGCTTCAGTCTCAATCCTTACCTTTTCCTTATTGAACTCGGATATAGCTTTGGCATCTTCAATCGCTATCTTCTTAGCCAGTTCAGCCGCTTCAATGGTGCGTTCCTTCTGCCTGTCAAAGTAATCGGAACTGACCAAGACCAGGTCAGTCTGCATCTGTTTAACCGTATCTTCATAGTCTGCCATTTCCTGTTTAATCTCACCCAGTCGCCGTTTAGCTTCGGCGTAGTCGATACTTAGGGCAATCTCTTTGTGCTTGGCAACTAAGGACTCCACGCTGTCGGTGGTCTCATCCACTTTGTCTTTGTATTGATCCTGAGTTTCCATAGCGGCTTTATTGGCTACTTCAGTAGCAGCATAGGCAAAGCCGAGACCGGCAACCGCTCCCACGGCAATCCCGATGATACCGGCTACAGGATTGATGGCTATCTTGAGAGCAGTGTATGCTGCTGTCAGGGTAATCACAGCAGTGGTAACAGTAGCAATAACCGGTATGGCTACCAATAAACCTGTAACGAAGCCTTTCATCAGGGGAGACAGGCTTTGATAGGCATCCATTAACCAGCGCAGACCACTCAGCAGAGGAGCAATCAGGACATTGAGCATATCACCAATAGACTCTTTGACATCTCCCCAGGCATTGGCATTCTGCACGCGCAAATCAGCCAGAGCCAGAGCAGTTCCACCATAATCGGCAGTCAGCTTTTCCACTAAATAGGATACACCTTCGGTCTTCAATTTAGTGGCATCCAGTTCAATACCATAGCGACCCAGCATCTCAGTGTGTCCATTCAGAGCCCGACCCATCAGATCGAAGGCAGAGTCGATGGTCATCCCTGTCGATTTATTGGCTTCGGCAAAGTCCAGCAGCACCGGAGTCAACTGCTCAATCTCACCCTTATTCAGTTTATAGGTCTGAGCCATCTTAGCCATCAGAGCCAACAACTGGTCACCATCGAAGTTGGTCAGTCTTTGCATCTTCTGAGCAAACTCTCCCATCGCCCCTGCATACTCACCAAAGGCTACCTTAGCCAGGATAGCAGATTGTCTGGCTTCCAGAGATGCATTCAAGTAACCATTCATAGTATTAATCACTGAACTGACCACCTGCAGCACTCCATCGAAGGCTATCTTCACATCCCGAATAGTAGCCAAAGCCTGTTCAGCAGTCACCTTAACCGAGATGGGCTTTTCCACCGATGACTTAGCGGATTCCGCCTCCTGCTTGACTTCGGCAAGCTTGACATTGGCATCGTCTGTGATGAGGATGAGTTTGAAAGTTAAATCAGGCATATTGCTATTGACAATGTGACGATACGCTGGATATTGAAACAAATGTCCAATAGGAGTTTATCATGGTAGATAACACAAACACAACTAATGAACTTGACGAAATCGATAAGTTTATCAAACATCTGAATGATTCTATGGAACAAAGCTTGAAGGACTTTGAAGAGAAAATCAAAATTCTTGCGAGGATTGAGGATTTGGAAAACCTTAGAGATCAAGGATTCTTTTATTTTGGTCACATTCCAGCCCTACATGATTATTTTGTTATAACCATCAATAAAGAAATTCAACGTAGGCTTACAGAGAAATAACACTTTTGTTATTCCGAATCAGCAGCTCAGTCTGAGTCTGGAAACTACCTGAGACGGTGTACTGCGCTTCGACCTCATCAATAGTGAAGCCCTTATACAGCTGTCTGATATAAGGATCATCGTTATAAGATAGCAGGAACTTGCCTTTGATGGTCTTGAGTAACTGTGCCATCTCTTCGTGCTTGGTAAAGGCTTCGGCATCTTCGCGGTCGTATAAATGCTCCTTTGTGAAGTAGGGTGGGTCGAGATAGAAGAACGTGTTG
>PHBQ01000058.1 GCA_002841975.1 Candidatus Cloacimonetes bacterium HGW-Cloacimonetes-1
ATAGTCACACGGATTTTACGGATAAACGGATTAACACGGAATAATATCGTAGGGCGACCGGCGGGTCGTCCGAAAACAAAGCGACCTGTGTGACTTTTTCACTCACCCCAACCCTCTTCACCCCAAACGCCAACATGTTGACGCTTCGGGACCCCGACTCCCAGAGCGGGAGAGGGAGAAAGAATTCCCAGCCTTTGCCTGTACCTTCCTTACTCTGTTGTGGCTATGATGTGGCTATGCCGCCCCATGATTCATAGGGAGGCATAGCCACATCATAGCCACAACTAAGTATGCAAGCGGATAGGGGAGGAGTGGCAATAATCAGCAGGAGGAAGATGGGTATTTTGATATCCAGGCTCGATGACTGGTTGTTAGATGACTCGTTATGAGTGGGAATAGCGACGGCTCAGCACGTGCTCCCGAGTCAATACACAAAGAAACTGCATTTTATCTTGACAGAATCCGGGCTTCTGAATAAATGGCTAAACATTGACGCGAGGTGGAGCAGTTGGTAGCTCGTCGGGCTCATAACCCGAAGGCCGAAGGTTCGAGTCCTTCCCTCGCTACCAATTTTTAAGTTTTATAGAGAGGTTGGCTGCTTGCTGATGTCTCTTTCTTTTTTGATGTGGCGGCGTAGCTCAGCTGGTTAGAGCGTCGGAATCATAATCCGTAGGTCCGGGGTCCGAATCCCTGCGCCGCTACCATCATTCAAGCGCCAGTAGCTCAGCAGGATAGAGCAGCAGCCTTCTAAGCTGCGGGTCAGGGGTTCGAATCCCTTCTGGCGTGCCATTATATCCCGAACTCACAGATAGTGTGATTCATCTACATGGTGGGTGTAGTTCAATGGCAGAGCACCGGATTGTGGTTCCGGGCGTTGTGGGTTCGACTCCCATCACCCACCCCATACGATTTAACTGCGAAGATTGCTTTTAGAAGAGCGATGTTCGCAGTTTTTTTTGTCCTTTTGTCGGGCCTGAAATCCTCCAATAATATCACTTGACTTAGATCAAGATATACATTTAATCGTGTCAAATATTTTTACCAGAAGAGGTAAGTAATGTTATTGGCAAGCTTTCTCGATGCCAAAACTATCTATTTTGAGCATCAGGTTGTCACTAAAGAGCAAGTGTATCATCACTTGGTAGAAAAAATATGCCGCAGCTATCAGCTTCCCAGCTGTGGAAACAAACTCTATGAGATGATTTTGGCCCGAGATGCGGAAGCATCGACTGCATACTCCAGTGGTATTGCCATCCCGCATGTGCGGATGGATGGCTTTGATGATACTTTGATCGGTATTTGTTTCTTGGAACAGCCCATAGATTGCGCTGGCACTTTAGTCTCGTGGATAGCTCTGATCATCTCGGATAAATCTTCCTCGAAGCTATATCTGAATTTGGTGGCGGCATTGCTAAAGCTATCTTTGGATAAGGAAATGATGGCACGACTCTTCCGCGAACGTGATCCGCATGGAGTGGTGCAAAGCCTCAAAAAAGCCGAGATCAAGATCAAGGAAGACTTGCGAATCCAAGATATCATGGTGTCAAATCCGGTTACTATTCATAGTGATGAAAAGCTAACCGTACTGAGCAGATTGTTCAATGAAAGCGGTGTATCATTCGTACCGGTAGTTGATGACGAGATGGGATTTTTGGGCGAAGTAAATATGCTCAACTATCTCAAAGTAGGTGTACCGGACTTTTTGATGATGATGGATAACATCAACTTCCTCAAATCCTTCGAGCCCCTGGAGAATCTGTTTCAAAAGGAAGATGTGGTGGTGGTAAAAGAGATCATGACTACCGAAGTAAAAACTGTCGATCCTTCTGCATCTATCATCGAAGTAGTATTCGAAATGATTCAGCACCAAAAGCGTTATCTATCCGTGGTGGAAAAAGGGAAACTGGTGGGTATTGTGACGGCCATGGATATTTTTAAAAAGGTGATTAAAGCATAGTGTTTCTCACATTGGTAGCTTTGCTGATTTTTGGAATCAGCTACATTTTTATTATCACCGAGTGGGTAAACAAGATGTCTGCCGCTCTTTTAGGCGGATTCTTAGTCGTGATATTTGGGATTATGAACCAAGAGACGGCGATGTCTTACATCGACTGGAATGTGATATTTTTACTGATCGGGATGATGATGGTGGTCTCTGTACTCAAACAAACGGGTGTGTTTCAGTATATTGCCATCAAGACTGCCAAACTGGCAGGTGGTAAACCTTTCCGTATTCTGCTTTTTATGTTTGTAATCACCGGGATACTCTCTGCCCTCCTCGATAACGTTACAACTGTAATGATGCTGATACCCGTGGTATTGTTGATCACAAATGAACTGAAAGTGAATCCTGTCCCCTTTGTGGTGACTATGGCGATTGCCTCCAATATCGGTGGAACCGCGACCATGATCGGTGACCCTCCCAATATCTTGATCGGCAGCTCCACAGATTACAATTTTAATGATTTTATCATCAATCTGGCACCCGCTGTCGTAGTTATCATGATCTTTAGCATAGGCATGCTGTATCTGCTCTACCGCAAAGGTTTACACGTCAGTAACGAGAGCAAATCCCGCGTGATGGAATACGACGTAAGTAAACTGATCAAAAACCGGACTCTGTTGATCCGGTCTTTGATCGTACTCACTCTGATGATGGTGGCATTTCTGTTGCAGGATACCCTCCATATTGAATCAGCATCGATTGCCATGACTGCCGGACTGGTACTCTTGATCATGAGCAATCGCAGAAAAGTAGACCAGGTGTTGATGCACGATATAGACTGGATCACGATCTTCTTTTTTATCGGACTTTTCATGATTGTCGGCAGCTTACAGGAGCGGGGACTCTTGTCGATGATTGCAGATAAGACGGTTGATTTGACTCATGGTAACATCAAATACACTTCATTTGCCATTTTGTGGTTGTCCGGCATATTGTCATCGATCATCGATAACGTGCCTTTTGTGGCTACTATGATCCCGGTGATCAAGAGCATTGAGATCCAGATCGGGTTGGGGAAAATAGATGCCCTGTGGTGGTCTTTGGCATTGGGCTCTTGTCTGGGCGGTAACGGAACTCTGATCGGAGCTTCGGCAAACATAGTAGCAGTCGGGATCGCCAATAAAAATGGTTGTAAAGTCAGTTTTAAGCAATTTACTCAGATCGGCATCCTCTTTGCGCTGATGTCGTATCTGGTATCCACCATCTATCTGTATATCCGCTATTTACATTAATTCAATCAAAAATAGTCTTATGTTATTTACATTGAGGTTTTAAATGTCATTTCAAATGATCGCTGCAATTGTGATTTTGGGAGTCGTGTATCTATTCATCTCAACAGAGTGGATAGATAAAGTAATCGCTGCTTTAGCAGGCGGCATCCTGATGGTATTTATGGGGTTGATGAACGAACGTACAGCCTTTTCCTATATCGACTGGGACGTGATCTTTTTGTTGATTGGGATGATGATCATTGTCTCATGTACCAAAAGCTCCGGCATGTATCAATACTTGGCGATCAAGACAGCTAAACTGGCACGAGGGAAGCCGATTGTGATCATGCTGCTGATGTTTGCAGTCACTGCCTTTATCTCGGCATTTTTACCAAATGTGACGACTATTATGATCTTGTTACCGGTTACCATCCTGATCTGCCATGAATTGGGTGTAAACGCTGTTCCATTTATCATTACGCAAGCGATAGCATCAAATATCGGGGGGACTGCGACCTTGATTGGTGACCCACCCAATGTCATGATCGGTAGCGCTACCGGGCTCACATTTATGAGTTTTTTGTACAATCTGGCTCCCATTGTGATAGTAATCGCAATCGTGAATATGACGATAATATATATGGTCTTCCGCAAATCGATGCGGGTCTCAAACGAGAAAATGGCAAAGATACGAGAATTTGATGATACTCAGCTGATCACCGACCGGCCTTTGATGATCAAGTCTTTGATCGTGATTGTCTCGATGATCGCCTGCTTTCTGATGCAGGGAATGCTGAAGCTGGATTCTGCTATAATATCGCTGGGCTTTGCTGTACTGATGCTGTTAGTATCAAAACAACCGTCCATCGACAAGGTTTTGGCAGAAGATGTCGAGTGGGGCAGTATCTTCTTTTTCATCGGCTTGTTTATGGTAGTAGGTGGGCTCGAACATACCGGTGTGATCAACGTGATGGCTGCCAAAATGATCTCTCTGACCAAGGGGGATATGCGGCTAAGCTCGGATATTATTGTGTGGGCTTCCGGGATACTTTCTGCCATCGTGGACAACGTTCCCTTTGTGGCTACAATGATACCCCTTATCAAGGATATCGGTGTCAGTATGGGGTCACATGGCAATGAGGCCATAAAGCCTCTCTGGTGGGCTTTATCTTTGGGTGCATGCCTGGGTGGCAATGGAACGTTAATCGGTGCTTCCGCAAATGTGATATCTGCAGGGATAGCCAATAAAAACGGTTACAAAGTTTCGTTCTGGAGTTTTACCAAGTACGGAGCGCTACTGACGATCGTCAATCTCTTTCTGGCGATGCTCTACCTCCGGCTGCGATATTTATAGGAGTAAATTGTCCCATCGGGACGAGATTAGCCCTTTACGGGCGTTGTAGTATTAGCGAGGGTGCGGAGCGAAGTAAAGCCCCTCGTAACATCCCAATTAGACAGGAATAGCCCCTCGTGGGCGACACTTCGTGCAACAAATCTGTAAAATGGCACAAAGTACATGTAAGTGACATCATCACAGATTGTAACGCTGGCTTCAGCCGGCAGTTTCACCAGCTTAAGCTGGTTTTGAAATTCATAAAATAGAAAGTATTTTAGCCATGAAGATGGTAAGTGTTTCTTAGCATTAAAACCGGCTAAAGCCAGTGGATCTGCCGGCTGAAGCCAGCGCTACGAGCCGTTTCAGGACTTACGTTACATACATGTTGACAGTAACTTGCTCGCTGTGACTTCCAAACCAGGCCAGCAAAATACCCAGATCTTACGATATTCAGGGAGCGCAGTCCCGTTGAAGTGCTGGGACTTCCAAACCAGGCTAGCAACCCCGGACAAAAAAAAGGGAGAACAGCCAGGACAAAGTCCTCACTGATCTCCCTAATCGTATGCTATCTATTATTGGGATAGTTTCTTGTATTGTGCGTATCTGGCTTTCACAAATCTCTCTGCTTCAGCATAGAATTCAGTTGCTCTTTCCGGGAAAATCTGTTTCAAACCGGAATAGCGTTTCTCACCATCCATAAAGCTCTGTACAGTAGCTGTTGGTTCCTTACTGTCCAAAGTCAGAGGGTTTTTACCTTCTAATATGTTGAGTGGATTGTGGCGATAAAGCAACCAATATCCAGCCTCTACAGCTTTCTTTTCTTGCTTTTGGGACATGGACATATCTATGCCATGGTTGATGCAAGGAGCGTAGGCGATAACGATAGAAGGACCTGGATACGCCTCAGCTTCCATAATTGCCTGAAGAGCCTGGTTTTTGTTATATCCCATGGCAATGCTGGCAACATAGACGTAACCATAGTTCATCATCATCATCCCCAAATCTTTCTTATTTGTGCTCTTTCCTGATTCAGCAAAGCGCGCAATAGAACCGATCGGGGTAGATTTTGAGGCTTGACCACCGGTATTGGAGTAAACTTCGGTATCCAATACAAATGTATTTACGTTCTTGTTGGATGCCATCACGTGATCCAGTCCGCCATAACCGATATCATAGGCCCAGCCATCTCCACCCAGAGTCCAGATGGACTTTTCGATGAGATAGTCTTTGAGCTCACTTACACGGCGCAGTAGTTTTTCACAGCTTTCGCAAGCGTTCTCTATGGCTTTTGGTAATAAAGCTGATATCTTTTTGGCATTTTCTTTGGCTGCAGCATCGACTGCATCAAAATTTTCCAAAGCATAGCCAAAAGCAGCTTTGAGATCGGCATCAATGCCTTTTTCCATCAGTTGTTGTAAAGCCATCTTCAAAAGCTTGCGATGGGAATTGACGGCAAGGCGCATTCCAAAGCCATATTCTGCATTGTCTTCAAAGAGTGAATTTGCCCATGCGGGACCTTTACCTTCGGAGTTTTTGCAATATGGTATTGTGGGGAAGGTTCCGCCCCAGATAGAGGAGCAACCTGTAGCATTGGCAATGATCATGCGATCGCCATAGAGCTGGGTCAGCAATTTGATGTATGGTGTTTCACCACAACCGGCACATGCGCCGGAGAACTCGAGCAATGGTTGTTTGAACTGGCTGCCTTTGACTGTGGTTTCCTTGAAGGTTGCCATCACATCGGTGGGAAGAGCATCAAAGAACTCGTAGTTAGTTTGTTCACCGACAGCGCGTTCATCTTCGATGGGGCTCATCACTAGAGCGGCTTTTGGGCATTCGTTGACGCATACTCGGCAGCCTTGGCAATCGTCTATATAGATTTGAATCTTGTATTGGAAGCCTTCTGCGCCTGTGGCTTTGAGCGTATTAAAGGATTCCGGAGCACCGGCAAGATCCTTGTCTTCGATCAATTTGGCTCTGATAGCTGCATGCGGGCAGGCAAAGGAGCATTGGTTGCACTGAATGCAATTCTCTGCAACCCAGTGAGGCACGGCTGGAGCTACACGACGTTTTTCGAGTTTTGCAGTTCCGCTGGGAACAAACCCGTCAATCGGCATTTCCGAGACCTTGATAGTGTCTCCCATTTCGCGCATGATGGGCTCGATTACGCTATTGGTAAAGGCATCGGAATTATCCGGCACCAATTTCTTCATGGTCATGTGTTCGGTAGGCATTGCTTCAGGAATTTTGATTTCGACCAATGCTTCATAAACACGGTCAACTGCGTTCAGATTCATTTGCACGATTTCGGGTCCTTTGCGGCCATAGCTCTTTTTCAGAGAATCCTTAATAAAGCCCATAGCTTCAGTAGGATCCAAAACCCCGGAGATCAGGAAGAAGGCAGTCTGCATCACGCTATTGACTCTGCCGCCCAGACCTACGGAATTGGCAATTTCCAGTCCATCGATATTGTAGAAACGGATCTTCTTTTGGATGATAGTTTCTTGCATGTCTTTGGTGAGGTTGGCAAAGGCTTCTTCGCGGCTCCAATTTGAATTCAGCAAGAACACACCATTTTCTTTGATGCCTTCGAGGATATCGAAACGGCCGATAAAAGCTTGATTGTGACAGGCTATGAAGTCTTCAATTGTTACCAGGTATTGAGAATGAATGGGTTTTTTACCAAAACGCAAGTGGCTACGAGTGATACCACCCGATTTCTTGCTGTCGTATTGGAAATAGCCTTGAACATTCAAATCTGTATGATCACCGATAATCTTGATACTGTTTTTGTTGGCACCGACGGTACCATCTGAACCCAATCCCCAGAATTTGCAATTGATAGTTCCTTCCGGAATGGTATCTATTACTTCTGTGACGGGGATGGAAAGGTGGCTGACATCGTCTTCGATACCGACTGTAAAGCCATGGAATCCCTTGGCTTCAAGGTGCTTGTATACTGCTAAGATCATCGAGGGAGTAAATTCCTTGGAGGATAAGCCATATCTGCCACCGATGATGTAAGTATCTGGTCTGTTCTTCAGAGCGGCTACAACGTCCAGATAAAGTGGTTCACCGATGGAGCCGGGTTCTTTGGTACGATCGAGAACTGCGATATTCTTCACAGTTTCAGGGACAGTGGCCAAGAAGTCTTTGACAGAGAAAGGACGATAAACGCGGACTTTGACTAATCCGAGCTTTGCACCTCTCTTTTCATTGAGATACATGATGGTCTCTTCTATAGTTTCGCAGCCGGAACCCATGGCGATCAATATTGATTCAGCTTCGGGATGACCCACGTAATCAAATAGATTGTAGTTGCGGCCAATCTTGGCACCGACTTTCTTCATGTATTCCGCGATCACGGCGGGAGCATTGTCATATTGATTATTGGTGGTTTCACGGCCTTGGAAATAGACGTCCGGACCCTGTTGACCCACTTTGACGCGGGGGTTATCGGGGGTCAGCGCACGAGCGCGGAAGGCTTCGATCAATTCAGGTTCGGAAAGCTCTGCCATGGTTTCATAATCAACGACATTGATCTTCTGAAGCTCATGCGAAGTTCTAAACCCATCAAAAAAGACGAGGAAAGGGATAGTGGTCTTCATAGTGGCAAGCTGGCATACGATCGAGAGATCCATCACTTCTTGCACGCTATTACAAGCAACCATCGCAAAACCTGTGTTGCGGGCACTCATGACATCGGAGTGATCTCCAAAGATCGAGAGTGACTGGGCAGCCAGCGATCTGGCTGTAACATAAAACACAGTAGGTAGCATCTCGCCGGCGATCTTGTGCATGTTTGGTAACATCAGCATCAAGCCCTGAGAAGCTGTGAAAGTAGTAGTCAAAGCGCCGGCAGAAAGTGAACCGTGAAGGGCTCCTGCTGCTCCGGCTTCGGATTGCATTTCGATGACGTCAACGGTAGTTCCGTTTAGATTCTTCTTTCCTGCTGATGCCCAGGCATCGGAAAGCTCACCCATAGTAGAAGAAGGCGTAATCGGATAGATTGCCGCTACTTCATTGAATGCATAACCAACATGCGCTGCCGCAGTATTGCCATCCATTGTAGCTTTTTTTTGTTCGGCCATTCTATATCTCCTTATTAGGTTTATTTTTACGATTTAGGTGTGTTTTACTCATCTAATCTGAATATCGGTTTTGTGTCAATCAAATTCAGTGTTATTTAAGACTTAATTCCTCGCCTAATCTATTTTCCCGTTGTGCGGATAAACATCACTCCGACCGATTGTTATTGACAAATTTGTCAGGAGTGTGAGACTCAACACAAATCTTTTACTAGGAATAATTTATGAAACCATATGATCTCTTTGTGGTCGTTCAACCTGGCTTGGAAAAATTTGCCAAAGCAGAGCTGAACAAACTCGGTATTACCGCTATCACTCAAACCAAGGGAGGGCTGATCTGCAAAGGTCACCTGACTACCGTAATCAAAATTAATATCTATTGCCGTTGTGTGAGTAGAGTTCTGGTCGATTTGGGAACCTTTTTTGCCGATAATTTCCGGAGCTTGGAACGCGGGATCAAAGAGATAGATTGGCAGAGCTTTATTAATCCGGCTCAAGTACCGGATTTCTGTCTGCGGGTGGCATCTTTTCAATCCTCTTTGTATCATGAAAAGGCTGTTTCAGACCGCATCTTGAAGACTTTGGGGGAAGTGTATAAAAAGGAACTCTCGGTAGTCTCCACCGTCGATGACAGGACTCAACTGATAGTAGTGCATATCCGCAATAATAGAGTGACGATCCGGCTGGACAGTAGTGGTATGCATCTGCATAAACGCGGATACAACAAGTTTACAGAGCTTGCCCCGCTGCGGGAAACTATTGCTGCTGCCATGATATATGCCGCGGAGTGGCAGGAATCCGGAAAACAGTTACGGGATCCGATGTGTGGATCCGGAACAATTCCGATCGAAGCTGCACTGCTCTCCAGTGCCGTGACTTGGGATCGGTTTCGGGATTTTAGATTTAAACACTGGGTTTGCTATACAGCTGATTTGCTGCCCAAGGCCAGGAGTGATAATTTCTTTTCGAATACTCCCAATCAGGCTTTGATACTCGCTTCGGATCTGGATGCCAAATCAATTGATACTGCAAGGCAAAATGCCATCAAAGCCGGAGTAGAGAATGCCATAGAATTCCGGCACGAAGCCTTGGAAGCTGCTGCAGACAATGATCTGGCGAATAGCTGCATCATCACAAATCCTCCTTGGGGACTGCGCCTCAGTGATGATGGAGCTGACAGTATCTATCAGGAACTCAGCGCAATGGGGGAGAAGGCTGCCAAACTGGTGGTGATCCATCCTTCGGATAATTCCGATCAATTTCCCCGGCATACTGTCTTGTTCCAGACCAAAAGCGGAGACATCCGCCTACAGTGTATCTGTGTAGATAAATAAATCCAATAGATCCGCATTGCAGATCTTCGTATCTGTGTAAGAATGTGTAGAGCAGGACGCCGATCCACCCAATGAAGTCCGCAGGACAGTACGAATATCACATTTCGTTGGGGCGAATTGCGTTCGCCCTTCATCGCCAGACGACACATCGTAACACGTTTGTAGTCATGTTATTAACTCGCCCTCACCCCAACCCTCTCCCAAAATGGGAGAGGGAGTCAATTGTCGAAAGTGGCACGCCCACCACCACCCCTCTTTTGAGTAGGACTCGCCCTACAACCAATAATTCATAAGTTTCGTAACGACCGTAAAATCCAATCAAAAAAAGCCGATCATAAAGATCGGCTTTAAGTGTATAGAGCGTTAGCTCAGTATTTAATTGACTACCATTTCAGATGGGCAAAGGCTTTGTTGGCATCTGCCATCTTGTGGGTATCTTCTCTCTTTTTGATGCTGGAGCCTTCTTTCTTGAAAGCGGCAATCAGTTCACCAGCCAGCTTCTCAGTCATAGACTTTTCACTGCGATTTCTGGCATAGCTGATCAGCCAACGGAAAGCGATGGCACGGCCATTCTTTTCGTTCACTTCGGTAGGGATTTGGTAGTTTGATCCACCGACGCGGCGGGAAACTACTTTTACCAAAGGGCGTACATTGTCGAGGGCTGTCTTGAATACATCAAGAGGTGCTTGCTTGGTTCTTTCGGCGATGAGGTCAAAAGCACCGTAAACGATTTTCTCGGCTACGCTTTTCTTTCCTTCTTTCATCAAGCAATTCATGAATTTTGATAATACAACATCGTTGTACTTGGGATCCGGAAGAACTTCTCTAACGACAGCTTTTCTTTTTCTTGGCATTGATCAATCCTCCCTTTACTTCTTGGCTTTGGGGCGTTTTGTTCCATATTTGGAACGTGATGTTACGCGCTTGTCAACGCCGGCTGAATCCAATGCACCGCGAACGATGTGGTAGCGAACACCGGGAAGGTCTTTTACACGACCACCGCGAACGAGAACGATTGAGTGCTCTTGTAAGTTATGTCCTTCTCCGGGAATATAAGCTGTTACTTCAAATCCGTTAACAAGACGGACACGTGCGACTTTACGCAATGCTGAGTTCGGTTTTTTGGGCGTTGTCGTGTAAACACGAGTACATACTCCGCGCCTTTGCGGACATCCTTCAAGCGCCCTGTTTTTCTTCTTCTTTTCGATCTCAGTTCTGCCTTTTCTGATCAGTTGATTGATTGTTGGCACTGATACCTCCAGTATTTTTTCGATTAGAAATCGAGAATATCTTCAGCCTCATCGGATATCTCCGGATGAGCTAATTCTTTGATTACTTGGGCAATTGTTTTGCCCGAATTTACTGCGTCTTTGAGCATTGTTTCATAGAGCTTGGTTCCAGTACCAACGGGGATCTTGTGTCCCAGGATGATACTTTCTTTCAAGCCTTCCAGACGATCAACTCTGCCTTCTATTGCAGCTTTTGTAAGAATTTTAGTAGTCTCTTGGAACGAAGCAGCTGAAAGCCAGCTTTCTGTCAAGAGAGAAGTCTTGGTGATACCCAATAAGAGCTGTTCAAATTGGGCTGGAGTCTTGCCAAACTGCAAGGCTTCGCGGTTTTCACGCTCTACTAACATTTTGTCTATAATATCACCTTCGAGGAACGAAGTTGATCCCGGATCCATGATTCTGACCTTTTTAAACATTTGGCGAACGATCACGCTGACGTGTTTGTCGTCTATCTTCACACCCTGTTTACGGTAGATTTCCTGGATTTCGTTGAGGATCAGCATCTGTGCTTCGATGATACCCTTGACGAGCATATCATGAGGATCAAGAGGTCCATCTGATAATGCGTCTCCGCTTTCGACATAGTCACCTTGGTGAACAATGATACGCTTTCCGGACGGGATGGTGTATTTGCGACCAACGACGGGGAGACCTTCCTTGACAGTGTCGCCTGTGGCAACTATAGCTTCCTGGTCGTTTGGAATGTCAAACACATATCCGCATAAGGGAGTATTGGATTTGACGTTGGATTCATTTGGCACGATCACAGTCATGTCTTCAGGAATAGCATAAATCATAGGCTTGACATTGCGCTTGGCAATCGTCACGATCTTTGCTCCGTCATTATCCGTGATGCTGACCTTACCATCTTTTTCTGCCAAAATACTGTTTTCCGGAAGGATAACAATGCGGCGATTTTCATCATCGACATCGACCTGTACTTTGCCATTGCACTGGGCAAATACGCCATTTGACGGTGTTACAAAGATATCGCGACCGGTTTTCTTGAGTCCACCGATTGTTACGATACCATTGATATCAGAGATTTTGGCTTTATCTTTGGGAACACGGCTCTCAAAGAGATCCTGTACCCGGGGAAGACCACCTGTGATGTCTCGCTGTTTGATGGTCATTCTCGAGGTCTGTCCCAAAACTGTTCCGGGATAGACATAGCAGCCATCTTCGACCCGGATCACAATACCGGTTGGTAGTGGAACCAGGGTTACTTCACCATCTTCACCCACAATCTTGAATTGGGGCTGTTTTTTGCGATCTTTCGATTCGATAATGGTAATGTCACGAGTGAACAAGATATCGTTGTATTCTTCTTTATATGTGATGTCTTTTACAAAGTTCTCAAATTCCAGTTTACCCTTGGCAGTAGAGATCAGCGGATTGTTGAATTGATCCCAGCTCAGGAGCTTGGTATTGAGTGCTACTTTTTGGCCATCACGGACGTGAATGGTCGCTGCGTATTCTACTTTGTATTCTTCCAAAATTTTGCTTTCATCTTTTTCGTCATGGACTATGAGCTTTCCTAAGTGACTAACAGAAATCATCAGGTTTTCCGGTGTGGTAACGGCATTCATACGTTCAAAACGGACGATACCATCATAACTGGAAACAACTTCTGCCATTTCTGTAGCTGTACTGGAAGCTCCACCAATATGGAAAGTACGAAGTGTGAGCTGTGTACCCGGTTCACCGATACTCTGTGCGGCAATGATGCCGACAGGATCACCGATGATCACGGCTTTTTGCGTGGCGAGGTTTCTGCCATAGCAATTGCCACAGATTCCGCGTTCCGCTTCACAAGTCAGGACCGAGCGTACGAAGACACTGATAATGCCATGGTTTTGGATAGTACGAGCCATCTTATTGGATATTTCTTCCCCGAGTTTGACAAAGATTTTGCCGGTAACGGGATCGATGATATCTTCAGCAGCAGTTCTACCCTGGATTCTTTCGGCCAGAGTCTGAACGATTTCATTGCCTTCTTTCATGATGCTCATGTGGACGCCACGTGGGGTACCACAATCTTCCATAGTAATGATCGCATTCTGAGCAACGTCCACCAATCTACGAGTTAAGTAACCGGCATCTGCTGTTTTCAGCGCTGTATCAGCCAATCCTTTACGAGCTCCATGAGTGGAAACGAAATATTCCAAAACCGTCAAACCTTCTTTGAAGTTGGATTTGATCGGGCTTTCGATAACGTCAGCTCCACCGCCGGATCCAATCTTGGATGGCTTGTCCATCAATCCGCGCATACCACCTAACTGTTTGATCTGGTCTTTGCTACCACGGGCACCGGATTTGTACATCAAATAAATCGAGTTCAACCCGTTACGTGTGTGGGAAAGCTCTTCCATCAATTCGTCGGTAACACGGACAGTGGTTTTCTTCCATTGGTCGACAACACGGCCAAAACGTTCATTTTCGGTAATACCACCCTTTTGGTGCAGATCGGAGATCTTCTTTACTTCCTTTTCAGATTGTTTGATAATCTCTTCTTTCCGTTTGGGAACGATGATATCGTCAAAACTAAAGGTTATACCGGCACGGGTGGCATAGCGGAAACCAAGCTCTTTGAGGTTATCGAGCATGATAGCGGTTTCCCACTGCCCGACGGCATCAAAGCAAAGCATGGCTATATCATTAAGTTTACCTTTGTCATAGGTTACATTTTGGAAGTCGATTGCCTCCGGCAAGATCTCGTTAAAGATCACGCGGCCAACCGTAGTCACCTTGAATTCGTTTTTGATCTTTACACGGATCCAGGTATGCAAGTCGAGACTTCTGCCTTCCGGAACATCGCCTTTGATCGCATACATCTGCTCTTCGGCAGTGTAAGCTGTCAAGACTTCATCGGCATCGTAAAAATGACGCAGAGTTGTAAAGTCTTCCGGAGCTGGATTTTCTTCCATCGTAAGGTAATAGCAACCCAACACGATATCTTGGTTAGCTGCCATAGCCAAACGGCCATTTGCAGGCAACAACAAGTTTCTGGTAGAAAGCATCAGAACACGGGCTTCCATCTGCGCTTCTTGAGAAAGAGGCACATATACACCCATCTGATCACCGTCAAAGTCCGCGTTAAAAGGTACGCAAACCATGGGGTGCAATTGGATCGCTTTATTATCTGTCAAGACAGGCATAAAAGCTTGAATACCCAGTCTGTGCAGGGTAGGAGCACGGTTCAGGAGAACCGGGTAATCCTTGACAACATCTTCGAGGATAGACCATATTTCAGGTTGCTTTTTCTCGATCAGTTTCTTGGCATTTTTTACTTTATCGACTTCACCCATCTTCTGGAGTCTTTCGATCAGATATGGTTTAAACAGTTCGACTGCCATTTCTTTGGGCAGACCACACTGGTACAATTTCAGCTCCGGTCCGACCGTGATCACGGAACGTCCCGAATAGTCCACGCGCTTTCCTAAAAGGTTTTGGCGGAATCTACCTTGTTTTCCTTTGAGCTGATCTGTCAAAGATTTGAGTGGTCTATTGCCTCTACCACGGACGGGTCTGGCCTTTCTGGAATTATCTATCAAGGCATCCACCGCTTCCTGTAGCATTCGTTTTTCGTTACGCAAGATCACCTCAGGTGCTCGGATATCGATCAACTGTTTGAGTCTGTTGTTACGTGTGATGACGCGTCTATACAGATCATTGAAATCCGCTGTGGCAAATCTTCCACCTTCCAATGGGACCAAAGGTCTCAGGGTAGGAGGGAGTACCGGTAGGACGTCCAATATCATGTGTTCCGGTTTATTCCCGGATTTGATAAAGGCATCGACGATCTTCAGCTTGTTGATCAGCTTTTGTTTACGTAATGCTGATTCTTCCATTTTGAGCCGGGTTCTGAGGTCGAGTGCTTCATTTTTGAGATCGATCCGTACCAAAAGTTCTTTGACGGCTTCACTACCCATCAGGGCCAGGAAGTTATCACCGACTTTATCGCGGATTTCATAGTATTCATCGACTTCGATCAATTCCATCTTTTCGTATGGACTGTCGCCCGGGTCTATTACTATATAAGACTCGTAGTATAATACGCGTTCCAAGTCTTTGACGGTCATATCCAAAAGTGTACCAATCTTGCTGGGTGCACTTTTCACAAACCAGATATGTGCAATCGGCACTGCCAATTCAATGTGTCCCATTCTGGTACGTCGTACCCTGGATGTGGTAACCAAGACGTTACAACGATCGCAAACTGTATTTTGAAACCGTTTTTTCTTATATTTACCGCAAGCGCACTCGTAGTCCCGTTCGGGGCCAAAGATGCGTTCGCAGAATAACCCGTCTTTTTCGGGTTTGAGAGTTCTATAATTCAAAGTATCGGGTTTGGTGACCTCTCCGTAAGACCATTCATTGATGATCGTTTCAGGAGAAGCGATTTTTATACGTACGTTGTCGTATTCATTGGGTCTCAAATCACGTTTATTGTCTCTAATCACTTTATCTCCCCTTACCGTACTTCGTCATCTTTGATAAATTCTATGTCAAAACCAAGAGACTTGAGCTCACTGATCAAGACATTGAAGGATTCCGGAACACCCGGAGGTGGTGGATTCTCACCTCTGGTGATAGCTTTGAAAGCGTTGTTTCTTCCATCCACATCATCAGATTTGATAGTTAACATCTCTTCGAGTAAATTCGCCGCACCATAAGCTTCCAATGCCCATACTTCCATTTCTCCCAAGCGTTGTCCACCATGCTGGGCTTTACCACCCAAAGGCTGCTGTGTGATCAGAGAGTAAGGACCCGTGGAACGGGCATGCATTTTATCTGCTACCAAGTGATTGAGCTTCATCATATAGATGACACCGACAGTCACTCTTTCTTTGAATGGTTCACCGGATTTTCCATCATAGAGAACCTGCTTACCATCGACAGGTAAACCTGCTTTGGTGAGTTCTTCTTGGATATCCTGGATTTTGGCACCGTCAAAGATAGGTGTTTCGACGTCAAATCCCAACGCAAGAGCAGCCATACCCAGATGAGTTTCCAGGATCTGACCGATATTCATACGTGAGGGCACACCCAGAGGATTGAGCAAGATGTCCACAGGGGAACCATCTTCCATAAACGGCATATCTTCTATAGGTGCAATAATCGAGATCACACCTTTGTTTCCATGACGTCCTGCCATCTTGTCGCCAACTTCGATTTTACGCTTTTTGGCTACAAAGACTTTGACCATTTTACGCACACCGTATTGGAGTTCATCACCATGTTTGAGGCGTTCTCTATTCTTTTTGTAGAGGTTATCGCTCAGTTCCAAAGAGTGCTTGATCTTCAGGACTACATCCTGGTAGATACGATCGTTGGTTTCGGAATCTTCCACCAGCTCTACATCGATATCCAGTTTTTTAAAATTGATTCTTTGGATATCTTCTTCGCTGATCTTCTTACCGGGGGCGATGAAGAATGTACTGGTCTTTTCATCCCAGATAGTTTTTGCAGTCTGTCCTATCAAGATGCTGGTAAGCTTGTCGGCTTTGAATTCTTCGATTTTCTTTCTGCGATCGGCAAGGTCGCTTTTCAGCTTTTGGATTTTATCGCTGCTATCGTCTTCCATGTCGTTGCCTTCTTCCAAGCGGGAGAACACTTTGACATCGATCACGACGCCTTCCATACCGGGCTTTGCTTTCAAAGAACTATTGGTAAAATCACCGGCACGGTCACCAAACAAAGCACGCATCAAGTTCTCTTCCGGAGAAGGATCTATCTCTATGCTTTTGGGTGTGACTTTACCCACGATGATGTCGCCGGCATGAATCACGGAACCCACGCGGATGATTCCGGTTTTGTCCAGATTACGCAGCGCTTGCGCAGGTACGTTTGGAATATCGTATGCCAGTTCTTCTTTACCATTTTTAACGTTACGAACCAAGACTTCCAATTCTTCAATATAGATAGAAGTCAAGGTATCTTCACGGGCTATCTTTTCGCTGAGGATGATAGCATCTTCATAGTTATATCCATACCAAGGCATGAAAGCAACCAAGAGGTTTGTACCCAGGGCCAGACGATTGTCTTCCACGCAAGCACCATCAGATATGGGCTGACCTTTTTTGACAATGTCGCCGGTACGAACGGTAGGGCGTTGGTTGAGGCATGTATCTTGGTTGGTACGGATGAATTTCTTGAGATTGATCTTGTTACTGGTACCCAGGTAAACTGCTTCATCTTTGTCACTGAGAGGTTTGATCTCAATATATGAAGATGTAGCAACGCTGACTACGCCATCATAGGGGGCTACAGCGATGGAAGATGTATCCTGAGATACGATTCTTTCCATACCGGTTCCGACCAATGGGGCTTTGGGATTGATCAGCGGAACTGCCTGGCGTTGCATGTTTGATCCCATCAAAGCACGGTTCGCATCATCATGCTCCAGGAAGGGAATCAAGGCAGCCGAAACAGATACCATTTGCTGGGGAGAGACGTCCATAAAGTGAACCTGTAAGGGGCTCACCTGGAGATATTCTCCACGTTCACGAGCAAATACAATTTCATCTTCAATCTTACGATCATCCCGCAGGGTGACGT
>PHBQ01000059.1 GCA_002841975.1 Candidatus Cloacimonetes bacterium HGW-Cloacimonetes-1
GTTACGGATCTGGATATCGTGCCACTGGTAAGCGGAAAGGAATACAATGATTTTACGATTAAATAGATATATCAAAGCTACATTAATGATGGTGTGCCTGATCCTACCAATGTATCTGAGCGCCGTCAATTATGTACAACATACTGTTCGTAAGGGTGATACGCTCTACGCTCTCAGCAAGAGATATGGCGTCTCCGTAGACGAAATCAAAAAGCTGAATGGTATGAGCGACAGTAGCTTGTCGATCGGCCAAAAGCTGAAAATGAAACCCGAAGATCAGAAACAACCTACACCCAAGCCTATCAAAAAGGAAAACCCTGAACCCAAAACCACTGCAACCCAAAATCCGACTGTTTTACCGGGGACGCTGACCGGAGATCCTGCTGCTATTTCAGCACCTCTTGAGGATACAGAATCCGCCTCCATTGCCAAAGTCCACAATCCTTCTATCCGTCTTCCTGAAGACTATTATTATTCCATCCAACCCAAAGACAACCTCTACCGGGTGTCTTTGAAATTCAATGTCAAACTGAAAGATATGCTTACCTGGAACGGATTTGCAGACGAGAAACAACTAATCCGTCAGGGCGATAGAATCATCATCAAAGACCCGGCATCATATAATACTGAAGATCCGGAAGCCCCTATCAAGCCCATTTCTGCGACTTCTGTTGCGGAATCGGATACCGTATTGATCCAAAGAGTTTACGTCGTCCAAAGAAAAGACACTCTCTACAAGATCGCTACCGAAAATGGGATGACGGTCGAGGATCTCAAACGTATAAATAGCCTCACTTCCAATGAAATAGCTGTAGGGCAAAAGCTCAATCTGGTTACTCCCAGGGGAAGTGCTGCTTCTGAACAAGGTCAAAACGTGGTCACGGAAGAGACTATCAGGACTAAGGATAAAATCAGGGGCGATCTGCGAATGCCTGTAGAAGGTAAAGTTCTCTCGGAATTCGGGATTCGAAACGGACGTCCTCACAAAGGAATAGATTTGGGTGCAAAATCGGGGACACCCATATACGCCGTACTGGATGGCACGGTAGTTTTTTCCGGTTATCAGGGAGCCTATGGTAATGTAGTAGTCATCGAACACCCGGATTTCGTGATGAGTGTTTATGCTCATAACGAAAAGAATCTCGTGAGTGTCAATGATGTGATCACCAAAGGGCAAAATATTGCAACAGTAGGAGCTACAGGCAACGCCAGCGGGCCTCACCTTCATTTTGAGTACCGTATCAAGGGTAAAGCGATTAGTCCTCGCAAAGTCTTGCCCATGGAATGAGTACATGAGCCCATCACGCGTTATGTAATAAAGCGAGAATATGATAAAGAGTAACAAAAGAGAAAGTGTCTTTGCTGATAAAGCACTACAGAACTATCTAAACGAGATCTCAAAATTCGGGACCTTGACGCGCGAGGAAGAGCACGAACTGGCTATCAGAGCGCAACAAGGCGATGAAGCAGCTGTCAGCAAGCTCATCCAATCCAACCTCAAGTTTGTAGTCAAGATAGCGACTAGATACCAGAATAGAGGGTTATCGCTCTCTGAGCTAATCAGTGAAGGCAATATCGGGCTGATCAAAGCAATCGAGAAATTTGAGGCAGACAAGGATATCAAGCTGATCTCATACGCGATATGGTGGATCAAGCAGCGCATCATGCAAGCTGTGGCCGAAAAGAGCTCCCTCATCCGTGTCCCAATGGGAAAGATGAGTTCTGCTTCAAAGCTCAAGACTACTTCAGACCGCATTTATTCCGCCACCGGAGCTACACCCTCCAGCCAAGAATTGAGCTCTATTACAAACATTGCAGAGAAATCAATCAATCAGCTAAAAGGGCAGATTGTCGAGACCACTTCCTATGACGACATTTTGCAAGGAAGTGATTATCAGGACTTTACAACACGTGATTTTTTGGAAGATAAGTCCATTATAGATCCCCAGCAGATTTATTACAATGAAAAGATGCACGACCGCATCACCAAAGCCATAGATAGTCTGAATGCCAGAGAAGCGGATATCATTCGCGAGTATTTTGGACTTAATGAAAGTCATGAATCCAAAAACTTTGCTCAGATCGCAGAAGGCATGGGGCTCTCCCGAGAACGAGTGCGTCAGATCCAAAAGGAAGCCTTGAAAAAGATCATGCACGAGATCAAACCAGAAGAAGACGTCTTTGTCGATGAATTCTTAGATAATTATCAATATTAACCTATATACAGGAGCACATATGTTCAAAGATTTTAATGCCATGATAGACAAAGTAAAGCAGAGCCCCAAAGGGACTGTGGTTATTGCCGCCGCCCACACTGAATCTGTTTTAGACGCAGCAATCTTGGCTGCCAAAGAAAACCTCGCCAATTGTATCTTGGTCGGCGATGCCGTTGCCATCAAAGATTTGCTGAATAAAATGGCTCCCGAATACATATCTCACTTTGAGATTATAGATACCGGAAAAGATCTGAAACTTGCTGCTGAAACTTCCGTACAAATCGTACGCGAGGGTCGCGCGCAGATCATTCTCAAGGGCAAGACAGATACTGCAGTCCTACTCAAAGCAGTCTTGGACCGTGACAAAGGCCTCCGGATCAGTGACGTGATCTCTGATGTCCTGGCATATGAACATCCGGATGGGATCAAACTCATGAGTGATGGCGGGATCAACATTCTGCCGGAACTCAACGAAAAGATAGCCATCATCAAAAACACCGTTCAAGTCGCCCATGCCTTGGGGAATCCCAACCCCAGAGTGGCGATTCTTTCTGCTATCGAAGCAGTCAATCCCAAGATTCAGTCCACCATCGATGCTGCCATTATCAGTAAAATGAATCAAAGAGGCCAGATCTCCGGATGTATCATCGAAGGACCTTTAGCCTTTGATAATGCTGTAGATGAAGTAGCGGCGCAGACAAAGGGCATAGTCTCTCCCGTTGCCGGAAAGGCAGATATCCTGATCGTGCCCAGCATTGAAGCCGGCAACATCTTTGGCAAAATGCTCACTTACTATTGTAACTACAGAGTAGCCCATGTCGTGATGGGAACTCGTGCCCCCATCCTGATACCGTCCCGCGCCGACGATGGTGAGACCAAAATGTTGTGCATGGCAATGGGACTAGCTTGCATGTAGCAAGCCAATGAATATTCGCATTTTACAAATCGGAAAGACCAAAGAAGACTGGCTTAAAACTGCCGTTGAGGAGTACCTAAAACGCCTGAGACCATATGTCAAAATGGAAATCTTAGATGTCCCTGATACTCCTCTCACCAAAACCAACAACATCGATATCGTACGGCAAAAAGAAGCCGAGACGATCTTGAATATTTTAACCCCGGACGATCACCTCGTTTTACTGGATGAAAGAGGCGAGGAAAAAACTTCCCTTGAATTTGCCCAATTATTGACTAAGTTATCAGTAGTTAAGCGAGTAGTGTTTTTAATTGGTGGTGTCTATGGTACCGATATCAGATTGAAACACAGAGCAAACAGCCTGATCAGCCTATCCCGGCTGACCTTTACTCATCAGTTTGTTCGTTTGATCTTAGCAGAACAGATCTATAGGGCAGTGATGATCAATCACAACAAGCCCTATCATTATTGACAAAGGATGCAAAAATGTTTGGATTAATACTAAATACAGTGTCATACAACTTACAGATGTCTCTATACGTTATGTTCCAGGGAATGCTGGGAATATTTATCTTTATGGCAGTATTCTATCTGTTGATATATGGGCTGGACCGGGTTTTCCGCGAAAGGAATGATCTATGAACAGGCTCAGTGTTTCCCTACTGATTTTTCTGGCAGTATCGCTACTCAGTGCCAAGGTGAGCATCTTGGAGCAATCTCCCAATCATATCCTGATGCAATATACCATTGATCCTTACACTATCGATCTGCATGAAGGTTTCACCTATATCAAAACAGACTCCATGAACTACAGTTCCATTCCGGGATCCCCATTATTACCATATCAAGAATATAAGGTTGGCATTCCGGAAGGCGGCAGCATCTCCGTCAATATCCTGGATCTTTCGACAGAGACCAAGACCCTCTCTCAGCGCGTTTTACCAGTGCCGGATGTGAAAACTATTGATGGCTTTACCCAATATTCATACAATATCAAGCTCGAGGCATATACTCCCTCAAATTCCTCCGTGATCCAAATTCTCGATCCTGCAGTTTTCCGCGGCTTTGGATACCAGACTATCTTGGTGAAGCCCTTTAACTACGATGGTTTCAAAAGCTTGAAGGTAGCCGGAAGCATCCTGATTCGGATAGATATCTCCGGAAACACTACACAAAAAGCCAGTTTTGTCAGCGACGATCTAAGCTCCGGATTCTTAGATCTGATGCTCAACCCTGATTCAGCCAAGAACTGGAATAGTTCGCAGCGTGCCCAGATCAATTATGCTGATTGGTCAAAATCCGACAACTGGATCCGCATCGAAACTGATAAAGATGGCATCTACAAGATCACACCAAATCAATTGGGTGTTAGCAACTTGACAGACATCGATCCTCAGTCTTTTCGCCTCTTTACTACCGGTGGCAGCGTTTTATCATATGCAGTCGTTGATCCCGGCAATATTAGTTATTGGAGAGGAAGATAACGACTTTGGTGCAAACGACTATATTCTGTTTTATGGCTCGAACCGCAATGGTTTGGATAAAAACGCTGCAGTGCAAGCATCGCTATATCACAACCCATATTCACTCAATACCGTTTATTGGTTGACCTATGGCAGCGATTTCAGTGGATCTCCCCTCCGTATCACCAACAGCCCAACTCATACTACATGGGCTACCGAGATCTTTGATGTCCCAGTACAGATACGTGTCGAGGAAGAGACCCACCGCCGCGAGAATGAAGGATTTGGGTGGTTTATGAGCAAATTCTTTGGCCAGGGCAATTCACAGTATCAATACCTGGTAAGTTTGGACGATGTCGAAACTGATTCCACTCAATCCCTCTCCGTCTCTCTCATCCAGGAAACCACCGCCAATGTGATCAGCCACAAGATATCTGTATCGGTAAACGGGGCATTGCTTTATCATCCTGGAGTGGCGGATAGCACAAGATTCTCCTGGAGTGGAAGCGGAGAATATCTCTTCAGCGAAAATACCAAGCGCTTGATCAGCGGATCCAACGACATCAAGATCAATGTTTACCGCTCCGGAACGGATAACCTGTTTCTGGACTACTTCGTTTATTCATATCGAAAACGCTTGATCAAGAACAGCAACCAATACATATTCTCTCTCATCAACGGAAACTCTTTCCTAAATACAAAGTACACTTTCACAGGAAACAAACAGGACATCTCGGTATTCCAGATCTATAGTCTGACGGATGTATACAAGATCCCTGTAACCACTACTGCTAGTGGATTCTATTTCATCAGCTCCGGTTTAGCAGACTCCAAGTGTGTAGTCACTCAAAATACGGACTGGATGAGTCCGGTGCTGGTCCAAAAATACTCTCCTCTGGATTTGGCTGACGCAGGCATCCAAATAGACAATCTGATCATCTGCCCCTCGGATTTTAGCGAGCAAGCCGAAACCTTGAAACAGTTTTATTGGAGTAACTACCGGATCCGCAGTAAAGTCGTTACCCAAGAGCAGATTTTTGACCAATTCAATGGTGGTCACCCCGATCCTGCAGCCATCAAGCAATATGCACGATTTGCCTATGCATCTTATTTGGCTCCCAGGCTTACATCCTTGACTCTTCTGGGAACCGGAACTATCGACTGGCGAAACTTCTCCAGACAAGCAGCTGAAAAGAACAAATTGATGGTATATCAAAAGGGACGCGATGTCTCGGATGATTACCTTGCTATGATCAATACTCCCCTATATCCGGAATTAGCCATTGGTAGATATCCGGTAAAAAATGTAACAGAGCTCAATGTAATGCTTGGCAATCTCCGAAATTATGTAGAACAGCCCGTTCCAGGTTGGTGGAGAAATACCATGCTATTTGTAGCGGATGACCTTTACAATGGTAGCTCTTCCAGCAATGAATATATCCATACCCAGCAAGCTCAATCTTCCGCCAGCCAGATTCATCGCAGCATGATCCCGGAAAAAGTCTTTGGTATGGAATACGACTATGATGAATTTCAAAACAAACCCAAAGCCCGTGAGGATATGTTCAAATATATCAACGAGGGCACCTTGGCATGGCTATATATCGGGCATGGTTCTTTTGACAAATTAGGCGCTGAAGATTACCTTGATGGTGCTTCCGATCTTGTCCGTTTTACAAACAATGGCAAGCTTCCTTTATTCATCGCAGCATCCTGCCAGATTGCCCATTTCGATTATTGGGGTTATGAGAGCCTGGCTCAGAAAATAGTAATGATGAACGACTTGGGATCAATTGCCACGATAGCCGGAACTCGTGAGACCTATCCCTACAACAATGCCCCTCTCACAAATGCCTTTTTGAACCAATCGATCAATCTACGCAACCGCTTGGGGTATTCCCTCCTCACGGCAAAGATCATTTATACGCAAAACAACTCCAATGACGAAAAGTACATCATCTTTGGGGATCCCTTGGTGCAAATCAGCCCCCCCGAACGGGATAGTACATTTAGCATTTTTGTAGACGAGCAACCAACTCAAACTCTGCGGTCACGTCAGATACCCGCCATAGCAGGTACTTTCACGGGCCTCAATCTTCAGGGAATTGCCGGAGTACAAGCTTATAACAGTGAAGCCCAGTACAACTTGGGACCCCTCACGGATGTCAGTAAACGAGGCAGTATGCTCTTCAAAGGAACAGCATCGGTGGAAAACTCCCGATACACCAGCAGTTTCGTGGTTCCAGACGATGTCTTAAACGGAAATACTTCCAAGGTCATCGCTTATTTCTGGGACAGCAATAGAAACAAGGATTTTGTAAACTATTCTTTCCCTATCACTTTGAGTGATAAAGCCGTCACCGTAGTAAACACAGATGTCCCATCCGTGAATATTTATCTGGATAATCAGGATTTTCGCAATGGAGATACCGTGGGATCCCATCCCATTCTATATGCCAATATTTCGGATGCAAACGGAATCAACATCACCGGTAGTCCAGGACACAATATTCTCTTGATCCTGGATAATTCATCCCAGCCATTATCCGTAACGGATTATTTTGCATATGATTTGGACTCCTATACCAGCGGATTGCTCACATATCCCATGAGCAACCTTTCAGAAGGTGCACATACCATCCAATTGATTGCATTTGATAACTTTAACTCTCCCGCTGTTGCAAATGCGAACTTCCTCGTCAAAAAGCTTGGAGATCTCTCCATTGAACGTTTGTTGCCATACCCAAACCCGATGTCCAAAGACGGACATATTACCTTTATGCTATCTCAAAATGCAGATTTAACGATCGGGATTTATACTATGTCCGGCAAAAAGATCCGCAGCATCAAAGCTATCGGTAAACCAGGATTTAACCAGATCTATTGGGATGGAAAAGATGGTGACGGAGATAGACTGGCGAACAATACCTATTTCGTAAAAGTCAAAGCTAAAAATGCGGGTAAAAGCGTCGAAAAGATCGAACGAATCGTAATCTATAAATAAACAATCCGCTTCCTGCATGCTCTTTGCCTCAGCCTTTTGATATAGAAGGTTGAGGCTTTTTTTACGCAGACGGTAACGCTGGCTTCAGCCGGCAGTTTCACCAGCTTCAGCTGGTTTTTGACTACACCAAAAGCTAAGGTTATAGCCATGAAAAGAGGTAGGTGTTTCGAAGCCTTTAAGCCGGATAAATCCGGCGATACTGCCGGCTGAAGCCAGCGCTACGAGCCGTTTCTGAGCTTACATAACGCAGTTGATGACAATAACTTGATCGTAATGTGACTTCTTCCAATCTCAGGAGCTTCTCTCGCGCTTCCCTCGTGAACCCCGGGTGCCGACGAGGGAATCACGAGGGAATCGTCCCACCGTTACGGGACATAGCAATAGAGATTGAGCAGAGTATAAATATTAAAGGACCGTTGAATAATCAGGTTGTAGGGCGATGCCCTACCCAATAGAGGGGTGGTGGGCGGGAATAGATTAAGCAACCAATCCTTAAACAATACTCAAAATGCCTCAATACCATCGTCACAGCAAATATGCAACGCTCTTTATAAGTTAAACGGAGATTCAGCAAGCTCCGACACGGAAGTAGCCAGAAGATAGCATTCTTTTGCAAATAGAAAAAGGGCACTCCAATGAGTGCCCTTGAGATAAATGTATTTGTGCTTTAGTAGCTGACTTTTACATTGATGTTTTTAAATCTGGCAGGTGCCACTCCATGCGATAGTTGCATGGCTTGCCCCGGTTCACCCTTGCCGCAATGGAAAGTGCCGTGCAATTCCCATTCTTCGGGACCGCAGATGCGGTCGCAAGAATTCCAGAAATCTTTGGTGATACCAAAATACGTAGGTTCTTTGACAATGCCGGTGATCTTGCCAGCTTCGATCTTGTAGCCGATCTCGGTAGTAAACTGGAAGTTATTACGGTTGTCGTCAATAGACCAAGTCTTGGTAAAATCGACTAAATAACCATGCTCTGTCTCAGCGATCAGATCTGCCAGGGATCCTTTCACAGGTGCCAGACAGAAATTTGTCATCCTTACCAATGGCATGTCGTCACCATAAGATGCTTTCATATTGGAACTGGGTTCGAGGTCCAGCATCTGGGCGATATGCCGGGATGTTTGCTGATCTTTGAGGATACCATTCTTGATGATATCGACACGTTTTCCGGGAACACCTTCGTCATCGACAGGGTGATAACCCATGCCACGAGGATTGGAACTATCACTATAGATCGTGACAAGGTCGGATCCATACTGGAAGTTACCGAGCATAGAAGGCTTGATAAAAGTCTTGCCGGCATAGGATATCTCCATTCCAAAGATACGATCTGCTTCGGTAGCGTGTCCCACGGATTCATGAAGCTGCAAAGCCAGATGGCCATTACCGATAATGAGATCGGCACGCTCATCCGTGATCATGGGAGCTGTTAAAAGATCTGTCGCTTCCTTGATGATGTGATCTGTATTCTGTTCAAACTTTTGCTTTTCAAAGAGCTCAAAGCCGCCTCTGGCACCGGACATGTGTCCCGGCCAGGTACGCGATTGAATCTGTCCACCATCAGCAGCCACTACCATCATCATGGGCAGAGTGTTATAGTGACTAGTGTGGCTGAATGTGCCCTCTGTATTGACGTAAATCTTTTCTTGCCGCATAAACTGCGCCATTAGCATCGAATGCACAATCTTGTCCTGGGGTTTGATCTTGTTTGCCAAACGGCTCAAGAGGTTCATCTTTTCATCTTGATCCATACTAAAAGGATTGATCTCCGGAACGTGATGATTGGAGGCAACTGTAGCTTGCAGGGCTTTGAAATTGACCGGGTTTGTGATGAAGAGACTTCCCTTTTCGGCATTTGTGATCGCAGTTTTGATCAGCTTGTCGATATTGGTGGGTGTCACATTCCGTGAACCGGCAAAGCCCCAGCATCCTTTGATCAGGACGCGGATTCCGATGGCAAATGAATCCATATCGCTGCCATAATGGCGTAAAAATCCATTCTGGAAATAGATAGATTCGTTATCGGTCTTGGTGATGCGGACGTCGGCAAATTGCACAGATGGAAGGTTCAGCTTTTCTATGGTTTGTTTTATTATATGTTCCATGTATAACCTCGTTAGATAGTATTGGTGGATGAAGTAACGTTGAAATCCTTGACTAAGACGTGCGGAGCTTTGACCGTCTCGATTCCAAAGAACTCGTAATTACCGGAGAAGGGAATAGTAAATCCGCGGTTTTCGAGCATCGTGATACTCTTCAATATGCGCGTAATCCGTTCTGTGAACCGGAGATTGTTGATCACTTTGGTGATCTTTCCGTCTTCAATGAGGAAGGTTCCATCTCTGGTCAATCCCGTCAAAGAAGTCTCTTTGACATTCATAAAATTCATGTAATGCAAGCTGGAAACATAGATTCCATATTTGATAGAACCGATCATTTGTTCCAGTGTTTTATCTCCTTCCTTGAGCACGAGACAGTTTCCGGTGTTACCGTTCTTGGGCAATCCGGTTTTGTGGGCATAATAGTTGGAACACATAAAGGCACGATATACACCATTTTCCACCAGTTTGAGCGGACGATAGATGTGCCCATCGCCGTTGTAGGAGCTGGTGATCACATCCGGATCAGTGGGATCGTCCGTGATATTGATATATTCCGGAAAGACTTGTTCGTCTATTCTGTCTTCAAAGTAACTGCTCTTTTGATCTAGGGATTGAGCGGACATGCTGCCACTTAAGTACTGCACAAACTCAGCGATACACCGAGGTGCCAAAACCACATCGTAATGCCCGGCTTCGACGTCTACAATCTCACCACAGCCATAGCGTACTTTCTGAGTAAGTCTGTCTGTAAAATCTGCCAGATCAAAACGGCTAAAATCTTCTCCACCAAAAGTTTCCAGTACGGTCACTTGGGATTCGTTGTGGACAGCCTTGACTTCCAGATAGATCGGAGATGTGGTGCTAACCTTGTCTATTCCATTACTATTGAGTATTCTGGTAGATTCAAAATTGCAAATGAAGGTGCCATATATCTCAAAATTGAAGCCCCGAACAGCGTCCGCGATGTGTTGCAGGACCTTGGTCTTTTGTTCTAGGGGGATAGCCAGGATATTGTTCACGGTGGAGCTATATTCTGCAATGGTCAAGTCGGTTTCGATATCGACAAAGTCCGGGTCTTCGGGAAGTGAATCTATAATGTCCAAAGCTTTCTCGACGGCTACATCGATATTTGCAGCATCCGGATTGTCTATATTAAAGCTATAGTTGCGCTTTCCTTTGTAAATGCTGACACCGATAGCTATGCTTTCTTTGCTGATGTTATAGTTTGTTTGGCTGTGGAAAAAGCGCAGAAAGTCTGTCTGCCATGTTTTGTAGTTAATGACATACTTCAGCTCACTATATTGGGAGAGCATCGTATGTATATACTGTAATATCTCAGTCATATTTATCTCCTTATTAGATCCAAGTCGTTTTGTTGTGCCGGCGTTTGGGGCTATGGCTACGTGCCAGGTAACGCCCGTTTTTGGCATGATGTGTTTTCCCGGAATATACTACATCACCCTTCAGATATACGGTGTTGATGCTGCCGGACAGCTCCACCGTATCTCCGGCATCAGTTTTCAGGTTTGTCTGGGTTAGTCCTTCCGGATTGTAGATCATAAAGTCTGCATCCGAACCCGCATCAAGGCTACCCTTTTGGGGGTAAATACCCAAGCGCTTGGCAGGATTCTCGGAAGTCATCTTGATACAAGAATGCAGCGGGAGCTTTTGCTTTTTCCACAGCTCGGAAAGTACCCACAGATATGAGTATTCCATCCGTTGATAGTCTATCCCGGCAAAAATATCCGGAGTATCCGTCTGGGAAGGGAAGTAGGAAGCATTGTTTGAGAGTAGATAGATCTTATTTGTCCGGAATAATTCCAGCATGAGATCAATCTGTTCTTCCAAATCCATAACCATGGCATCAGGTCTGCTGATCCCGGCCATCAAGTTCATGACATCTGCCATGCACAGGGAAAATGATATATCCGAACGCTTTGAAACGCCATTGATAAAATCTATCAATTCAAAGAAAGTCACTCTGGGTATGTGAATAGGGTTTTCTTGCATCCTGCGAAGCAATTTCTTGACCGCAGCAGTCTGAGACTCACGGTCAAAACCTTTGCTTTCCTCCACGTCCCACCCTTGGTATGCAAAGGCAGTATCCGAATCATAAATATCCAAAAAGAGGTCCATTATCTCTGTGTAAGAGATATCCGATACAGCAGGATTGGGTGATGGATTCATCAGGATCAATCCGACCATCCCCTTACCCCATAGTTCCTGGGCTGCTTCACTGTGATAGGGATAATCTTCTATGTCTACATGACCCCATAATGTGATGTCGCAATAACTGTTGGCATCCACAATCGGGATCCGCTTGGCCAGAGTACTTTTCACAAAAATCGGTGTATCTGTCATATAGCTCATGTCTGCAAGAGTAGTCCAACCACCACTGATAGCTGTTTTGGTGACAGCTTCCAGATGCTGGGGATAATCCGCAAGTTTAGACATGATATGACAATGAATGTCCACTGCACCCGGCAGTAAGAGCATTCCATCTAAATCGATAACCTCTACTCCTTCTTCAGTCTCTATGGGATCCTTACTGACCTTGACGATCTTTTGATCAAACAAGACGTTGACTCGCTTCAGAGCTGCAGATGAGGTAGGGATGTTGGCATTAATAAATAGTTTCATAAATCAATACGCCATGATGTTTATTCCGGCGTCTACATAAAGGGTTTCGCCGGTGACCCCTGAGGATAGATCTGATACAAGGTACACCGCACTTTTTGCGATATCCTCGAGTGTGATATTACGCGCCAAAGGTGCTGTTTTCTCGATACGCTTTTGCAATTGAGACAGTCCACTCACCGCCGAAGAGGAAAGTGTGCGAATCGGACCTGCGGAAAGGGCATTAATTCTGATGCCATGCTCACCCAAGCTATATGCCAAATAACGGACGGCACTCTCAAGAGCTGCTTTCGCAACACCCATCACGCCATAATTTGGTGCTACTTTTTGCGATCCGTAATATGTGAGTGTCAAGATCGATGCATCCGGTGATAGGTATGGCATTGCCTCTCGAACAACCGCAATCAAGGAATAGACACTGATGTCCATGGCGACGATAAATCCATGCCTGGATGTATTGTGAAAGTCCAGATTAAGCTCGTCTTTAGGGGCATAGGCTATGGAATGGACGATAATATCAATCTTGTCCCATTGCTTGGCAATCTGACTGTAAAGCTCGCGTATTTCATAGTCTTTGGAGACGTCACATTCCAGACAAAACTTCGCTCCTACTTCTTCTGCTATGGGTAGAACCCTTTTTATCAAAGCTTGAGAGGCATAAGATAGACCAATGTTACACCCTTGATTTTGCAGTTCTTTTGCAATTCCATAGGCTATACTATGGCTATTTGCTATCCCATAGATTAGTACATTTTTTCCAGCTAAGTTCATTTCTATTTCCTTTCTGTAAGCTGCTCTAACTCATTTGACATCTTAGCTTGCATCACGCTATCCTCAAAGGAGGCAAAGATATCCCGAGCCTTGGTGAATGAAGCAATTGCATCACTCCTATTGCCCTGAGCCATGGCAATCTGCCCTGCTAACCACAGATCATATGCATAGCTGTAAAACAAGCCGTTTGCATAATCTATATGCCGTGCTCTTTTCATGTATTTACTCGCCTTTTGCAAGTCGGAACTCAGCATATAGCTATATGCTAAAGAATAGGCTGCATTGGATACAGCTTCCGGATGGCTAAACTTGCGGGACCGCATCAAACGATAGTACCGGGAGTATAGTTTTTCCAACTGTGCCAGGTCATTATCCTGTATATTTTGCAGATATGCATCTGCCTGAACCTTATAACTGAGAATCTGTAGGTTTGCGATCCCAGGATATTCATCACTGGTCTGTGCGGTCACCACCAGACTGTCCCACTTTGCTTCCAGATACAAGCGGTACAGTTCCAAAGTTTTGATATGGTAGCCTTTCTGGGGCTCGACCATATTTACCAGTTCCTCCATCTGTGCCAGATAACCGGTATATTGTGCTCTGTCCACCATGAGGCTGATTCTGGATAACCCCGTCAGTACGACTAATTGCCCCTCGACATCTCCCATTCCACGATATTGGATGTGCAAAGATTCGTACAGTGCTTTCGCATCCGCATAGTGGCGCTGGTTTTCGTAGCGTTGTGCAGATACTAGCATCAAGTCCGCATTTTTCTTGGCTTGAGGTTGTACTTGCTTTGGTAAGCTCGAACAGGCTGAAATAATGAGTATCGCAATACTCAAGAGGATCAATCCCACTCTCTGCATATCAGTTACCGGGGAGTTCCGTAATTCGGCTTGGGGCAGCACCGGGTTTGGCTGTTGAGGGAGATATTCCGGACCGTAGAATAGGGTTATTATTCAATCCTTCCAAGGTCTGGCTGGCCTTACTCAACGTTTCATTCATGTTATTGATCAAGAGTAGCAGATCCGGATTGTTGCGATTGAGTGAATTGAGCAACAGATAGGTCTGCTCCAGATTACTGTTTATGGTCTTCAAAGTCTGTTGGATCGGCTGGATCAGTAAATCTCCCTTGGGATCGATCATTTTGATGATCAAACTATCGGGATTCTCAAAGTTCGCAGCAGTTTTATTCAGCGATACCAAGAGCTGATCGATCTGCCCCATCTGGGCATCCAGTTTGCTAGTGATATCTGCTACGTTTGTCAAGATCCGAAAGGCGGCACCCTGATCTGCATTATTGTCTTTATTCAGGTTTTGGGCAAATCCATTGAGCTCCACCATTGTCTTCTCGATGGCTGCCATGCTGCGATCTGTCTTTTCTGATACATCTGCCAGAGTTGTCAGCAAGCGGAAGATCGCGCCCTTATCGGCATTATTATCTCTATTCAGTTCTGTAGTTAACTGATTCACATTGTTTATAATCCCCGCCAATGCATCCACAGCAAGGGGTGATATTTTGCGAAAGAGGACTTTTCCCGCCGGGAAATCGGTAGAGAGAATCATGCTCCCTGGCTTGAGCGGAGTCTTATCGAACGTGTTCTCCACATATTCCAGATTTGTCTTGTTGGTGATGGGATTTGACGTCCTGGATATCACAGACTCCACTACCAGCACTCTGCTAAAGCGCTTGAGAATGTAGAACTTGATCTGGATTTCACCCCTGTCTGTCAGCTCAAAATCCGTTACCCGTCCTATTTCAAAACCCTTGTACAAGAGCGGGGTTTGTGTCGAGATACCGTTGGCATTGCTCAAAAGAGAATAGTAATAATACCTCTTCTCAAACATGTTTTGCTTGATCGCCAAAAAGACAATAGCCAGCACCAACAGTGCTATCGGAACAGCAGTGAAGAGATAGACAATTTGCCGAGTGTACTTTATCTTATAATTCATTTTGCAGATTTATCCCAATGAACTGTATGGAATAATAAGAGCGAAAATTTGTCAAGTAATAGCTATGGACTTCACAACAATTTTGTTGTTAACTTCAAAATTGAGCACTGTATCGGCAAAATTCTCCGTGAAATCGAGGTCTGTAGAGGCAACAATTAGCTTCATTTGGGTCTTCAAAGTCTGGAGGATATCCAACATCTTGATCCGTTCAGATTGATTCAAGAGATAATAAGGATTGTCGATCAGCAGGACTTGGGGTTGCAGCAATAAACTGCGGATAAAACACATAATCTTCAGTCGTGACGGTTTTACAAAAGCCGGCCGGAGCTCTAAATCCATCTCCAGTTCAAACATTTGTAACCAATACCGCACTTGCGTTTCAAACTCTTCATCCCTGCCCGTTCCCCACCGCAGGCGATATGGCAGCATCAGATTTTCCCGGATGCTGAGATTGGAAAGCATAATGCCTTCATCAAACACATAACCAAAAACGGAGGCTATGGGATTTTGAGCAAAGTATTCAGCCTTGGTAACACCGTCGATGAATACAGTTCCATCCATCGAAGAATCGATATCCACCAGCTTTTTGAGTAGAATCCCGGCACGGTACTCCTCGGGATCGAACAAGACAATGGCATTCTTTACCTCAAATTCCACCGAGAGATCACACACAGCATCCGCTACACACAAGTTTTTGATGCAAATCTTCATCATTTCACCAATGAGCTCACAAACCACGTGATCCCAATATCTACAAAGATAATCAAGAAGATGGAATGCATAACTGCTTTAATAGTGCGTTGCGGTACTTCCGTAGATGCCTTGTACACGCTTAAACCCTGGAAGCTGGATATTATGGCTATGATAAAGCCAAAAAACAAAGGTTTGATCAACGACATCAGCAGATCCGAAATCTTTAGTACTGATAGAAAATCATTCATAAAAGCACGAAACTCAATTTTGTGGAACAGGGAAGAAAAGAACCAGCCACCCAATACGGCGATCAGATTGAAATAGATTGTAAGGATCAGCATTGACGCCATCACGCCAATCATACGAGATACTACCAGATATGCTATCGGAGATATCCCGATAGAATTGAGGAGATCGATCTCACGATTGACCACCATATTGCCCAATTCTGTAGATATAGCAGTCCCACTCCGTGCGATCACCACCAACGCAGTGATGATCCCGCTCAGTTCGTTTATCACAACTGTCACCAGGATCACATGGACCCATATTCCTTGCCCAAAATTACTGAGTAAATTGTAGCCTTGCAAGATGATCAGACCGCCGATACCCAAAGCAATAAAACCGATCAGCGGAAGTGCTTCAAATCCTGTAAAGAGGATCTGACGCAAAGTGACCAAAGAGCTGAGATGCGTGTTTTTCTTCGACTGTAAAGTCTCTGAAATCACCATTCTGATAAACAAAAAAAAGTCCATTGAGGACTTTTTTTTATAGTGTTTGATCATATATTTCTGCTAAATAGCCTTACTTCAGGATCAGTGTCTTCTTTGTGGAAGTATATCTGCTGCTGTAATTGACTACAACGCTATATTTTCCGGCAGGGGCATAATTCCCATCATCGCCGATTCTGTTCCAGTTTAGCACCATTTCTTTACCGACGACTCCATCATACAAATAGCGGACCACGTTGCCAACGCCATCTTCAATATAGATAGTCACATCGCAGGGCATATTAAAATCAATGCAGATCTCCGTATATTTCTCCATCGGATTGGGGCTAATAGATAGAGTCCGAATCATATCGGTCCCTTGGGCATAAACAGCACTACAAATCAATAGGATGAATCCAAATGCTAATATTTTTATATAAGCTCTTTTCATTTATCCGCTCCTTAAAACTTTATAAAGATACATGATGCAATTATCGTTCCCATGTATCGGCAAATAACGATTCTGCGTGCAGTATTGCTCCCAAAACACCGGATTTATTCCCCATATGTGCTTTTTCGAGCTTGATTCTATGATTTACTGGTTCCGGTAGATAGCTACGGATCATTTTTATCAGCTCTTTTAGCGGATAATCCGCTATTTCAGAGCCACCCCCACCAAAAACCACGACATCAGGATCCAGCAACATGATCGCATTCCCAACAGCCAGTGCCATATAACTGATGCCAGTGTCAACGACGTCCTGCACCACAGTATCCGTCTTTGCAAGGCTCAGCAGCTCTGCCAACTGAATCCGGCTCAGATCCTTACCACGTTCCTGCAGCCTGTTTCTCATCCCTTTTTCGGCCGCATATGCCTCCAGACAACCTTGCCTGCCACAATTACACAAAGCTCCACCGGGGGCTACGCAAACGTGTCCCAGTTCCATGGCAAATCCATTGCTGCCATGATAAATCCTGGATGCCACCACATAGCCACTCCCAATACCGCTACCGATAGTGATTCCCAGTACGCACGCATCTAGAGGATATTGAGTGGATTCGGCCAGCGCCATGAGGTTTGCATCGTTGTCACTGAAAACCGGGATGGATAGATCCGGGGGCACAATGCTCTCGGGACGAATGTCTATCCAGAACGGCAAATTAGGGTTAATACCGACCAATTGACCCGTCTTACGGTCTATCAATCCGGGAGTTCCGATCCCGATTGCCTTGATACCATTCCAGACTGAACTGATCTGCATTTCGGATATGATCTGCACAATCAGCCCTTCTAAACCACTCAGATCTTTTTGCGTAACTGGCAGACTTTGAAAGCTCTGTAAACCTTGTTTACGATTCCCCACTCCATATTTGATACTGGAGCCGCCGATATCGATTCCCAAAAAGAGCTGATCTGTGTTCATTTTAATAAACGCTGCATTTTTTAAATCTACTGAAGCCGTCTGCTTTGATTTGGATCAAGTACATGCCCGCAGCAACTCTGTTGTCAGCCCCATTGCGTCCATCCCAAATCCACTGATTAATCCCGGATTTGGTGGACTCGATCTGCTGTTTGCGAATGCGGCGACCTCTGAGGTCGTAAATATTTATTGTGACCGGAGTGTTTTGCTTCAGGTCATAACTGATTGTAGTAGTACCTTGAAAAGGATTGGGAGCTATCTTGAGAGATGATACAACCGAACTCACAGCATCGGACTCGATCCCCACCGTGCCGATTTGCACCGGCCACGAAACTTCATGAGACCAATCTGTGCTATAGATTCGGCAATGCACGACATGATCTCCGGAGACTGTAAACACCGGCTCAAAAATAAAGGAATCTGCATTTTGCTGCGACACTCCATCGACAGACCATTCGAAATGTAATGCAGATTGATAGGCATAGGCTTCTACCACAAAGACCATGGATTCATTGATATTTCCGATTACTAAATTATCCGCAGGAAATATATCACCGATAATCAGATCCAGAATCCGCAAAGTATCAATCGTGACAGGTGTAAGCGGCTTGTTGTTTGCAACGTTAACCGGCACATGCCCAATCTCGAGAACATTCTCCAGACCCTCCAATACCTTGCCAAAGACCGCATAGCCACCATTCAGATGAGGCTGAGGAGCCAGCGTAATATAGTATTGTGAGCCTGCGGAATTGGGAGCAGAGGTTCTTGCCATTGCCAGTATTCCTGCCTGATCGTGGACCAGGTCCGGATGAAACTCATCGGTAATAGTATAGCCGGGGCCGCCATATCCAGTTCCCAGGGGGCAGCCATCCTGGATCATAAACCCATCTATCACGCGATGGAAAATTAGGTTGTTGTAAAATCCGGCATTTGCCAAATCCACAAAGTTGTTTACAGTAATGGGAACCAACTCGTCGTAAAGCTCTACCGTCCAGCTACCCATGGATGTACTCCAGCGTGCAAAACGTCGTGCTTGCAACCCGGATGGGAATAAACAAATTGTAAACAAAGTTACCAGTATTGCCAGTTTTAATAATCTCATAATATTCTCCTCAAATCGCTGTGCCAATTACGGCACTATCATCTCTTTATCAAATCCAATTTCGTTGCAGATATCCAATCCAGTCAAGTATAAACTGCACAAATATCATAATCCCGGAATTACGGGGGGCTACTGCGTAACAGGGCTTCTTGCTCGAATCCGAGGTGATCCCCTCGTGATCCCCTCGTGAAACCCTGGTGGGACCCGGGAATCGCCAGGGAAGTACGTCGTCGATACCTCTCATTCATGTTTGCTGGACTACGGAGCTTCGGAAAGCTCCGCTACAGGGAAAGCTCCGCTACGGGAAGAGGCTTCTCTGCGCCGTTTGATCTAATCCATTAGTCCCAGTTCCTGAAAGTGTTTACGAAAACGAACATAGTGCTGGGGAGTGGCATGCTCAAAGAAATCCGAACGGATGGCAGGTTCTTCCAGTATCCTTTCAATATTGTAAGGCTTAATCCGCATTTTATCAAACATTTTGGACATCATGATGGCCTGAGTGGGACAATGGAAACAACAACGGAAACACCAGATGCAAGTCTTTCCAAACACCAGTTTGGTGCCTTCGGATGTGATGTTCTTTGTGGGACAATTTGATACACATTTACCGCAATGAATGCAATCCTCGTTTACCCGCCAGCGGTCTGAATTCTTTTTCGCGCCCTTAGACTCCAGCTTTCCAAAAAGCCTAAACAGTCCGACGATGTTGCTTTTCGGTTCGTTTACTATTTTCCCGGTCAAGATATCCGTAACCATCTTTGAGGCATGTTTTACGGCGATCAAAGCTAAGTGTTTGATCATCTCCGGATTGGGGTTGTTGCCAACATTGGAGGGCATCACAAAGAGCGAATCGTAAATACACTTCCAAGCCTTGATGCGCAGTTTTTCACGGAGATGGTAGCTCGATCCGCCATTTAGCATGGGATCTCCGGCAGTTTTAAAAATGAAAAATTTGAAGTTTCCAGTGGGTAGCAAATCCACAAACCGGTACACAATATCCGGAGCATCCATAGCATGAACAGGGAATCCAATGCCAACATAATCTGTATTTTCCAGATCAATCCCTGTTCGTTTCAAAAGCACATTTTCCATCGGCACGAGCTGACAAATAGAGTCCTTTCCGCTAAATGCGCTACCAATCTGATTTGCCACGTAGGCAGTGTTTCCGGTACCGCTAAAGTAAAATATAGTGACGTTACGCATAATGAACTACCTCAATATGTTTGGTAAATTCGGGTGAATAAGCGGGTATCAAAGAAAGTATCAAAATCGATAAATCTGATCCCATAACGAGATGTATAGTGAAAGAAGTCCGGCATTCCGGTCGCTTGATAGACATCTCGTACCAGTTCGGAACAATACACTGTGGAGTGATCATCGGCATCAAATTCGTGATCAAAGCCTATCTTTTGCCGCAGTAATCTTTCACATTCGCTTCTGATGAGTGCTGCATCGGTGATAGAATTACTGCGCAGAACGATCACTTTATGGTTGTCTGCATTCTGGATGAAGCTATCAATAGGCTCTTTCCGAATGCCGTCTTGAGCGGATATCGCGCCGGAGATCGTATGCACCACAAAAGATCCACTGGGGTCCACCAGGATAATACCACAGTGAGACATATCCTCACAATCCTGGAAGTTTCCGGCGATCAGATCGGATACCAGATTACTCCCTTTTCGTAAGATTATATCACCATTGTGAAAGCTCGGAAGGGTATTCTCCCCTGCTATTACCGACGAATTGCCACTGCGCTCATCCTGGTTTCCGAGAGTGAGACCGGCACGGGGAGATATCGCTAATACAATGATCAGTAATAGGAGAATCCTATTTTTGCATATCATCTTTGGCAATGTGAACTTTCCACTTACCGTCTTTTTTGATGAGTTTCATGGTCTCTTGTTTATCTTCATCAGCAGTGCTTTTATCGGAATTTGATTCCACTTTGTAAACGACTGATGCAGAATCTCCGGTTACTTTAGAGGAGATGATCTTGAAGCTTTTGATCATTTTGTTTTCTGCTTGCATCATACCAATGAATTCGATGGTTTTTGCGGATTCTTCGGTTGCATTCTCTTTCATAGCGGCAACGTCGTTGTTTTGCATTGCTGTTAAAAAGTCCTTTGCAACTTTGTCAGGTTTGGGAGCACAGCCAAAAAACGTGAAGGCGATCAAGATGACCAGCACCATTAAGAGGGTTCTTTTCATGGTATTCTCCTTAATTTGTTGTCTGCATCATAAGGATCTGAAACGGAAAGCTCCGTCAAGGATTATTTTAACCTTTCTTTTTTTCTTTACATCTTTCAAAGTCCAGAATTGCTTGACTCAAATAGAATTTTAGGAGTTCAAAATGCTCAAACAGAATCAATACTTTGATGGAAAAGTAGCTTCCATAGCTTTCGAAAATGCAGAAGGGACTGCCACTGTCGGCGTCATGGAGATAGGAGATTATGAATTTGGCACATCCTGCGTGGAATACATGACCGTCATTTCCGGTTGCCTCACCGTGATGCTTCCCGGTGCCCCCGCATGGAATGATTACAAAAAAGGCGAGACCTTTATAGTTCCCGCCAATGAAAAGTTTCAGCTCAAAGTAGCAGAACAGACTGCATACTGCTGTTTCTACAGATAAGCTACAAGTCTTTGATGGGTATTTGCCACCGCTCATTATCATGATTGAGCAGCAGATACCCATTTTTCTGCCTTAAAGTTTCATATATATATTGCTTTGCCCGGTATGTATCCGCACGGGAAACATCATAGGCAGAGATGATCACGGGGTTTAGGTGAAATTCCGTGGCGATGATATCACCGGCATAGATGTAAAATCCGTCGGTGCTATCGATCTCCACTATCTGGCTGCCTACTGTATGACCTCCGGTCTGCAATACTCGTAAACCGGGAGCTACCATAGCTTCCCCATCCACCAGTCGGACTTTGCC
>PHBQ01000060.1 GCA_002841975.1 Candidatus Cloacimonetes bacterium HGW-Cloacimonetes-1
TAGTGCCGATCACCATGTTCTTTTCGAACTCGATCAGCTTCCGGATGTTTTGCATCACTACAGATGGGTGGGAAAACTCAATACATACATCGGCTTCCCGAACTGCATCCGGAGTAATCTCCCGGTGAGCACCCTGCCACAATGGATCAACAATCGATACTATCTCGCAGCCATATTGAGGAGCCAGTGATGCCAGCATCTTCCCCATTTTCCCGTATCCGATCAAACATATTTTTGGCATGTTAATCCACCCTTGAATACTGACGAATCAGTTCACTCACCAGAGCTTGTCCACGTTTCAGTTCTTCTATAGTAATATACTCTTCTACTGTGTGGTATCGGTTCATGCCTGTACCGATGATCACGACCTGTACACCACCCGCATTAAATATGTTAGCATCACTGCCACCTCCGCCTTTCTGAACTTTCGGAATGATGTTGAGCTGTGCCATTGCAGCTTTCAGCAATGCAACCGGCATTTCATCCTCGTGAACATAAAAGGCACTATACTCCCGATTGATGGCAATTTCAAACGAGGCTTTCATATTTTCATGCTGGTGTTTGTTTATTGCGTGTTCCAGCGCTTTGGTAATATCACTGCAAACTTGATCCAGTTTGAGAGGATTATGACTTCTGGCTTCACCCATTATTTCGACTTGCTTAGCCACGATATTGGTAGCAATTCCTCCACTGATAATACCCAAATTCGCTGTAGTCTCGTGATCGATCCTTCCCAGTGGCATCATGGTAATGGCTTCTGCTGCCACTCGAATAGCGCTGATCCCCTTTTCCGGTTCCACTCCCGCGTGAGCTTCTTTGCCGCGAACAACAATTTTAATAGAATTCTGAGATGGTGCTCCAATAATAATATCACCAATATCCTGTGCATCCAGGGCATAACCAAAAGCAGATTTCAACCGTGATTTATCCAACGCTTTCGCACCCTGTAACCCGATCTCTTCTTTGACAGTGAGCACTACTTCGATCGGAGCATGAGCAGTTACTTCCGTGAGTATGTCTGCAATGCCCAAGATGATCTGGGCTACGCCGGATTTGTCATCAGCTCCCAAAATAGTGGTACCGTCACTGGTGATCTTTCCATTCACTATACGAGGTTTCACTCCATTTCCGGGCTTCACTGTATCGATATGAGCGCAAAACATGATGGGCTTTTTGTCCGGAGAACCCTGGAAATAGGCATATATATTACCAGCTTCGGTAGATCCCCGATCCTCTTCTATTACGTCAGCACCTAATTCCCTTAAATCCTGGATCACCTTATCCGCTATTTTTCTTTCGAATCCCGATTCGCTATCTATCATCACTAAGTCTTGAAAGTAGTCTACAATATCTCGTTTCATTGATCTCTCCTGAGTAATTTCATCTTCATGCCATGCAAACTCTTTTCTTTTTTTTGTCAAAATAATTATTTCAACGTGTCTCAAACCGTTGGTTTTTTCGTTGAAAAATGATGAACCTGATGGGGATAATATAGCAATGAGAAATTTTACGAGTGGAGTGGAGTGGTGGGTGATACTGGATTCGAACCAGTGACCTCTACGATGTGAACGTAGCGCTCTAACCAACTGAGCTAATCACCCCAAGAAATTGAGTAGATAAAATAATGGTGGGAGATACTGGATTCGAACCAGTGACCTCTACGATGTCAACGTAGCGCTCTAACCAACTGAGCTAATCACCCACTAAGGATGTATCCCTTTTCTTCATAGTGTTTTTTTTGTCAAGCACTTCTTTATCTCCGTGGCAACAATGTTGTGCTTGCCACCTGCTTCCCTTGTGCCGACGAGGGGATCACGAGGGAAGCACGAGAGTGTCACCCGGCATTGAAGTACGCAAATGTTTAGTTTATCTCTCCTGCAAACTTAGCTGCTGCAATTGCTGGGAATAAGCCTATCAAAAAGCCTAAGTACTCCATTGCGAGATAGCGGTAATTATAAAATATTTTTTCTCTTGACATAAATCATGCTTTGGGACTTAATATGTTGAAGGTGGCTGTTGTGCTAATCAGTATCGTGTTTATCGACTGTTTTTTTTCATGCCTTAATCTACTATTTGTGCCAAGAGTATGGTTATACTTTTGCAATTACAGGGTTTAGGCTGTTTACCCTAAGGTGCCTGCCATCGACTGTATGATGACTTGTAAGGAGTACTCATGAAGATCATCGGTAACTGCATTGTATTTTTTATCATTATCTGGGGTTCTTTAATGGCAGTTCCCCAACCCTTGAATATCATCCAAGGCACTGACAACAAAAAAGATCCATTTCAAGTTCAGCTGTTCTGCTTTCATGACAATTCAGTTTATGCAGCTGATATAAAATCCTGTCAGATTCGGGTAAGGGGGATTACTCAAGAAAACTGGGAAAGTAGTCCTATTATTCGGTATTCCAATAAAGCTAAAGTAGCAGATATCACTGCAGACAAGGACAAGATATATTTACTTGATAGCAAAAATAGCCGGATCATCATCTATGACCTCAGCGGAAAACTGATCAGTGACATCAACCTCAAAGGTGTACCTGCTTGTCAATTTAAGAATGCAAACCGAATCTTAGTAAACTATCAAGGTTATATCTATGTATTGGATACCGGACGGAATGAACTAATGTGTTTCAGTAACGAAGGCATGTTCATGGGCAAAGTAACTGTCCCGGCTTCGATTAGCATGAGCATTGGTGAAGACCAGATTATCCGGGTAATGTATGAAATGAGTGGGATTTATAAAGTAAATATGTACGACCTCAACCTCATACCACAGGAAGGTTTTTGTATCGAAGGTTTTCGCGCACCCCGAGACAACTTGATTGACCTTAGTGTGGATTCCTTTGGTGAGGCATATGTGCTCAGCGGGGATAAAGCCAAGATCAGTAAAATTGGAATTGATGGTACATTGTTGAATAATCACTTTGGTTCCAAGGGTTCTCGTCTGACTGCGGGGAGTTTCATGGTCCCCACCAGAGTTTTGAATACTCATCAATCCGGCAAAACTGTTCTGGGTATATTGGATAGCCAACAGATGGCTATTCAGCTGTTTTCCGATAGTGATTTGCCCGCCAGCGGGAAATTGAAACAACCGTTGTTAACGATGAGACCTAACTTAAGTGAATCCTCGGAAGCCATATTTGTCGGAAGTCAAAACTGCGATTCTTTGACATACAAGATCGATATTGCCACCGGTGGCAAGGGAGGGAAAAAGAAACTGGGGTTGCAACTTTCCTGTGTCAAAAACGGCGGTGAGATCAAATACAGCGTTCTGCTCTCCAGCTTGAAGAAACAGAAAGTGATGTCTATGGATGCCTTAGCCGTTTCTCGAACAAACATCTACATCTGCGACAGCAAGGGAAATGCTATTCATATATTTAGACGCGAAGATGGCAAGTATCTTTCTACTTTCGGAGAAAAAGGCACTAGTGACGGAAAACTGATGAAACCATCTGGGATTGCTGTGAACTCGGATGGCACTGTATATGTTGCCGACACAGAAAACATGCGGATCACTAAATGGTCTTCGCATGGCATGTATTTGGATGGAATCAACTTACGCAGTGAGGGGCTGAAGCCTTCGATTTTAAAACTAAATTACCCCCTGCTATACTTGATGGCAAACGGGAAGAGCCTGTATCAAATTGATTTGATGGACAATAATAAATGCAGTCTGATCCTTAATTTGGCCAAAATGAGTAGCTTTGAACTGCTCTACGATGGCAGGATTGGTATTTGGGACGGGAGCAACCAAAATCTGTTGATTTTCAATAACAACATTTTGGAACATAAGTACTTTGCTTTTAGCCCCAAAGGCACGTTTCCGTTCGTGGCAAATTGTTCCACCCTCAGTTACAATACCGATCAAAAAGTGCTACGCTTGTGCGACGCCAAAACTTCCCGGCAGTATCTCCTCCGCTTCTTTTATTCACCCTTGACACCTCAGAATATCAAAATCTCTATAAACAAAGACAAACAGGCAGAACTGAGCTGGGACAGAGGGACCGGGATCAAACAATGGATGGTCTATGAACTGGCAGATCAAGACACTTTATACCATAGAGTGAGTGAACCGAGGTATTTGATCCGGAATCACCAAAAAGCTATCTCTGTTTATCAAATCACTTCATATTCCGAAGACGATAAAGAGGGTCCGCTCAGTTCTCCGATTGAAGATGCCTACTCCTATGCTATGTACCTGGCAGACAACATGAATTATGCCCAGGCAATAGTCGCCTTGAAAAGAGCTGCATGCACCATTCGTGATTCCATCATAGATCAGGATATTGCAAACAACTACTTGAGTGAGGCACAGTATTATACACGGCTACAAGAGTACGAAAGGGCCCTAAATTGTTTGAAACAAGCTCATGAGAGCGTTGGCACACGCAAGGACATCATAATGGCTCGAATCCACGTTTACAAGCTAATGAAAGCCTATTACGATGGCATAGAGTACATCCGCAAGGACTATCTGGACGCTGATCCTGATGTCAAAAAACAATTGATCTCGCTTTACTACCTCTACAACAGCATAGGTCCATTAATCAACGAGTCAGAGAACTACTTGATATCCCACCCCAAGGATGTGGGAATTATGAAATACTTGATCTATGGCTATGAATCAAATGAATATTGGGATCATGCTCTGGATTTGCAACGCCGGATTATTTCCGAAGAAGATAACTTTGAAAACCATCTGAAACTGGCAAAACTCTTTCTCTTTGCAGAAATGCCGGATGATACCATCACACAGTTAAACAGAATGCTAACACGCTATAATGACGAACGCGAGGACGAGATCAATTTCCTGTATGGCAGTGCCCTGACACTGAAGAAACAGGCGTTGTTGGCAGCTGAACGCTATGAACGAGCTATTCGGATCAATCCCAATATCGCAGTATACCATTATGGACTGGCACAATCCCTCTTTACGGAACGTAAACTCAACGATGCTGAGGAGCATTATGGCATAGCCTGGAACATGAATCCTCAAAACATCGACTATGGATTTGCCTATGCCAAGGCTTTGGAGATGAATCTGAAGATCACAAATGCCTTGAGTGTTCTGGATGCTATAAATAGCGAAGTTCCTGCGGATTCAAGCTCGATCGCCTTTCACGAGTTTTACGGTGATCTGCTGTTACGAAACAATCGTTACGATGATGCGTATCGTGAATTGAGTCTGGCAGTAAGTTATTTTCCGGATAATGAAGCATTGGTTGCAAAATACAATTTGGTTATTGCCGCTCGTGAGGAATACTACCGTTTTCGTGATCCGATCGAAGTGAGTGCAGAGATCTACAATAATGTTTTCCCTGCTTTACAAGGCTATTATCGCACCAATCCGATTGGCAGTATCACAGTTTACAATACCCGGAATGTCCCGATCCAAAATATCCAGATAGTTGTCCGTATTCCTCAGCTTTCAGATACTGCTTTTCAAGTGAAGCTGCCGGCAGTACTGGCAAATGAAAAGAAAATTGTCGATATCATCCTGCCCGTAAACCGTAGTATTTTCACTTTATGTCGTAATCAAGAGTTGGATATGGATACATACCTTTCAATTCGCTACACGCACGGCCTCGAAGGGAAAGTGATTGAGACTCAGAATAAAATTCATGCCCTGCGCATCAATGCCATGGATTGGAACAATCGACGTCAATATGCCTGCTTCCTCAATCCCGCCGATGAAAACGTCCGATTGTTTGTGAACGGCCGTATAATCCAAGTTTTTGACAATCAAAACACGACTACTGTTCCTAAGAACATCATGCGAGCCATGCAGATTTTCAATTTCTATGGTGCCAACGGTGTGAGTTATATCCCGGATCCCAGTTCCAGTAACTCGGGATCGGTAATCAGTGATTATGTACAATTCCCATTTCAAACTATTGCCGAAAAGAGTGGAGATTGTGACGATCTGGTCATGCTGCTGGCTTCATCTCTGTCTGCAATCGGAATTGAATGTGGATTTTTAGATGTCCAGGGGCATGTTATTCTGGTGATGGACAGCGGAGTTAATGCAGATACAATTCTCCAATTCGGTCTGAATTTAACGGATTTCATTTATCGAAGCAATCGCTACTGGTTACCTATAGAAGCCACTGTATTGGGAAAACAGAGCTTCAATAAAAGCTGGATGGTTGCTATTGACAGGTATAAAGAGATTATGGGTAGTGGCATCCAACCGGACCTAATCGAGTTTTCCGAAGCACAGCAGCAATACCCACCAGTAAATTTCTCCGAGCCGATCAGCACAGACGGCTATCATGCAGATGCGAAAGTTCTGCAGGCATTTCAGGGAGATTTGGCAAACGTCATGCTCATGAGCCAGATCAGTATCGAGGAAGAGTTCATTGCTACTATTGCAAATTATCCTCAGAATACGAACGTGCAAAATCAATATGCGCTTTGGTGTGTTGAAATAGGAAAGTTCGATACTGCCGAAGCACTGTGGCTGAAGATATTAAAGCAAGATCCCAATCATTTTTCAGCACTTGTCAATCTCGGTAACCTCTATCAGAAACTTCAGAATTATGACGCTTCCAGAGCAAACTATATCAAAGCACTGGGGCAAAATACCCAAGCTGACAATCTCATCCGCAATCTCTGCTTCCTAGAGTATAGATGTGGAAATCTCTCTAAGGCCAGAGAGTACTTTAATCGCTTGCAAGATAAGGATGTGTTGTCCAACATCAATCCCAAAATAAGATCCGAACTGGTAGGAATAGGAGAGCAACATGACTAAATATATCGGATTATCTATCATAATATTCACCTTAATACTCCCCTTAGCAGGGCAAAACTTAGGCAAAATCCGTTTCCCCCTGGGTGATGTCCAATATCGCAGTAACTCCAATTCACCTTGGAAAGCTGCCGCTTTAAATGCTGAAATAGAGCCTAACAGTGTTATCAAGACAGGGCTGGATTCTTCAGTGGAAATCCTCTGGGACACCAACCTCAGTTCCACCGTAGGTCCCAATAAAACGGTAACAATGCGTAATCTTTATGATGAAACAAACCAGAAGCAAAAGTGGGCCAACCAAGTCAAAGTAAAGGCTAGCACCATGAATCTGAAAGCCAAACAACGAGCAACAACAGTTGCAGGAATTCGTCGTGAAGAGGTGGAGATCAAAAGCCAGAGTGAACTATATTGGGATATGGAACCGCTGCAGAACATTGATGATGCTATCATCTTGTATGAATCTCAAAAATATCCTGAGGCAATCTTGAAGTTCCGAAAAGTAATTGAACAGGGACCTCTTAAAAAGGCTGCGGAGATTGCACATTCCTTTTTGATTCTGATCTACAAAGATCAAGCAAACACTACGGCTATGAAAGCAGAGATAACTACTTTAAAGGCAGACTTTCCCAATAGCGAAATACTGGAAAGCATCCCACAAGACCTGTAAATGCGCAGAATCATCATCAGTGTATTGATAGCGACAGGAGTCTTTGCGGCCGCCTGGATGCTATCGTATATGGCTTTCTTTCGCGTGTTATCATATAGGATATACGATACCGTTATCCAAGCCGATTACATTCTCAAGCATAACCAAGATTTACCGGTTTATGACGACATAACTATCGTCGATATAGACGAGCAAAGCATCTCTACTCTGGGTCAGTTCAGTACCTGGCCCACCCTATTTTTTGCCGATATTGTCGATATCATTAGTAGCGGCAGCCCCAAACTGATCGCCTTTGACGTATTTTTTACGGAATCTGACAGCCTAACTGAATTTACAAAACAACGGCTAAATCGTGATGCAAACTGGAGCAAGGATACTGCGGATAAAGTCTTTGACCGCTTATCGGGAGATCGGTACTTTGGTGCTGCAATATTACGAGCCGGAAACGTATTCCTGGGCATGTTCAATAGCCCCCAAGCCAGAAAAACCAGCTATTTACCCAGTACGCTTTACCCTTATAATGTTCAACCCCGGCACTATTTGAAACTTGAGAATCCGTACCCACCGATCCGTGAACTGGCAGAGAATGCCTATGGAGTTGGGTTTGCTCACATCGAACCGGATGCATCCGGGATCATCCATAGCTACCCTTTATTCATGAACTATCAAACACGGTACTATGTAAATTTCAGCTTTCAAGCGTGTCTGGATCTGATGCAAATCGACAGCATCAACGTCCATAAAAATGCGGATTTGTATTCTCAAAAACAGCGAATTCGCCGTTTGCCTTTATCCCCGTCCGGAGAGTTCTTTATCAAATACTATGGTATAGAACGCTCTTTCCGTTACATCTCGTTTTCGGATGTTCTATTAGGTAGAGTTAACCCTGCGTATTTCCAGGACAAGATTATCCTGATTGGTTCTTCTGCAGCGGGTCTAAGGGACTATCGCACCAGTCCGCTTGATAAATCCTATCCCGGAGTCGAACTGCATGCCACAGTAATGCGGAACATTCTTTCTGAGGATTACATCAAATGGTTAAGTCCGTGGTGGACATTGCTGATTGTGGCTATCTTAGTGTTGATAGTTGCAGTCTTTATCTTCCGTTCCAGACCACAGATCTCGATCATCGTGTTTTGCCTGATTAGTCTTGGCATGGTCATTTCCTTCTACCTGATGTACTATTTCCTATCTATGACCATGGACTATAGCCAAGCGCTTTTACCTTGGATTCTGTGCTACTTTACGCTGATGTTCCTCCAATACACACATCAAATCAAGGAAAAGAAAAAGGTCCGCTTTGCATTTGAACACTACGTTTCCAAAGATATCATCTCACAGATTATGGCAGATACTACCGCTTTGGCAATAGGGGGTGAAAAGAAGCAGGTATGCGCTCTCTTTGCCGATATTAGGGATTTCTCCGGTTATTGTGAGAACTGCCAAGTCTCCGAAATCACAGAGTTTTTGCATATATACTTCAATCGAGTTACCAATGTCGTCACCCGGCACCAGGGGATGCTGGACAAATATATAGGTGATGCGCTTGTAGCCTTGTACAATGTGCCTCTACCAACCGCCGATTATCAACACAATGCATGCTATAGCGCTATCGAAATCGTAGAACAGGCAAATCAACTGCGTGATGAATACTCTACCCACCCTTTGTTTGCTGTATTCCGTATCGGTGTAGGAATCGGCAGTGGAGAAATGATTGTAGGAAACATGGGCTCCGACAGTATATTTAACTACACAGCAATCGGCGACAAGATGAATCTCAGTTCCCGTCTGGAGAGCTTGAATAAGTACTACCATACATCAATAATCATCGATGATAATACATATTCTGCAGTCAATGCCAAGTTTCTGTGCAGATATTTGGATTGCGTCAGTGTGAAGGGGAAACAGCAAAGCAATAAGATCTACGAATTGATTGCATCAAGAGACATTGCCACGCCACTCCAGCTTCGGCTTGCAGAGCTGTATGACAATGCACAGCTTGCCCTTCAAAACTCCGAGTTTGAAACAGCTAAAGGTCTATTTACAGAAGTGGCAGCTTTGTATCCAGAAGACTATCCTACTCGCTTGATGCTGATTCGCATAGACACTATCGACCGCTCGACGTGGGATGGCGTCTGGCATCATGAGAGCAAATGATGTGCTTTTTGCCGTGTTAAGAATCTGTTTTGAGATATTTGTCCACGATACTCAGCAGATCATTGATGCTGATTGGTTTAGTCAAGTATTCGTTGCATCCCGCTTTCATTGCCAGGCTTTTTTCATGTTCAAGAGCATACGCTGTCAATGCAATAATTGGAACCTCCGGACATAAAGCTCGTATCCTGTAAGTAGCTTCAAAACCATTCATTGTCGGCATCTTGATGTCCATTAATACCAAGTCTATCTTAGTGTTTGATTCAAACATCTCCACTGCTTCCAATCCGTCCCATGCATGCAATACAGTTGCTGATGTTTTTCGGATTACAGTGTTTTGGTATTGATAGTTTATGCCATCGTCTTCGGCTATTAGGATGACCTTATCTGCATAAGTATTGACTTTAGACATAGCGGGCTTGTGAGACATTGGCTGTGCTCCTGAACGATTGATAGGAATCGAAAACTTAAAAGTGGATCCTTGGTTCAAAACAGATTCTACCCATATTTTCCCGCCCAACATTTCCACGTATGATTTGCATATTGATAAGCCTAAGCCAATTCCATTTTTGGAACGGGTCAAGTAATTCTCAACTTGGCGGAAGCGATCAAATATAATCGACTGATCGTCTGCACAGATACCAATCCCGGTATCTGTTACAAAGAATTCCAGTTCTTGGGAGGATGCCAGACGGTACCCCCAGTGTATTGAACCTCTCAAAGTAAACTTGAAGGCGTTAACAATGAAGTTGTTCAAGATTTGGCAGATCTTTACTTCATCTGTGACAATCGATATGGGACTGTTTTCAGGAATTTCAGGGCTGTGAAATTCTACTCCTGGACTTGTGGCAGCTTTGATCTGTAATGATTTGAAAATATCAGACATCATCTTGCTGAGATTGACAACGGTTGGGATCACTTTGACCTGGCCAGCCTCGATAATAGATACCTCGATGATGTCCGTAATGATGGACAGCAATTGTTTGCTGCAATCTGCAATGATATCCAGGTATCCCTGTCTTTCTGCCAAAGGGAGATCATCTTTGAGGAGATCCACAAAGCCCAGAATGCCATTCATCGGAGTACGTATTTCATGCGAAAGATTGGCCAGAAATGCCGTCTTGAGCTTATCACTTTCTTCTGCTTTTTCCTTTGCCCACTGCAGCTCCCGCTGAGATTCGACTTGTTCTGTGATATTACGTACAATGGCTAAATATTTGTCGTCTCCGTACATAGTCATACGGGATTCAAAATGCTTCAGCTTATCATTTTTTAACAGTGAGTATTGAAATGTCTGGGTGCTACCCGTAGTAAACACTTTATTGATAATTGTCTTGGTCAGTTCCGCCACATCTCGGGGAAAAATATTGCTGACATTTTTGCCCAAAAACATATCAGGAGCGACATATAGATCATCAACATGATCAGCTTTGAAATCCACAATATTACCATCTATATCAAAGCCGAACATCAAGTCCGGAATAGCATTCAGAATTGCACTAGTTCTTGCTTCCTTTGCTTCGAGTTCTTTTTGGAGTAGGATCATATCTGTGATGTCTCGCAAAACTACCAAGTCGTATACTTCAGACTCTACCTCAATTCTACTGCCAAGAGCTTCGACCCAAAATGCTTCACCACTTGGCAGTTTAACATGATACTCTCTAGTCACAGCTGTGTTTGAGGCTATTATGTTTATGAGATCTTCCCTGGCTGGTTCGATGCTATCTTCACATATGAAATCCAGAATTGAATGATTAAGATACTCTTCGGCTTCCAAATCTCCAAAAAGAGATTGTGCCCGTGCGTTCATATGAACTACTATACCATCTAGACTGACCATTATAGCCGGAGCTGGGAATTCTAATAAACAAAACGACAATTTATCAAACTTACTCTGCACATTCACTTCCTCGATGGTACTACTTTTCTTATCAGGCAAGAATATTGCAGATTAAGTCCATTGTCAAGTTTATTTTTACTCTCCATCTACTATACATAAGAATTCGATAGCGATTATTGCATGGTACGAGTATCCTGCCTACTTAGTTGTGGCTATGATGTGGCTATGCCTCCCCATGAATCATAGGGAGGCATAGCCACATCATAGCCACAACTAAGTAAGGAAGCAAATATTAAGAAGCTGTTAAGACACCAGTCCCAAAGCCATACTATCGCACCCAAATAGATTGTTAACTGCAGACACAGCATCCTTAAGTGATATTTTCTTTGACAAAATTGCTCAGCAATCCAAGGTGACGGTTATTGAACTCTTCAGGAGGAGAATATTGCCCCAAAAGACTATCACAAAGCGGTTACAAATACCTTAACCGATTGTGTTCTATACTTATAATATTTGAATATCAAGTGGAGAATTATGCGTACTTTCGACACTGTCTTACCCTACCTCAAAAAGAGTGTTTCGAGAATCCTGTTGGGATTAGTAATGCTCGTGTTGGTCGATGTTGTTCAGCTTGCTATGCCCAAGGTAATGCAATATGCTATAGATCACATTCAACAACGCAGTATAACCCAGACTGGACTGTTTTACATAGGACTGATCCTATTGGTGTTAGCTCTTTGTGTAATGGGTTTACGTTATTTGTGGCGAATGCTGATCATCGGCAATTCATATATCATCGAACAGAGCTTGCGTCAGGACTTTTATGACCATCTCTTGAAATTGTCCCAAAACTTTTATAACAAGAGTAAGACCGGCGATCTCATGGCATATGCCACCAACGATTTGAACGCGGTCAGAATGCTGTTTGGAATTGGATTCATCGCTGCTTCAGATATCGTGTTGATGACTGTCGCGTCGTTTTCTTTTATGATGTCCATCGATTGGCGTTTGACACTCCTTGCTATTATCCCCATGCCATTTTTGTCTCTGACCATCGGGTATTTCGGCAAGAAAATGCATCGCCGTTTTGCACTGGTTCAAGAGTCTTTTGCTTCAATGAGTGGAGCTGTCCAGGAGAGCATCTCAGGTATCCGCATTGTCAAAGCTTTTAACCAGGAAAAAGCAGAACTGGACAAAGTGGACGATGTTTCAAAGGTCTATTTGAAACAGAATATCTCGATGGCAAAAATATCCGGTATCTTCCATCCCTTTATGGGCTTCGTGATAAGCAGCAGTATGATTATTACTCTTTATTTTGGCGGAAGAGCAGCCATTCGTGGAGAGATCACAATCGGTGAATTTATCGCTTTTTTCCAGTACTTGGGAATGCTGGTATGGCCGATGATTGCTATCGGGTGGATCGTTGATATGTACCAACGTGGAACTGCCTCTATGAAGAGACTCAATAGTATATTTGGCATTGATGCTGAAATAGACGATGCAAAAGCAAATCCTGACATCGATAAATTAGAAGGTAAAATCACGATTTCAAATCTTAGCTTCCGCTATGGCAGCGAGTTACCACTGGTTTTCAAAGACATCAGCACCTGTATTGATGCTGGCAAAACACTGGCGATTGTCGGTCCTACCGGCTGTGGCAAAACCACGTTGATCGAGCTTCTGACCCGCATCTATAATCCCCTGGCAGATAGCATATATATAGATGATAACGACATTTTCGAAGTTCCGCTTAAAGTACTGCGGCGTGACATGGTGATGGTACCCCAAGATATATTCCTCTTTTCCGATACAATTGCCAACAACATCAGATTGGGGAACCCCGAAACATCTATTGAGGCTGTATATGAAGCAGCAAAAACCGCGAATATCTACAACGAGATAATGGACTTTGAACACAAGTTTGATACCATTGTCGGTGAGCGTGGGATCACTCTCTCCGGTGGCCAAAAGCAGCGTGTAGCCATTGCTCGTGCCCTACTGACTGAACCTCAGATCCTGATCCTGGATGATGCGTTATCCGCTGTTGATACCAAAACTGAAAAGCAAATACTGGATAGCCTCATAGAAATACGTAAAGGCAAGACCACTGTGATCATAGCCCATCGTATATCTTCGATTCAGCATGCGGATAGGATTGTGGTACTGAATGACGGTATCATTGCGGAAAGTGGCAATAACGAAGAGCTGATACGCTTAAACGGACTATACAACGACCTGGTAGAAAAGCAGAAGATTAAAGCTCGTTTGGAAGGGGAGGAATTATGAACCAGTGGAATCACAGTTCCATTACCCAAGACGATGTAAAAGGAAGAATCTACGACCGTCGTTTATACGGCAAAATGCTATGGTATCTCAAGCCATATCTGTCATTGGTGTTTGTATCATTTGCTATCCTGATGATCGTGGCTGGTGCTGAAGTAGTTTTACCACTGATCCAGCGGACTGCTATTGACGATTATATCGTGTCGGACAAATCTCTGCTCGTCTTTAACAGCGCTGATGAGGCACAAGGGTTTACGACCAAAAACAAGACTCTCAAACTGAAGGACTATTCCGGTAACGGACAGTATTATTACATCCTCTCCACCAAAGAGAAAAACAAGATAAACCGCCGGGATTTGAAAGAACTCGAGACCTCTCACAAGATAAGTCCGGTGAATATCTTTCTTTTGACAGACACTAAGTTCAACCGTAGTATTTTGGAGACTTATGTTACTGCAAACGACAAACCGGAGATTACGTCTACCGGGATAACGGGCTGGTTTTCTATTGGCAATGATAAAATAGCAATCAGTAGAGATCAATTGGAAAAGATTCCGGCAAAAGAAAGGATCAAAGTCCGTTCGGATGCTTCGCGCAGTTTATTGCGCCTGGCATTAATCTTCTTTAGTATCATCTTAATGAGATTAGGTGCCAGTTACTTCCAGACAGTATTGACAAATACATTTGCCCAAAGAGCAATGAACGATTTGCGGCACGACGTATTTGCCCACGTACAAAAAATGCCCGTCCAGTTCTTTGATCAAAATCCCGTAGGGCGTTTGGTAACCAGGGTTACAAATGATATACGAGCGATCGAGGAAATGCTGAACAGCGGTGTGATTACCATTGTCCAGGATTTCATCTTGATAGTGGCGATAATAGCACTGATGCTGGTTTTAGATTGGAAACTGGCATTGGTCAGTTTTGCCATATTGCCATTCGTAATCCTGACTATTCATATTTTCAAAAGCAAGACCAGAGTGATATACCGCGAAGTCCGCAAACAGCTTGCTGCCCTCAATTCTACTTTGGCAGAGCATATAGCGGGACAAAAGATCATCCAGCTGTTCAATCAGTATTTCCACAAACGTGATGAGTTCTCAAAGATCAATCACGAGTATTTCAAGACTTCGATCGCGCAGTTGAAGCTTTTTGCCTTTTTCCGCCCTATTATTCATGTGTCTTCCCAAGTGGCTGTAGCCTTGATTATCTGGTATGGCGGCGGACAAATCCTGCGTGATGTCGTAACCATCGGACTTTTAATGGCATTTACTCAATACATCCAAAAGCTATTTGAACCCATCAATGACTTCAGTGAGAAGTTCAATATCCTGCAAGGGGCTTTGGCTAGTGCAGAGAGAATCTTTGATCTGATGGATCAAGGCAATGAAGACTATCGTGAAGATTTGGCTCACAGTCGAAAGTTTGATGGCGAAATAGAGTTCAATAATGTATGGCTCGCGTACAACAATGAAGAGTGGGTACTCAAAGATATATCCTTCCATGTGAAGCCCGGCGAAAAAATAGCCCTGGTTGGTCACACCGGATCCGGAAAAACCTCGATCGTGAACCTGATCTTGGGCATGTATCCGTTCCAGCGTGGCAGTATCAGTATCGATGGAAGACAGCTCAATCGCTATGCACTGGCAGATCTGCGTCAAAACGTAGGGATTGTCCAACAGGATGTCTTCATATTCTCCGGAAATATCCACGACAACATAGCTTTGAATAACACCATGCTTACCAGAGAAGACATCGTCAAAGTAGCCAATTACGTGAATGCCGACAAGTTTATCGATCAGTTACCTATGCAATACGACGAACCGGTAATGGAACGAGGAGCTACGCTTTCAACGGGACAACGGCAGTTAATAGCATTTGCCAGGGTTCTGGCATACAATCCCAGCATCTTCGTGTTGGATGAGGCAACCTCCAATATCGATACTGAAACCGAGATCTTGATTCAGGATGCTTTGACCAAGATAATGGAAAATCGGACGTCTATCATTATAGCTCATAGGCTATCTACGATCCAACATGTGGATCGGATACTTGTCCTGCACAAAGGTGAAATTGTAGAAGAAGGATCTCATTTTGAGCTTTTGGATAAAAAAGGTTTGTACTATGATCTATATCGCTTACAATATACTTAGGACGGAACAGAACTTGCAACGTAAAGAAATACTTTGACAAAAACTCTAGACGTTTTAGAGTAATGCTGTTGAAAAAAACATCCTAAGATTCAGAAGGAGGAACAATGAAAAAAGGATGGCTGATAATAATCGCCTTATTCGTCGTAGCAGCCATGTTTGCTAATAGTACGAGTCCTGTGCGCATGTCAAAAAGCGCTGATAAGTCCAGCCGCTACGAGGTAGTAGCTTGGTCTGAAAACTTTGAATCCGGTGCCACTGGTTGGACCCATTATGATGGAGCCGTGTCACCTAATAACTGGCATATTTACAATGCCGACGCTACCCAAGGTAACGTTTGGTGGATGGGTGACCCTGCATTGGCAGTAGGTGCTAATATCGGTGGATATTATGATGAACAATACCTAGTCCTTGATACTCCTGCTCGTCCTATTACTGCTGGTAATTCTACATTGACCTTTAAATTGAAGTACAATGTTGAAGCAACTGCCGGTGCCACTGCCCCTTACACAGGATGGGATGCTTGTAATGTACGTATCTCTACTGATGGTGGTACTACGTGGATTCCTATTGCAGGAACTCCTGCATACAACATGACATCTTCTTATGCTTTTGGTTTCAGTCATGGTGAAGGTGCCAATATCCCCGGTTGGGGCGGTGCTCTTACCACTTGGACGAATGCCTCTTTTAACCTGAGTGCGTACGTTGGGCAAAATGTGAAAATTCGTTTCGCTTTAGGTTCTGACCCTGCTTATTCAACAGGTGACGCTCCAGCTATGTTTGGTATGATGGTTGATGACATATCCTTTGGTGGATATACCAACAATGGTACCGATGATGGCGAAATGACTTGGACCAGCTTGGTTCCTCTGGGTGGAGACCTGTGGCATATCGCAACGGCTGCCGATGCTCCATCAGCAACCCATGTAATGAAAAACCAGAATGCAACCGGTTCCTACAATCAAAATATGCTGAACTATCTGATTACTCCGGCTATTACTCTTCCCTCAACCGGTGCTATCCGTGTAGATTTCCAGATCAAAGGTGATTTCACTGATCCTAACACATTCCCCGAAGTTGATTTTTGGGGATGGGAAATATCCAATAACAACGGTGTTAGCTGGTTTGCAATGAGCAATCCATACGGTGACCCCAATGGTAGCAACTATGTTTATTCCGATGCTCCAACCGAATGGGCGTCTGCTACAGAAAGTTACACCTTAGACGGTTTGATCTCAGATTATGCCGGT
>PHBQ01000061.1 GCA_002841975.1 Candidatus Cloacimonetes bacterium HGW-Cloacimonetes-1
CTTCATAGGCAGCAAGTCTTTCTCAAAAGCCCGCTGCAAGGTTTTGTTCCGTGCTATTTCGATAACTCTGTCCCTGTAATTTTCCTGATTCCCGATGTAATCCTTCAGAAATTGTTCAGACCACAAGCTACCATCCCTCAGCTGCATGTACTCCCTGAAATTTGAAAATGCCCATTCCTCGGGGAAATTGACCAAATTTGCCTGTACCGGATTGGCATGAATATAAGCACACGCTTGCAGAAGATATTTTTCGTTCGTCACCTCTTTGTGGTTTAGTCGAGAGCGAAAGATGGTACCTTTGAAGCCATGCTTCTTGTTAAAATACCTAGCGTACCTTTTGTGCGATACCTCGAATAAAGTCGACATAGCATTGGCTACATTTTGTCTGAGTAAAAAGTGGAAGTGATTCGGCATCAGGCAATACGCGATGACAGTTAAATCCGCACCAATAGCTGCTTTGAACATAGTCAAATAGGTTCTATAATCACCTTCATCGTAAAAAAGATTTCTGCCGTCGATTGAGTGGTTCACGACATGAAAGAAAGATTCTGCATCATGTGGAGTTAGGCTACTGCGCATCCAGGTCACCTCTTTGGTATTTGGCACGACTAAGACGGGATTTATGGTTGTGTCAAGATATATCTCTTGATACCAGATCATTCCGAAGTAGTGCTCCTGTTTTAACCCTTAATTTTGTGCTTGGAGTTTTTACAAGCTTAGATGGATGAATATGGCCGTTACATGATCGCAAAGCTATACAGCTTGTGCAAAATTGAAGGTCAAAACGTGCCATATATCGGTTTTGACTCCCAACAGACCCCCGCGTCGGAAGATAAAACCTATGCTCCTCATGGCGTTTGATATAGTAAATCCCTTTTGAAGTTTTCAGTGAGCCAAATTGTAGTTTTCACTAACTCTTTATAGAGTCTATGGGTCTTTATAACCCACGATCATCCCAACCCTGCGTTTTTTCTTGACAAATTTCCTAAACTCGATTGTGATTGCAATAGGAGAACTGTATGATCGAAATCATTAATGAAAAATGCGTTGGATGCGGCGCTTGCATCAAGGCTTGTGCCTATGATGCGTTAAAAGTAACTGATAAACTTGCAGCTATAGATATTGATAAATGTACCGTGTGTGGTGCCTGTGTAGAGGCCTGTCCCTTTGATGCTATAATCTTACGCCGGATGGCTGTCGAAGCCATTAACAAGGACGACTATCAGGGAGTTTGGGTCTTTGCCGAACAAAAAGAAGGAATCTTGGCACCCGTAGTCCTGGAGCTTTTGGGCAAGGGCAGGGAACTGGCAGATCAGATGGATGCGGAACTAAGCGCTATCTTATTGGGCTCCGAAATCGAACATCTGACGGCAGAACTGATTGCGTTTGGTGCCGACCAGGTAATCTACGTCAATGATCCGACCCTGAAGCATTTCCGGGATGAACGCTATGCCAAAGCCTTTTCCCAGTTAGCTTTGAAATACAAACCGTCTATAGTCTTAGCCGGAGCTACTGTGACCGGCAGATCTTTTATCCCGCGGGTAGCGATCCAGATTCATACGGGACTCACTGCGGATTGCACCGGGCTGGAATATGATGCCGAAAGCCGGAATTTGTGGCAAACCCGTCCTGCATTTGGCGGCAATATCATGGCGACCATCGTGACTCCAAATCATCGCCCCCAGATGGCTACGGTTCGTCACAAAGTGATGGATCCTCTACCCCGAGACGACGACCGTAACGGAATCGTGGTTCTGGAGCAAGTGAATTTTGAATTTGACACCGATCAAACCCAGTGGTTAGGCTTTGAAAAAGAGAAAACCAATCTGATCAATATCACGGAAGCCAATATCATCGTCGCCGGTGGACGCGGGCTCAAAGAGGCAAAGAACTTTGCCATGATCGAAGAGCTGGCCGCAGCCCTTGATGGTGCTGCCGGAGCTTCCAGAGCAGCAGTGGATGCCGAGTGGATTCCATATTCACACCAAGTGGGGCAAACAGGTAAAACAGTAAAACCAAACATTTATATATCGGTTGGAATTTCCGGTGCGATTCAGCATATTGCCGGCATGTCCTCTTCGGACTATACTATCGCAATCAACAAGGATGCCGATGCTCCGATCTTCAAAGTCGCAGATCTGGGTGTAGTGGGTGACCTATTTGAGATTTTGCCAAAGCTTATAAAAAGGGTAAAAGAAATCCGTAGATGATTATCAAACCTTCGGTCAGTGTCATCAGTTCTGATCGAATTGAAGCTGGGATCGAGCTGAATATTCAGGCTCAGCATGTGCTCGGAGCACCGGATTATATGAGTGTCCCGGACGCATATGCCTATATTCCTCTCATCAATTCACACGACCATTTGATCGGAAACTGGCTCCCCCGCGCAGGAGACAATCGACCCTATCCCAATTCCCATATCTGGGTCGAGGATATGAAGAGTGCATTCAGTTATCATGAACGCAATTTGTTTTGGGTCAATGATGGCAGTTTTGATCTGCTGGATCCTTCAGCATTGCTCTTGGCAAAGCTGGGGTGCTACAAAAACCTCTTTTCCGGCTGCGGGATAGTGCAAGATCATGCACCTGTGCAGCAAGATGCCTACTACGAATCTTTCCCGATCATAGTTCCCCCGCAGTTCCGCCAATGTCATTCCGTCACTCTCAAAAATTGGTGGGGCGGCAAAGACCCAGTGGAGGAGATGGCTCTCAGTAAAGGGCTGATGCCTTTTATCATCCATTTGGGAGAGGGTACGGATGATGTCACCAAAGGTGAATTTGTAGCATTGAAGACTATGGGATTACTCCGGAAAAACACCTTGATGATTCATGGCATTGCTTTCACGGAAGCAGAGATCGGAGAAATTGCCGGGATTGGCGCATCGGTTTGCTGGTGTCCTTCCAGCAACATGTATCTGATCGGCGAGACTTTCAACGTCGAATCTGCACTCCGCCAGGGTGCCAACGTGGCACTGGGTACAGATTCCACAATGTCCGGAGGGATCAATATCATTGCCGAGTTTCTGATGGCAAAGCAGATCTACCCCGATCTCAGCACTGCCACGCTCTACAAGATGGCGACCGAGAATGCGGTTCAAGCTTTGATGTTGGATCCCAAATACGGAACTTTAGATCCCGATAATACTGCCAATCTACTGCTCATCGACCGCATTGATAATGACCCATTTGAAAATCTCTTGCATATCGAAGCTGAGAACATTCGCCTGCTATTGGTGGATGGAGTTCCCCGCTTTGGTGATGCTGAATGGGTGGAGTCCTATTTGGTCTGTGGCGAGGATTATACTATTTTTCGGACAGGTAAACGCGAGAAATTTGTCGTAGGAGATCCCATGGAACTCAACGACATCATCGATGAACGTTTGGGCTACCACAAAGACTTCCCGTATTTGCCGTTCTAATTATGGAAAAAAGCTTAAGTATCTGTGAGATCTTTTACAGCATTCAGGGTGAATCTACCTATGCGGGATTCCCATGTATATTTATCCGTATGGCAGAATGCAATCTCAATTGTTCCTATTGCGATACCAAGTACAGCCACCTTCCGCAGGATAAGGTGCCAATCTCCGAAATCATGGCAACCGTTGCCCAATATCCCGCCCGTCTGGTCGAGATCACCGGTGGAGAACCCTTATTGCAGGACAATGTGCTGAAACTAATGGAGCAATTGCATCTGGAAGAATATGATATCCTGCTCGAAACCAATGGCTCGATGTACTTGGGCGAGGTGCCGGATTACGTCCGTAAAATAGTGGATGTCAAGACTCCCGGCAGTGGGCATGGAGATAGCTTTCCGAAGTGGAATTTACGCTATTTGCAGCCTCATGACGAGCTGAAATTTGTGCTAACCAGTCACTATGACTACAATTTTGCCAAAGCCTTTATCAATACTCATGAATTGGGGAATAGGATATTATTGTTTTCACCGGTCACACGCCTGTTACCGGCAGAGACACTGGCAGAGTGGATGCTGCGGGACGGCATCAAAGCCAGATTACAAATCCAGCTGCACAGAGTCATCAACCTCCGCTAATGAGGTGAATCACCATTACTGATGCCTCATCGGGGATCGGTGTCGTGTCATAATCAGCTTTTTTGACGAGATCACCATTGATCTTGACTACCAGCATGGGAAAGCTGTATTTCATCTTGATCAATAAAGAACGCACGGTCATCCCCACCTCCCATTCGACATTGTTTTCATTTACTTTTATCATTTGTTAATCCTTTTCACCCGGTCTGGGGAGCAGTAGTTCTAGGCAGAGGTTTGCCTGCATATTTGCCACAATGGCGACCCTGGGTGCTACGGGACTGATACCGGGAAGCAGTTCACTGCTACCGTCACCACAGAGATAGAGATTGCCAAGCCGAATAGTCTTCAAAGAGTCATTGTCGCCCACTCCGGCAATACCGGAAGCAGCTATGATCGGCTTGTGGGGATACAATACCTGCCATGACTCGATCAACATCTGCTTTTGCTCCGCTGCGTCAAATGCCTCGATCAGGATATCAACCGAACCAAATATCTGTGCCAGATTATCTGCTGATACGCGCCGGGGAATTGTCCGGATTTCGGTATAAGGAGATATTCGGAGGAGGTTAGCGCGTAGAGCATCCACTTTGAGCAGATCGACTTGGTCCAGGTAAAACTGTTGGCGATTGAGGTTGGTGAGCGAGACGGTATCAAAATCTGCGATGATCAGTTTACCAATCCCGGCACGGCACAGCGAGATGGCGATATTGGAGCCCAATCCCCCTGCTCCGGCGATGCCAATAGTGGCATTTCGCCAAAATGGTAAGAGCTCCGGATCGTGAGCTGCAAAAAAGAGAAGAGTATCCGTGACAATCATATAACTGTGCTCAGCGCTTGATGCGGATGCTGATATCGCCATCAGGATCGATGCCCTTGAGATTGTTGACAAAGCTGATGATGAGGTCACGCAGGATATCCTGGACAAAAGGTACAATCACGATGTCCTGATCGCCTACCTGTAAAGATAGATCGTTATCCATATCGAGTTGGCATTGCTGGCGTGTAGCTTTCCCCTGGACGATTGCAGCTGCCAGCTCCAGGCAAGACATACCACAGCGGGAACAACACTCCGGATCGCAATCCGGCAAAGCTGTGAAGGCATGCTGGACAACAGTATCAACCAGTTCGTCCAGTTCTTTGGTGAGGCAATAAACCCGGATGCCTTTGTATTCCGTGATATCATTGGCAATTATGCCGGAGATTGCTATCGTAGTATCGTCGATCAATTCGTCGAGCTGTCCAGTGGTCTCGGCACAGACGATTTTGGGAACCGGAGCTGTTTTGAGCCCTTCGATCACCAGGAAATCCGAATTGAGCCGGTTTAGCATATCGGAATACGATAGCTGATGGGGAAAGATCTGGGCTGTATCATAGAGCCCTCTGGCGAAAACACTGTCGCTCCCTGCCGCTGCATGGAGCCAGGAATTGGAGTTTTCCTTATCCGCCCGATATGCTTCGCTGTGAATATCTTTGATCGAGGATACACTGAAGCCCCGGGAACGAAGGACACGCAGTAAGGCTACTACTGTCGTAGTCTTGCCGGTGTGGTGATATCCGATGACTCCGATCGCTTTCATTAAACTTTATAGAGCAGCACAATACAAGTGGCACTCATTCCTTGCTCCGCTCCGGAAATGCCAAGGCCTTCTTCGGTGGTCGCTTTGACCGAAATGTCGCCGATATCACAACCCAGATCGGTGGCAATATTACGTCTCATCCTTACAATGTAATCCTTCAGTTTGGGACGCTCGGCACAGATCGTGGCATCCAGATTTCCGATTCTGAAACCCTGTTCGATCACCATGGAAAATACGTGGCGCAGTAATGCCCGGGAATCCGCACCTTTATATTGGGGATCGGTGTCCGGGAAGTGCAATCCAATATCTCCCAAAGCCAATGCTCCCAAGAGAGCATCGATGAGGGCGTGAATCAGTACATCCGCATCGGAATGACCCAAAAGCCCCAGTTCATGAGGTATCTCGACCCCGCCCAGGATCAGTTTACGATCCGGGACCAAGCGATGTACGTCGTAACCGAGCCCGATCTTGAACATCTTTAGTCCACAGTGATGGATTTGGATACGTTCTTGGGAACGTCCGGGTGAACACCGTGATCCAATACCTTGAGAGTATCCAGTTTCTTTAGCTTGCGCACGCTCATCTTGAGAGCCAGGATTTGCAATACTATCGAAGCCGAGAAGCAAGTCATCAAGCTATCTCCAGTCTTGGGAAGCATCACATAGCCCCAGCCATAATAGCTACCTTCATTGGGGTTGGAACTGGCATTCTTCATCAGATTATCGTTCTCTTCGGCAATGATGTAAGTATTGGCACCGCGGATCTTGTGTGTATTGATCTGCGAAATGGTGAGGTTGACGTCACGTTCGTCCGGTCCGGTGACATAGATCAGCGGATAGTTCCGGTAAAGTGGCTCAAAGAAGTCACAATTATCTGCTACTGAATGAAAGATTTCTTTGCCTTCCGACGAGAGGTTAAAAGGCTCATTTCTGGTAAAAATAAAATCACCCAGAGCCTTGTAGATATTCTTCAGTTCGTCATGCGGGATACTCTTTTCAAAGGCTTTGTCGCACAGAGTATCCATGAGGTTACTGTAATTTCTCATGAAGCTACGGACATGTTTGATTCCGAATACCGTGTTTTTACCGAGTATGGTATTGGGACCATGTTTAAATTCGGATGCCTCTCTGCCTTCGGCATGGTTGAGTACAGTCTCACGTATCTTCAGAGCTCCTTCCATTGCCACACCGCTGATCTTGGTTGCCAGGATGTGAAGTGAAGGCTCCATGTAAATCTTTGCCGCCATAGAATCAATCACGTCCACCGTTTTATCCACTGTTTCTTTGAGCAACAGCGGGATATCGTTGAGCGATTTGATCCGTTTTGCCAGTTGGGCTTCCTGCTTCTTTTGCTCCTCGGGATCGGCAGAGGGGAAGTTTTTGAGTCTCATTTCGGCAGTCTTGATCGCCAGATAGTAAAACAGCGTGATCTGATTCATAAAGCTCTTTGTGGCTGGTACGGCAATTTCCGGTCCGCAGAGAATCGGGATCGCCACGTCGCTCTTTTCCTGACCCAAGGTTGAATTCATATTGTTGACCAGCACCACCTTGCGGACGCTGAGGTTTTTGTGGTCTATATCGTTAAAGATGTCGATGAGGTCTTTGGTCTCTCCGCTTTGGGAAACACCGATGATCAGATCGTTGTTCTTGATGCAATTGGAATACTCTCCCCGGAAATCTCCCGGAAGGATGGGGATAATCTCGATATTGGCAATCTCATTGAAAAACAACGCAGCTACTTTGGTGGCATGGAAGGAAGTTCCACAAGCGATAGTGTAGGCATTACGGTTGTTTTGAATAGTGATCTTGACTTGATCCAGAAAGCTATCTACACTTGCATCGAATTCACGAACGTCCACCTGCTCTGCGATCGAATCCAAAGCCTTCGCCAGGATCAGCTTGCGCCGGTCAAACTCATTTCCCAAAAGATCGATGAAGATGTTCTTATCCGTGGAAAAGAAGTACTTCTTTTCAAAATCTTCTTTGACTGCTACATCAAAGATCGCAGTATAGCTTTCTTCCACCAGTTGCGAAAAACGCTGCATGATCTCGGAGCTAAATAGTGTTTCAAAGATCACGGCCTTCTTATTAAAATCCGGTTCGTTCAAGATTAGATGCATATTATCGGATAATTCAGCCAAGAGGTTTTCCCTGGTAAGCAGGTCGATCATGCGACGTCCGGTATTGGATCCGCCCTGGAACAGCTTTACGAGCTTGCCGGTAGATTCGGATTGGGCATAGATCTCTTGCTCCATAAAATATTCAAACTCAGGCATCAGTTCAACGTCTTCTGCTCTCAGCTTTGAATGAACGGGCTTGGATTCTATTTTGTCCCCTGCTGTGTATTTCTCGGTCGGAGCATTGAGATGCTTGAAGCTTAGATCTTTTTGGGCATAGATCTGATACTGATCTGCATTATACTCGGCAAATTCACCTTCACGGAGCGGAACTAACATCTTGGTAAAACGCAATACAGCCGTCAGATCCGAGGATGCCAGCGAGAATTTGTTGCCGTCGATCTCGCCTATACCAAAATACAGGCTGCTTCCGGATTTGATCGCCCACTCTGTCTCAGTAATGGGATCTACTACCACCGCTGCATAAGAACCGATCATCTTTTCGGCTGCAGATATGATAGCTTTGCGCATGCAGCTCTTGCGTCCATTGGCAGAGGAGGGATTGTCCGCACGATTAAGCTCGATGTCAAAATAGTGTTCAATTGTGTGAACCAGCATTTCGCCATCGTTGTCCGACATCACAGCATGACCCTCTTGAGTGAGGAACTGCTTGAGTTCACGCGTATTTGTGATGTTTCCGTTGTGGGCACCGTAGATATGCCGTTTGCAATTCACGACGTGGGGTTGGGCATTTACTTTGTTAACAAAGCCAAAAGTTGCCCAGCGAACCTGTCCGCAAAAGAGCTTGCCCGCTTGTTTTTCGATACCTAAGGTCTTGACCAGAAGGCTGGGAGCGCCGACGTCTTTGAGGAGAACTATGTTACGTTCATCATCTTGAAATGCTGCCCCTGTGGAATCGTAGCCACGATACTCCAAGGCTCTCAGCAAACGGGATGCATATTGCCCCATATCCACAGAAACACGATGCAGACTCAGTCCCAAGACTCCACATCCAATCCCAAATATCGGGATTTGAATGTCAAACTTGAGCTTACCGAAGCTTTGAAGAGCTCGGTGTAAAAACTTTACATGGCTGCGAGGATGCTGCCTGGGAGTAACTAAAGAATATAAATTATCGGACATATCGTGTAACCTCTATTATATCATATTTTTATCAATTATTTGTTGGGCAAAGAACATATCTGTCTCATCGGTGATTTTGATATTGAGATCGGATGCCAGTAAATAACGAACAGGATATCCCGTTGCTTCGACTATCTGGGCATCATCGGTGCAGAACAGTTCTTTTTGATAGGCTTCTATATAGCTATTTAGCAATAACTTAAAATCAAATACCTGGGGAGTAAAGACCTGGATCAGGCTTTTCCGATCCAAGGTATGCTCTATGGTATCACCGATTACGCTCTTGATCGTGTTTTTGCAGGGCGAAGCCGGGACCACGGCATGGAACTCGACCACTGCTTCATAGAGCTTGTCGATCAAATCCTGGGTGATAAAGGGACGTACTGCGTCGTGGATAAAGACATAGTCCGTGTCTTTTTTACACCTCTGCAAGGCACCAAATATGGAGTCCTGCCTTTCTACACCACCCGCCAAGACCAAATATGGTTTCCCGACATTTTCAAAGTATTGCAACATCAATCCTTTGCAATATTCCAGATCTTCTTCGGGAGCGGTGATGATGACGTTTGTGATATGTGGTGAATTAAAAAATATGCCTGCAGTGCGGATCAATATGGGTATTCCACCCAATTCCAAAAACTGCTTTTTGGTATCGCCTGCCAAGCGCGTGCCGGAACCGGCAGCTGTGATGATGGCACAGGAATTGTTTATTGAATCCATTGATAAAACACTCCTCGGTTTTCTCTGCTGATACTGAGCTTCGCCTCTGAGGACAATTGACGCAAGATTTTACTCACTTCATTGATATGCAAATTTAGAGTGGATGCCAAGTCCTCGGCCGTTAATGGACGACGGATCAAAATAGATTTGATGTTGTTTACGATGTCCTTGTCCAGCACTTCTATCTTCGGATCAGCTTTGAGCTTTGCAATGATTTCGATTTTACTGTTAGTGAGCTTTTCAAACACCTTCTTTACGTGCTTGAGCGTGTCAGGATCCGCTGCAGTGACCCAGTCTTCGGTACCGGGACGATCCAAAGAATTGATCTGTACTTCGTCCGGTTTGATGGCATTTATCGCCTCTGCCAGTAGGATGAGTTCTGCATCGTGAGCATTGATGCCCGGCACAATAAATACTTCCAAGAGCATTTTGCCGTGGTATTCCTGCCGCAGAGCTATCAATCCGGCAATAATGTCTGTGCTCAATACTCCCGGAACGGGGCGATTGATTTTTTCAAAAGCTTCTTGACTCACTGCATCCAGAGAAGGTAAGATCAGGTCACAGACTAGGATTTCTCTACGTAACTCCTCATCGTGGAGCAAGATGCTATTGGTGAGCAATGCCACTTTGTATTGGGGATAATTCGTTTTGATAAAAGCGATGATATCGCCGATTTTACTATAGAGAGTCGGTTCCCCAGCCCCGGAAAAGGTGATATAATCCAAGTGGGGGTTGGTACTCAAGAAGGCATCCAACTCCGTCAATATTTCGGTAATGGGAAAATACTCACTACGCTCCAGAGTAAGGTGAGTAGTGCTTTGAACTTCACAATAGACACAGTTCAAAGGACAATACTTAAATGGAATCAGATCCACTCCCAGGGATGTTCCCAGCCTGCGAGAATTAACCGGCCCAAATAAGTGTTTATAATTCATCTTAGAATGTGGTACCAAATTGTAAATGCGGTTCCCAGAGATGATCTTCCACGTTAAAGGCATAGTCAAATCCAATGAGTCCAAAGGGACTACGGATCCGAACACCGGCACCAACGCCTTTTTTGAAATCGAGGAAATTGAATTCTCTCAGTTTGTTATAGCCGTTACCGGCATCAAAGAACAACACGCCAACTATCTGATCGCTGCCGATCGGAATTCCCAGTTCTGTAGAGAATAGTATTTCACGAGTTCCACCACCTTCCGGTCCTATAGAACGATCGGCATAGCCACGGATACCATCGGCACCGGTGCCACCCAGATAGAACTTTTCATCCGGGGGTGCGTCGTTGGAGCGGCCATAATGTGTGACATAGCCAAATCTCCACTTTGTACGGAGTGCCAGTTTGTACCACATCTCCATGTACCAATTGACCTGGGCTATCTGCTTGAAATAATCAAAGTCTCCACCCAAAATGCCACCGGCAATTTCGGAGTATAGCGTCAGCTGCGTTCCACTGGTGGGGAAGAATACATTGTCTCTGGTATCGCGGCTCAGGGTAACATTGAAGGAACTGGTATAACGCCAATCCAGTGCATTGAGTTCGAGGAGTGTCGCATTTGCAGCAGAAGTTGTATCGATTTGGCTGATATTGGTGATGCGATACTTTTTGGAATAGAGAGAGTATCCGCCAATCAAGCGGGTACGGTTGATCCAGGGGATGGACTGCCCCAAGCGGAGTGCTGCACCTCTGGTAAATATCTCGTAGTAAAAAGAGCTCCAGTTCTTGGTAGTATAATACAGGTTTGTACCCAACAACAGATCACTGTCGTAGAGATTGGGGTTGGTAAAGCTAAATTCAAAATTCTGGGTATCGCCACCAAATTCCCATTTGATGCCGGAAGACCAGTTGTTGCCAAAGAGATTGTTCTGGTTGAGGCTGAGTTGCCCCACAAATTTGTCCTGGCTATTATAGCCGATGCCACCATTGGCAACACCGGAAGATTTGTCCACCACATCGAGATGCAAATCGATATCTCCAGCGTTATTGATGCGGTCATAATCCAGCTTGATGTCCGGCTCAAAGAAGCCCATGTTATAGATATTTTGCTGCGATAGAATCACTTGGGATTGACGGTAATAATCTCCGGGAGCAATCTCCAGCTGACGTCTCAGTACCTTTTCTTTGGTTTTTTTGTTGCCGCTGATGCGGATCTGACGGATCCGGGCACGGGTATTTTCTTCGATTTTGAGGTTGATGTTCAGGAGTTGCTCATCCCTTTTTTGTTCCGGAACTATCGAAGTATAGATGTATCCTTCATCAAAGTAAAGGGCGTATACCTTTCCCAACTGCTTATCAAACTTTTCTTGGTCAAACGGTTCACCTGTCTTCAACGTAAACAGGGAGACGATGGACTCTGTGGTAAAATTGACGTTACCTTCTACGGTAACTGTTCCGAAAGTATATTTGTCGCCTTCTTCGATGGTGATGATCAATTCCAAATGCCTGTCACTGAGCTTTTTGAGTTCCCAATTTGAAATTCTGGCATCGATGTATCCGTTTTTCTTGTAATAGCTTTCCACATTCCTGAGATCTGTATCAAATTTGGCCTGTTCAAAACGTCCGGAACGCAGTAAACTGGAGGATTTGGTCTTCATCCGTTTTCCCAGTTCTTTGTCTGTAAAGCTGCTGTTGCCGATGAAGGTGATCTCGCTCACTGCTACTCTCTTGCCTTCGTCGCATACGACGCGGATGGCAATCTTGTTATCGGCAAGGGGACGTTCTTCAATCTCGATATCCGCATTGCTAAAGCCTTTGCCGGAGAGTTCACTCTTTAGCTTTGAACTGGTCTGATTCTTCAGGTATTCTGACCAATAGCTACCTTTCTTGAGGGTCAATAGCTCCTCAATGCGATCCTTTTTGATGGACTTAAACCCAACAAAATCAACTTCTTGAACAATCGGATATTCCTTGACCTTGATGATGATATTGATTCCCGTACGATAGGGTTCACTATCAAACTGCACGCTCGAAAATATCGTCAGTTTATAGAGATTTTTCAAGGATTTGGATACCTCTTCGGGATCCATAGCATCCCCGACCTGCATACTAATGGCAGATTTTACTAGCTGAGGGTCCACGTTTTGCGTCCCTTCGACACGTATATCATATATTGTTTCGCCCGCTGCAAACAGACCACAGGTCACAAGCGCAAGCATCAGGATCATTACAAGATGTTTCATTTTACAAGGCATAATACCTCCATTGAAGATGTTAGACTATTTCCTGTAAGAGCGCATTTTCGTAAAGAGTTTTTTTTGAATAGCGGGACACACAGCTGGCATCTACACCTAGACACGATGTAATCATCGTCGCATCGGTAGTGGGAACACGAGGTGTGTGCCATACAGACACTCGACTTGTGTTGCCCGCGAAGGGCTCTATCTGGGAGGAACTATAACGAGGTCTGCTCATCGCTGAGGCAATGCTCTGAACCCGTAGCTATCGGATGTTGCCCTGTCGGGCTGACATTTTGCCAACCATCTGATGTGTTTTGCATTGCGTTTCCATTCACAAATTGACAATTCCACAGGCTTTTTAAAATTGCCTAAAATTGAACGTGGAATTAGGATAAAAATTATGAGTGCTTGGTTACAATACGCCCTTTGGGCTTTGATGTTTTATGGGATGTGGGGCTTTTTTCCAAAGCTGGCAACGCTGTACCTCACTTCCAAGGAAATCATCTTTTACGAAATCTTCGGCATCGTCTTTGCCGCAATCCTCACTTCGCTACTACTCCCCGGTAAAATTACCTGGAGTGGAAAAGGCGTCATCTTTGCAGTATTGACCGGGCTTACCGGCATGATCGGCACCTTCTTTTTTCTCCAGGCTCTTAAGCATGGCAAAGCCTCCGTGGTCATCCTGCTCACATCGCTCTATCCGATGATCAGCGTGGCTCTCGCAATGATAGTACTGCGGGAATCCATGACTATTCGCCAGATGCTCGCCGGAGCCCTGGCAATCTGTTCACTTGTTCTTTTTGCCCTGGCTTAATGGCAGTATCCACTGCTTTTTTACACAGCGGAAACCAATGCTTGCTGCTTGATTTTGAGTTGGCAACCCAGAGCTTCTTGCCGTAACCTGGCACATCTCTTCAGGGCTGTACCAGGAACCTCCCCGAATTACTCTCTGTGAACCTGTTGAAGGGCCATGGGGGTTGACTTGGGGTCCGGATGGGTATGGGGCAAATATATCCCAACACCACTCACTGAGATTACCGCTCAAATCGTATATACCCAGTTCATTCGGCTCTTTGGTCGCGACTTCGTGCACCGAGGAACCGGAGTTTTCATCGTACCAAGCTACAGAGTAAATACTATCACAACCGCTGAATTGATAATTGTGACCCAATGCTCCACCACTCGCCGCAAACATCCATTCCATTTCCGTAGGCAGACGGTATCCGGGTGCATCCCAATTACATGAAATATTTGTACTATTGGCATCATTGGTATTCCATCCTTCAGGCCAGGAATCAGGATTTGTAACACTCGTGTTATTGTATGTATAGCATGGGGTAATGCGTTCCAGTAGGCTACGTTTATTGCAATAAGCTACGGCATCGAACCAGGAGACATAATACACCGGATAATCTCCCTTGGAGGGCAGATAAACATCATCAGCTGATGCCATCACCGTGTAATAATCTGTTTGAGAAACTTCTCGTTTGTCCATATAATAACTGTTGAGACGCGCGTTTAAGGTATCGATAACGACATCTCCTCCCTCTATTAATACCATATCTTGGGCGGGATGGAGTATGAAAAACCATCTTTCTGCACATTCGCTGGGAATCCAATCCTGTTTGAAAGCCTTAGCTTTTATTACTATTGTTCCGAACCTGCTGATCGTGATGGGATGCTGGTAGATGGGAGACATATTATTTAGCTCTGTACCGTTGATCGTATATCGAATCATCGCATCCGGAGTGGCACAAGACAGGCTGAGCGTTGCCATGGCTTGACCTGTTTCCAGAGCAAGAGATATTTCCGGAGTGACTACAGTGTGCTCTGAAATGCAAGAGTACTCTCTGGAAACGGTAAGGCTGGAAATGCAATCATCTCTGAAGGCTTTGGCTTTGAAACTGACAAAATTCATTTCCGGATTCACAATATCTCCGATCTTTATGGGTGATGAATATGCCTCGGAATCCAGATCGGGATCACTTCCGTTTATGGTATAGCGGATATCTGCCCCATCGATATTACATGAAACAACTATTTCCATACTGTCCGGATAGCTTCCACTCTCCGTGAGAATAGATAGAACCAAGACCTTCTCCAGTTCAGTTGTCTTTTCGCAGGCCACGCACAACAAAGCAGAGATCAATACAAGCAAACAAATCATAGTGATTTTCATGTCAGGCTTCCTTATCTGTCGGTAACTCGTATTTTCAATACTCTCTATGGAATTGATATCAAATATAATGTCAATCTATTTATTCGGATTTTGCATAATCGTAAACAATATACTCATAGTCGCTGCTTACTCGATTCCGGAATGATCTCCTCGTGACTCCCTCGTGATCCCCGGGTCGCCACGAGGGAGTTATGAGGGAAGTGCCTCTCCGAGAGCCGGGGTTGCAGTAAGGGTCGCTTTGCCTGTAACAGGATCGGCGTCATGCTCTACAAAACTGCCGTTTTCCTTCTTTTTGCGGTGGATCCTCATCCTCCGGCTACGTGGTTACATGGCCTAAATTGCACGAATATACCCGACCCAAAGATTTTACTTGCCTATATTGTGAGTGTAGATAAAATTGTAATATCGATTAGTGTCCACTATTTGATATGTGGATCCTGCATATCAATGACATTAGTATAGATTTTTAAGGAGAGTCAAGATGAAAAGACTACTATTATTACTGCTCGTATTACTGCCGGTACTCACTATGTATGCCGGTCCATTCCGCCCTGTTGCGGAAGATTTATTTTTCTCTGAATATGTCGAGGGATCTTCAAACAACAAAGCTCTCGAGATATTTAACGGCACCGGAGCTACTGTAGATTTATCACAGTACAAGGTGAAACTTGGTTCCAACGGTGGTGCCTGGTCAACTACATATATGCTTACGATGACCGGAACACTTGCCAACAATGATGTCTATGTAGTTGCCAATCCTCAGGCAAATGCTGCGATTTTGGCAACATCTGATGTCACCAGCACCGTGACCAATTACAATGGTGATGATGCTTTAGGTCTATTCAAGAACGTAGGTGGAACCGATGTTTTGATCGATGTTATCGGTCTTTATCTGACAGATCCGGGTGTCGGCTGGCCTGTAGCGGGCGTTACCGACGGTACTCTGAATCATACTATGATTCGGAAGCCTACTATCACAGTCGGAAGCCTGGATTGGGTAACCGCTTCGGGAACCACTCCCGAGAATTCCCAGTGGATCGTACATCCTATCGATTATATCACCGATCTGGGTATGCACACCTTTACTCCTGGTGGCGGAAACAATACTGCTACTCCTACTTTCACACCTGCCGGCGGTGTCTATGGCAATCCCGTCAATGTGACGATCGCTTGTGCTACTCCCGGAGCCACCATCCGCTATACTCTGGATGGCACAACACCTACTGCCACATCTACTGTTTACTCGACTCCTATCAATGTCTCTACTACCACTACAGTCAAGGCGATGGCAACGGCTGCCGGATTTGATCCCAGTAACGTAGCCACGGCGACATATACTTTCCCCGTCCTTGTCAGCAATCTCTCTGCTTTGAGATCTATGCCTGCAGACGCTACTACAGTTTACAAAGTCACCGGTGAAGTCGTCCTCACATACCAACAAGCCTATAGATTCCAAAAACACCTCCAGGATGCTACAGCCGGTATTTTGATCGATGATATAGCCGGAGTCATCACTACCACCTACAATCTTTATGATGGCATTACCGGTTTGACCGGCAAAATCAGCGAATACGGCGGAATGATCCAATTCGTTCCCAGCATGAACGCTGCCCCTGCCACTTCCACCGGCAATGTTATCAACCCGATTGCTGTGACTTTTGCACAGCTCAGCAGTGATTTTGATGATTATGAATCTCGCGTAGTTCAGGTCATGAACGTTTCTTTCAGCGCTCCGACCGGAAACTTTGCAAATGGACTCGTCTATGCTGCAACCGATGGTGTTACTGCCTATAACATCCGCACCACTTACTACGATGTGGACTATATCAATACTCCCATTCCTGCAACCCCAAAGCACATAGTAGGAATTCCGAATTCACGTACAGATGGTGATTATTTCTCTCCACGTAGCCTCAGTGACTTTATCGATCCCTCAGGTAGTGTCAGCATCCCTACATTTAATCCTCCTGCAGGAAACTA
>PHBQ01000062.1 GCA_002841975.1 Candidatus Cloacimonetes bacterium HGW-Cloacimonetes-1
CAGCGTTACAGAGCAAAGTCAGCGTTACAGCGTGAGGGGCTATCACATCACTGCCATGCATCGAGGATGTTCATCTGTTTCATCATCCTCGGCGACAGTTCGGGCTTTGCCCCATCCTTCTCTGAGCATCCCGCTCGTGTCGTCCAATATAGGTTGAAGCGCAAGAAGTCACATGAAGTTCAAACCACTTATCAAACTCCACAGACTCTAACCTAACTACATTGGTACTTGACAAAAGTGCGCATTTCTGCCATGTACACAAACAATAATTGCATCCCTTCACAAATGCGATAAATTGTAATGATAAAGTATATGGAGAATGTTATGAATATATTTGAAGACATCAAACAACGCTATGAATGCAACCTCAGTCCGCGTGCTTATGCCGATGAAAAGGCATATCGGATCAAGGAAGAGCCGGGTGACGATATGCGTTCTCAATTTGCAGTGGATCGCGATCGCATCCTGTACAGCGGTGCTTATCGGCGTTATCATGGCAAGACTCAGGTATTTTCTTTTACCAATCTGATCGATGAAGAAATGACAAATCGCAATTTGCATATCGCATATGTTTCCCAAATCTCCCGCACCATCGGAAAGTATCTGGGACTGAATACGGAAATGATCGAAGCCATCGCCTTGGGTCACGATCTGGGGCATGTCCCCTTTGGTCATGACGGCGAAAAAGCACTCAGTCAATGTTGCGTCGATCATGGAATCGGCCACTTTCATCACAACATCGAAAGTATGCACATTGTGGATCATATCTCACGCAAGGGCAGGGGTTTGAACCTTACCTTCCAAGTGCGTGACGGGATCATCTCGCATGATGGCGAAGTTCACAATACGGTGTTGAGACCACAAGTGGATAAAAACGAATCGCATCTGGATGAATACATCGCTGCCAAAAAAGCGGGAAATAACTTTACTTGGATGCCTGCGACGCTGGAAGGCTGTGTAGTGCGCATCACGGATACCATTGCCTACATCGGTCAAGACATCGAAGATGCCATCCGCTATAACCTGCTCCGTCGTGAGGACTTACCAAAGGAATGCACGGACTTTCTGGGTAATACCAATAGCCACATCATCGAAACCTTGATCAAGAGCGTGATCACCAATAGTCACGATCAGGATTGGATCGCCTTTGACGAAGAAACTTCACATTATCTGCTCGAACTCAAGAAGTTCAATTACAAGCATATCTACACCAATGAAAGCGTGAAGCAATCGAACAAGATCATCTATCGCACGATGGGCATGATGTTTGAAAAATACATGGAAGACATCAAGATCGGAAACAAAGAATCCAAAGTGTTCAAGCACTTCCTGGATCACAAGGTTCCCCAATATCGTGATAGCTTCTCCCCCGCCGAACAGGTGCGAGATTTCATCGCGACAATGACAGACCGTTATTACAACGAAGAAATTAAAGACTATATCCTGCCCTGGAAATGGTAAATGCGGAGCGAAGCTTTCCCGTACCGGAGCTTGCCGAAGCTCCGTTTCTTGCGGTCGACCCGCCGGTCGCTCCTACGGTAATCAAATAGACAGAGAGAGAAAATATGAAAACACAAGATATGATATCGATGCTCAACCTGAAGGATCCCGATGAATTGGACCTGCTCTTCAAACAAGCCTACGCTGTCAAAAAACATACGGTGGGCACCAATGTATATTTCCGTGGCATTATCGAACTGAGCAACATCTGTACAAAGAACTGTTTCTACTGTGGCATCCGTAAAGGCAATACAGAAGTGCAGCGTTACATGATGACCTTTGAGGAAGTGATAGAAGCCGCCGTATGGTCGCATGAACAGGGCTATGGCTCGATTGTGATCCAGTCCGGCGAACGCTCTGATGCAGAGTTTACGGGCTTCATAAGTAGCCTCTTGAAAGAAATCCAAATCCGTACCAATGGCGAATTGGGAATCACTCTTTCCCTGGGCGAACAGACGGAGGATACATACCGCCAGTGGTTTGAGCTGGGTGCGCATCGCTATTTAATACGCATCGAAACCTCCAACCCAATCTTGTATCATACCTTGCACCCCGCCGATCACAGTTGGTCGAAGCGCATTGAGTGTATCCGCACTCTGAAACGCCTCGCTTACCAGACTGGAACAGGCGTCATGATCGGGCTCCCCGGACAGACTGTGGAGCATTTGGCAGAGGACATCCAATTCTTTATGGATGAAGATATAGACATGATCGGGATGGGACCCTTTATACCTCATCATGGAACTCCGTATCACAACCTGGTGAATGGCTTTGATGGTGAAGCAGCTTTGGAACGTGCACTGAAAATGATCGCGGTGTGTCGCATCGCAATGCCCGATATCAATATTGCTTCCACTACCGCCTTACAAGCTCTCAACCCCACAGGCAGGGAGATGGGACTGCTCGCCGGTGCCAATATCATCATGCCCAATATCACCGATACCAAATATCGAGCCAGTTACACACTCTATGAAGGCAAACCCTGTCTGGATGAAAATGCATCACAGTGCATCGGATGTCTGGAAAACCGGATTACGAGCATAGGAGAGAGCATCGGTTATCGGCAATGGGGAGATTCGCTACATTATGTAAATCGTAAATCATAATATCATATAACATTAGCAACACGCCGGTGAAATTGTTTGGATCTGGCGTGTTTTTTTCATGCAGTAAAACAAAACTTAAATAGTACTATAGGACAGAAGGGTTCACACAAGAACCCGATTTGAATAAACTCAGTGTTTTAGTTGAGGAGAACTTATGAAGACAGACAAGATGAAACAACTAGCGATCAGCGAAAATGGATTTATCTTTGACCCTGAAACCGGATACAGTTACAACGTCAATGAAACCGGGCATGCAATCTTTAAGCTGTTGCAAAAGGGCATGGACAAGGAAGCAATCGCAGAACAGGTCATAGCAGAATTTGACATCAGTAAAGATCACTTTGATAATGATTACGAACACTTCATTCAGATGCTTGAAGCTTTGGATCTGGTCGAGGAAGATTGAGCCTTATGAAGAATCCTGATCTTAGCTCCTTAGATATCACGATTGCAGTATCCGGCCTTAAGACCGGAGATAACCCCCAGCCCGGTGTTGCAGTGATTCGCAGTATACGCGCCGCTGGTTTTACGGGGAAAATAGTTGGCATGGTTTACGACTCTATGGAATCCGGTATATTTATCGATGGCCTAGTCGATGAGGTGTATCAGATGCCTTATCCGTCCACAGGCGCAGATTCATTTGTCAGTCGTATTGATTATATTCTCACCAAAACGCCGATCGATGTAATCATCCCCACTCTGGACTCGGAAGTGATTCTCTATATCCGGATGAAGCAAGAGCTATTGGTACGCGGGATCCGCACCTTCTTGCCGGATGAAGAACAGTTTTTACTACGTGACAAAATCAAGCTGGCACAGTTCTTCCCCGAGAAGGGAATCAATATCCCTCAGACTGTGATCGTAACAGACCCTGCTCAAATCTGGAACCTGCGTCCTACCCTCGAATTCCCAGTCATCATCAAGGGTAGGCTCTATGAAGCATACAAGGCACATACTCCGGAAGAAGCCGTGAAATACTTTTATGACATCGAGAGCAAATGGGGCTTGCCTATCATCGTCCAAAAGATCATTCAAGGTGACGAATTTAACATCGTGATCGTGGGCGATGGCAAGGGCGGAACCATCGGTATGGTGCCTCAGCGTAAGCTCGTGATTACAGACAAGGGCAAGGGCTTTGGCGGCGTCGTGGTCAATAACCCTGCTCTGGATGAATTTGCCCGCAAAGTGATCGGTATCCTCAAATGGCAAGGACCTTGTGAACTGGAACTGATCCGTGGCACCGATGGCGTGTTTTACCTCATTGAGATCAATCCCCGCTTCCCTGCCTGGGTACGCTTGGCAGAAGGCGCAGGACAAAATCAGCCTGCCGCAGTGGTGATGTTGGCTTTGGAAAAAGAAATCGAGCCTCTTCCCCCCTATCAGGCAGGAACTATGTTTATCCGTCACGCGGAAGACATCATGTCTCACATCTCCGTGATGGGCGAAATCTCTACCCGTGGCGAACTAATCAAACATAAATAAGGTGATAGAAATGAAGAAAGTTTATACAGCTCCCAACATCGAACGTAACTCCGCAGGCAGTATCAATAAATTTGCACACAAGAGCGTAGTCTCCCATCAGGACAACATCGAAGGCATTCCAGTACGTGTATTGACGGAAAGCTATGGCTCACCACTCTTTGTATTTTCTGAAACTGTGATGCGCAAACGCTATCGCAAACTGGTCGATACCATCAAGATGCACTATCCCAATAGTGAAGTATCATGGTCTTACAAGACGAACTATTTGTCCGCTCTGTGTAATATCTATCACCAGGAAGGTGCCCGAGCCGAAGTCGTATCCGGTATGGAATATGAGATGGCAAGACGAAATGGCATCGACGGCAAAGAAATTATCTTTAACGGGCCCGGTAAACGCAGACACGAACTGGTGCGCGCTATTCAAGACGGTGCCCGCGTTCATATCGACCACATGGATGAACTCTATCTCATCGAGAAAATCTCCGAAGAACTGGATATCATTGCCAACGTGGCTATCCGTGTCAATATGGACACGGGTATATATCCGCTGTGGACCAGATTTGGGTTTAATTATGAAAATGGTGAAGCCTTCCGTGCCATCCAAAGATTGCTGTTGGGACGGCGTATGAAACTGGTGGGTCTGCATACCCATATCGGTACATTTATCCTCGATGCCAATGCCTATTACTGGGCAGCGCAAAAGCTCCTGACCTTGGCAGAAAGAGTGGAAACAGACTTCTCGATCGTAGTCGACTACATCGATTTGGGCGGTGGATTTGCTTCGCAGAATACGCTGCATTCCCAATACACACCTGGTGAATTCTCCTCTCCCTCTTACGACCAATATGCAGTGGCAATTGGTAACGCTTTTAACGAATCCGCTTTTGTACGGGCTCACAATCCACGCTTGATCCTCGAGACGGGAAGAGTCCTGATCGATGAAGCAGGATATTTGATTTCTACAGTCATTGCCAAAAAGAATATGCCCACCGGAGAACGTGCAGTCATCCTCGACGCCGGTGTGAATACCAATATCACGGCATGGTGGTACAAACAAAAAATCACTCCCACTCGAGCCTTCCCTGGTACATATCAGAACACCATCTTTTATGGCCCTTTATGCATGAACATCGATATTATCCGTCCGGCTGTACCATTCCCGGATTTGCATCAAGGTGACATGGTGATTGTATCTCCCGTGGGAGCTTACAACGTGACACAATGGATGCAGTTTATCGAATACCGTCCTGCTGTGGCATTGATTTCTGAAACCGGAAAGGTCGATGTGATCCGCGAGAAAGAGGACTTGACCGACGTTTGCCATCGTGAATATCTGCCTGAACATTTGAAACGTCTGTGAGTATAAAAAGAGCACTGGAAGTAAGCGGAGGGGTGATCCTCGCTATCCCGAACAGTTACTCGACGATCCTGTTTTCCGAGTCGTCGTTGTTGGGACTGATCCTCCTCTGCGTTACGTTTATCTCGCCGCAGATAGGTCTGGCAGGGCTCTTGGGTTTGATGTCCGCAATCTTGGTATCACGTATTGTAGGCTTTGAACCCCTGGAGAGCAAGTCCGGAGTCATTACTTTTAACAGCTTGATCTCGTCATTGGCGGTGGGCTATTATTACCCTACGGTGTTGTTGATGCACAGTCCGTGGCAGTTTATCGGCTTTATCATGGCAGTCTCGATGTTTGCCTTGTTCTTGTATGTCGTGATTAACTATCTGACCTACACCTATTTGCGCATGCCATCGATGAGCCTCTCTTTTTCGATCACCGCCATCTTTATCTGGTTTTACTTTGCCAAGACTGGATACCTGTCGAACTATGCAAACGAGCACATCATGCTTCTCAATCAAAGCACTGCCTTCGGTACGTGGTGGACAGGATATTTTACCAGTATGGGCTCTTTGTTTTTTACGCCCAACGTGTACGCAGGATTGGCCATAGCGTTTGTGATTTTAATGGTTTCACGGATCAGCTTTGGGCTCACTCTGCTGGGTTGGGTGGTGTGTAGCAAGCTGGTCACAATCTTGGGTGCCAGTACATCCAATGGTATATTTTACCCGGGCTTTAACCTGGTCTTGATCGTGATGTCCGTGGGTGGAATCTTTCTCATCCCCGGCAAATCTGCGTGGCTAATTGCAGTCGGTGCGGCGATCTTGGGATTCTTGTTGTCACTGGCGATGTCCGGTAACTTCTATTACGTCAATCCCTATACCTTGTTGGGCTCCAGTCTGCCTATACCTGTATTCGCCTTCCCCGTCAATATGGTCGTGATCTTGGTGGTCTTTGCTTTACGCTTGAGAGTTTCCAATAGCACACCCGTTTTGAACGAAATGGGAGTCTTGCATCCGGAACAGGCTTTGGATATCTATAGCTCGCGGTTGAAACGTTTTGCCAAGCAGGGTGTACCTCAGTTTGTGCTTCCTGTGAATGGCGAATGGTTGGTCACACAAGGGCATCATGGCGATATCACCCACAAATATGAATGGGCTTACGCATGGGACTTTGAGGTTGAAGATAGTAGCGGTAAACGCTATTCCCACAATGAAGTATGTCTCACCGATTATTATTCTTACAACAAAGCCGTATATGCATCAGCCTCCGGTTACGTATCAAAGGTAGTCGATGGTATCCCCGATAACGAAGTTGGAGCTATAAATAACTCCGACAATTGGGGTAACTATATCAGCATCTCACATGGCTATGGAATTTATACACTCTATGCCCATCTAAAGGCAGGCTCGATCAGCCTCAAAGCGGGAGAGTATGTGGGCTTGGGTACCAAGATCGCAATCGTAGGAAACTCCGGCAGATCTCCCATTCCACATTTGCATTTCCAAGTTCAGGTGAGCCCGGAAGCAGGTTGCAAAACCAAGTATAGCCATTTAATCAATTACAAGGTCAAAACATCTGAGGGCTTTACCTTTGTGGGTAGTGGCATCCCGGAACAGGGACAGTTTATTTCCGGATTGGTAGCAGAATCAAATCTGCAAGCCATGATGGGGCTGAATAATCTGGCAACCATGGAATATGCGGTGACGAAGGGTTCCCGTTCCTACAATGAAAAGTGGGATATCGATCTCGACTTTTTGGGTAGATTTTGGATCAAGTCCAGCCGTGGTACCACCGTCGAGTTCTCTGTCTATAACGGTATCTACAACTCTCTGGGGCTACGCAGACGCAAGCTCAATGCCCTGTTTGCATTCTCAATGCTGTTGTCCAGAATGCCCTATAGCCCAAAGCAAAAACTGGATTGGAAAGATCAACCGGTCTATTCCGTAGTCCTGGAACCTATTCTGAAGAACGCACTGCTCTTCCTCTTACCCTTGTTTAATCCCCTGAAGTTTGAGAGCACCAGCAGTATGAGTGAGACCAATGATACCATCCACATAGACAGTAGGACCATTTACAAACTATTGGGAATCAAGATCAAAGCCTATCATGGCACAATCGACATCGACAAGAACCAAGGAATAAAATCTATCGTACTGAGCTCGGGAACTAATGAAATCCTGCGGGCAAAACGAATTTGAGGAGACAACTATGAAACATGTATTGATGATCATGGTGATGATATTGACGCTCACCGTACTCACAGCCGAGCAGAAGTTTAGCATTACCGATTCCTATAACGCTGAGACAGCAAAGAACTATACCCGCAGCTTGGAAATCATGAACGTCCTGGCTACAGCAGATCCTACCGATGAGTTTTTTCAATTACGCATTGGCTGGCTGAACTATCTGAATGGCAAGTATAACGATGCGCTGAAGAGCTATCAAAACTCAAACCGCTTGGGTGCAAACCTCGATGCCCAAATCGGGATCTTGAATTGCCAGCTTGCCTTGGGAAAGTGGAATGATTCGCTGGAACAAGCCAACGAGATATTGAAGATGTATCCCCAGAGTACTACAGTGCTCACCAAAGCAGCCTATGCTGCATATATGAAGCAAGAGTACAAGATGGCAGCGGATTACTACGCTCGCTATATCAAGATCAGTCCCTGGGATATGGAGATTCGTGGCTATCTGCTCTCTAACCTCTACCTTGCCAAAGATGTGATGGAAGCCAAGAAGCACTATCAGAAGCTCAAGAAGTACTCACCGGAGTCAGCAATGGTAAAGGAATATGCCAAGGTCTTTGAATAAATCTCTATTTGTAATTATCCTATTGGTCTTAGCTGTCGTGGGTCTGTATTCCCAAGAGCAGACATGGCAAGCTAAGATCATTGATATCAATGCATATCTGGAAACCAATCCCTCGGATACGGCTGCCAGAACTGCATTGGCATACTATTACATGATGAACAATCAACCTCTCTTGGGCTTGCGGGAATATCGTGTTGTGGTCGAAGCAGATAGCAGCAAAACAGATGCTCAAGCCGGTATCCTATGGGCTCTCAATAGCATGGAGCAGTACAAGACTACTATCAAGCTGGCACATGACTTGCTCCAGACCTATCCCGAGATCGCTGCCATACATAACCTCGTAGCCTTTGCATACCTGAAAAAGCAAGATACCACTATTGCCAGATATCATTATAAGATGGCATCCGATGAAGCGGGACACGACCTACTGGCTCGTCAAACTGCCCTGGAAGGATTGGGTTGGACAAATATGTTGTTGGACAACACTGCCCGTGCCTTACAATATTATAGCAAGGCACAGTCGCTCAACCGGGTTGATATCTATGGCCTGACTCGGCTCAACACTCCGCGCTTTACCACAGCTTTTAGCTATAGTGTCCCCGATTCCACGGGAAAGGCATATCGTGTCTCCCAAAGCATCCGCTATCGCACTTGGAAGGCAGATCTGGCAGTGGATGAGTTTCAGCTGAACAACAAACACTTTCGCACGATCTATATGGCAAACCTCACCAAGCAGTTTTCGACCTTGCAAACGGGGCTACATTATGCATATGCCGATGGCAATGACGCACGCGTCTACCCCGCCTCCAATATAGGGCTCTCAGTGGCTCCAATGCTCTATTATCGCTCCACACTCATGAAGCTGGATCAAAGCGTAAATATGGCACATTATGAGCGTTTCAACGGTTATCAATATAGTATAACTCCTTCGCTCCGTCGCGGTAAATGGCAGACGGCTTATACCTATTCTTATCACTATCAGGATAACGAAGCTGTGGGTGCAGACACCAGTAAAGCTATCCACCGTGTCCAGTTGTCACGCACCATGTACAAAGGCAGTGAATTGGGTTTGTACGGTGGCTATGGTGATACGGCATGGACTGTTGATAATTATCTCAATCTTACCGATGCATTTGATGCTAAGTCAAAGTACTTCGGCTGCTCCTTATTTGTCCCCCTGGGAGATATGATCGAGCTCACGCAATACAACGAGTGGGGATATTCCGCTGATTGGCAATATCTCTTTTATCTCAAACTGGCTATAAGGTATTAATGAAAAACATTCTACTATTACTCATGATCGCTCTGCTCCTCGGTGCTTGTAACCTGCGTGAAAACACTCTGTTACCTCCAAACCTCAATCCGGCAGATTATCAAACCGGAAACATCATTAGCGTCTATTCCGATTACCTGATCAAATCCTCCAATGACGATAGTTACTTCCTGCTCAAGAAGGAAGCAATCTCGGATTCTCTTCTTTTTTGGGGAGATGAGATTAGCTTTCAGAAAGTTCAAGACTTGACGGCCCGGGATAGTTTGTATTTTCAAACGGGAACTATAGATGTTTCATACACATACAAGCTGGCAGTAAAGCGTGATAGCATCTATGTAGATCTACTTTCTACCATACCAATGGGTTATGTTTATACTGATCTGCAAGACAATTATACTGAGACAAATACAGTACTGGTCTACGACAGCTATTACCTCTCCGGTACCAAGGTCCCGATTGATAACTATTCTACCGAACGCATATCTTTTCCTGTCTATCAGAATGGGGAGTTTTCTTTGCTCCAAATCAATCATTCAAATGACTTAACTATCATATCTACAGTTGCTTCCAAAGCGTTGCTGCTCACTTCGGATGAAGAGTATAGTTTTCGTCTTCCCCAGAGCTATACCCAAAGCGCGGGAGAGACTACCTTGTCTTTATCACCAAACCTGGAAGTAAATGACGTCACAACAGTACAAAGCCTCTTTCCGGGCTTCAGCCTGAATTCCCAAGTACTCGATGTCCACACCGCCAATATCACCTCAGAGATCGGCATTGTACGAATTCAAAGAGCAAGTAAAACTCTCTTTGGAAAGCAGTGGGTAAAGCTGAGTAACACTCAGATATCCACCTGGAGCGAATTCGATACATCGACCGAGATTGAGCAGGCAAACTGGTCAACCGATAGTGGCAGCACCTACAGCTTTATCAAATACAGCGGCAAGTATTTCTTTGTGACCCCAATAGATACGCAGAACTCACTTACCATCCCCTTCAATGGCAATTACGATCAATGTTTTATCCAAAATGTGTGGTTTGATCTGCGAGGCATTATTGACCCCAATCTGAGCATGAAAATCGAGCTTAATCCCGATACCAATAGCCTTATTAACTCATACTTTTCCGGCACACCATTTCGCATAGTCGGTCAGCACCTGGACGTGAATATCTCGTTTTGGCAAAGTGGTGTTTTGATTGTTGCGCTGCCGGATGAACAGTGGATAGAATTTGGAATTCAAACAGCTTTCACGTCTCACACCTCCAATAGATTGTTTCGTTATTATGGAACTGCAGGCAGTGACCTGATCACCTACAAGGGATTTTCAAATAACTATTCTGCTGACAGTTTTACAGCCACCGGGAAGTATATCTATAACAGTCTTGCCAATAGTGGTACCTATCTCTATGGCAATATCAGCGAGAACGGCACCAGTCTAAATGTTCCCTATCTAAAGAATAGTACATTTTTCCAAACGAGTAGCGTCAACTTCGGATGGAACAGCTCAAAGAAGCGGTCATTCAGTTCCCTCAATATTGACCTCGATCCTGTTACAGCGGATACCCACCCCTGGATCGCGGGACAACCCTTTACGGTGTCGAACAAAGTAGTCTATGCCAAAGCTCGCTTTGCAGTTGGCACTACGTACGTGGATGAAGTTCCGACCGAGTTCTTTATGGGTTTCCAGCTTCCCACTGCACCGTCAAAGATGATAGCACTCTCCGCCACTGCCGACTATCCCAAGCTCAAGGAATATCTAGCCGGTACGTCGTATCTAGAAAACACATTTGTCTATAGTGACGGCGTGCTCAATATCTATCCTTCGTTTGGAGGGACATTCTTTTCCGCAAATCTTACTACCGGTACCTTGAACAACTATTCCCTGTTTCTCAACCCCAGAATGAAATTTGAGCTTGATGCCTTTCGGGTGCTAATGGATGTCTCTACTCCGATCGTGGGTTCTGCCCTCTTGAATATCACTAAAAAGGCAAGTATGACGGATCCAACTGCCATTCTCAGCTCTCAATACGACCTCTCTGCCACTTCGGATGTCTATGAGTTTCGGGCTCTCAATCCCATCCTCTACTCCAGCCATCAACCGATGATTTTACTGAAGAAAAACACTCGTCGTTCGGTGATCCTGTTCTCAGTAATAAGTGGTGGCTCATATAGGATTTATACCTATCCTTCAGGAGATACTGCGGACGGCTGGCACTTTACCAATTCCGGAAACTACAACGCATTTTACCTGGTCTCTGATGGAGAGTATCGCACCTATACCGATAACCAACCTCACACTACGACAAGTACCTTTATCAAAAGTGCCCAACAGGATTACATCTTATCGCTCTATCAGGCGCAATTGACAGTTCCGCAGTTTTATATCGGAACCACTCTGCCCCTGGGAAGCAGGATTGAGCTGGCAAAGGAACTGACGCTACCCGGATTGGCAAATCCCCTGGGTGCATACAAGGTGTCATTTTTCAACTCCCAGAACATTCAGATCCAAGCCAATTTCTTCAATGTCCCCGGTGCTACAAACGCTCCCTATGTGTACGTTCCGGTTACGGATATCAATGCTCTGCCCACCATGAGAATGTTCTATCGCAACCTCGCCGGAGTTACGACTCCATTGACGCGCGTGGATCAGTTTTCAGATAATGCCGGTAGCGAATTCATCGTGATCGGTAACTGCGCAATTGGCTTGATCAACAACCCCGGTTGGTATTATGTCACCAACTGATTTTCTGTCCCTTATCCTCACTATTGTTCCCGCTCTGATATTGAGACCTAATGTATAAGTTTGAATCGTATGATATTAGATAGATTGTACATGCCTAAAATAAACGAAACCTGAAGGCGCGCATTATCACAGGGTTTAACTATATCATTACTTAACTATATAAAATATTTATTGACAAACCTAGTAAGAACTTTAGTGTAGCATTTGGTGGTATAGTTTACCCAAAGTGGGTAGAATAGATTGAAAAACAATATGAAAAATGGAGTGATTATGAAGGTAAGAAAAGCTATGTTGAAAGTGCTGTTGGTACTGATGTTATGTTCAGGCTATAGCATTTTATTTGCACAATCGGATGTCTATAATATTTTAGATTTATGGAACGTGAGAAACAATTTGTCAGGTTCTTATAACCTGCAGTTTGATATTGATCTTGCTGTTACAAAACCTGCACAGTTAACTATTTGGAGTACAGACCTACCTTACTTTGAAGGAGACATTCGCAGATACTCAGATGGATTTGCTTATTATTGTATTCAAGATATCACTTTGATTGATGGTAGCGAGGATCCTGGAAACACTGCGTACTGGGTCAAGATGTGGCAAGCGGACAAGGGCTGGGAGCCTATTGGCAAAACTGGCGCACCATTCACAGGCGACTTCAATGGAAACAACAATATTATCCACAATCTATGGATCGATCGTGGTGCTTCAGCCGTTGCAGACAACCTTTATCCCTCTGATGGAGAAGATAATGTCGGTTTGTTTGGGTATGTCGAGAATAAAACAACAGGTAATGTTTATATCCGAAACGTGAAACTATACAACCCAATAGTAAGAGGAAGAAGAGCTACTGGTTCTCTGGTAGGTAAAGTCCTCCTCCCTATTACTACTCCGGCAAGATCTTATACCGTATATACGGAAAACTGTTCTGCCTATGGGGTTCAAGCCTCTGTGCAAGGTTTCGGTGCTACAGGTGGTTTGGTAGGTGCAAACAACAGCAATGCTAAACAACGTGTCCCCGTCATCCGTGCATGCTGGGCGCAAGTGCCGGTATCAGCAACTCATCCTACAAATTACGCCCTGAATCCCAATGATTATTTTGGCAGTACTGTTTACAACCCCTATAACATCAAGTATGGTGGCTTAGTGGGCTGTAACGAAAATGGTGTTACACAAGACAGCTATGCCCGTGGCAATGTATCGGGTGGCGACCGCGTCGGTGGTTTTGTTGGCTGTGCCATAGGTGGAGCTGTATATCGCTGTTTTGCCACCGGAACCGTAACCCGTGGCATTACACCCGGAACATGGGAAGGCGGTATTGGTGGGTTCATCGGTCGTGCTTCCGGAACACTCCCTCCCGGATTAGGTGGGACAAGTGAAACAGGTTCCTGCGAAAACTGCTATTGGGATATCAATACTTCTGGAATAAGTACTTCTCCCGGTGGCACTGGATACACTACTACCCAGATGAAAAATCTGGCTAATTTTATCAACTGGGATACGACTAACGTCTGGGGTAGAACTTCTGGAGTGAATGATGGATATCCATATCTCAGAACCAATGCCAGCAGTGAATTCGAATATCGCAGTACAGTCACAGGCAACTGGAATGATAAAACTACTTGGCAGTATTTTAAATCCGGCTCATGGCAGAGTGCTGTCGTTTCACCTGATGCGAGTAATTCTACGTTAATCACGATATTAAGTGGTCATACAGTCACACTCACAGCACCCGTTCAGACAGATGCTACAGTGATTGCCGCCGGCGGTACTCTGAAAGTTAATTCGGGTATTGTCCTGACAGTCGCTAACGGTTTAGGAACAGACTTGACCATCAGTGGTACTTTAGAACTTACCGGTGGACTGACAGTAGGCTCCAATGCCTTGGTGGAAACCACAACTGGTTCAACGATAATATTCAATGGATCTGTAGCACAAAGTATGGGCGTAGGATTCCCCACTGTTGTCTATGATGTAACCATCAACAATGCCCTGGGTGTATCCTTTACAAATGCTCTCCAGATTGATGGTACCCTTACTCTTACCAGCGGTATTTACACTGTGGGCGGTGCCTTCCAGACAGATGGTTTCGATTCTACCACAATTAAATACCTATCATTCCCAGCAACTAACTATAATATCGCATCTTTCTCGTTAGCAGTTAGCACACCAAGTCACTACCCTGACTTTATCGATAGAGAATGGAATCTGAATGGTGTGATCAACGACGCCACCGCAGTCAACAGAACTAAGCGCATCACCTTCTATTGGACTGCAGCCGATGATCATAACCATGATTGGGTTGGGCTTAACGGAGTTCCCGCGTTATATGCTGGTGGCACCAAGATAGTCGGTAATGCTGGATACAGCATTGATACAGATCCCAGATCTTTGACTGTGGATATCGAGTTTGCACAGAGCAAAAACGGTGCGAAGCAGTCTTATTTAATCGGTAGAGACGACAATCAAACTCTTCCTGTAGAATTGTCTGCATTTACCGGTTTCGTCAATCTGGGAACCAGCATCATGCTGCAATGGGTTACTCAATCTGAGAATAATCTGTCCGGTTATCGGATATATCGGGGTGTTGATAACAACGTTGCAGATGCTCAGGATATGAATACCTTTATTAGCGGCACAAATACGTCATTGCCACAGACTTATGTATATTACGATCGTAGTCTTGAAGGTCCCGGTCAATATTATTACTGGCTGGAAAGTGTCGATTTTGACGGGGCAGCGCAGATGTATGGTCCAGTGCAAGTGGCATTCAATGCAGACACAGATGGAACTCCTACATTGGTTACAACTCCCGGTCTGGATAGTGTTTACCCCAATCCTTTTAATCCGGAAACTACAATCAGATATGGAGTCACTACCAACAGCAAGGTAAGCCTCGAGATATATAACATTCGTGGGCAAAAAATACGTTCCTTGTTTGATGGCAACAGAACCGTTGGATACCATCAAATCAAATGGAATGGAAAGGACGATAACAATCAACCCGTGACCAGCGGAATCTACTTTGTCCGCATGCAAATGGGAACTAAAATCTTCAACCAAAAAATGGTCTTAACCAAATAAGATATACCAGTATATTTATGCAAGAAACCCGGATCGAGTGTCCGGGTTTTTTGTTGTGGATAAATGGTAACAACGAGGTTCAGAGTATCATGCTATCAGGTACAATTGCCTTGATCAACAACCCGAGTTTGAATGATGCTACTAATTGAACAGTAATTAGTTTATATAGTGAGAGCCCAAGCTACAGTGTCAGTCCCAGATTTAGCATCAGAGTCTGATTGTGGTGTTTGTAGCCCAGAAACTCGTCTTCTTTGAAGATGTTGACCCAGCCCCTATTAAAGCGAACACCTATTACCAGTGGGTCTATGACCACATCGACCCCGAGGTTTAAGGCCACATCTTCCTTGTTCATGTTTTTGCTGATGTTTACAGTGTAGGGATCATCAGCTTCCACCCTCTGCCTTGCAGCGATCAGATAGGCAAGGCTAATGCCTGCATAGGGCTGTAATTTCAGGCTTCCAGTTCCTATACTATACTTCAGTAACAATGGAACTTCCATATAGTAATAGGTGTTTTGACGTTCAAGCGCGTCCTCGGTATAGTTGATTCCTTTTGTGGTGAATCTGGCTTCTGCCTGCAAGCGGAAGTTGTTTGATGGTAGAAGCGGGATCGCTGCAAAGATACCGAGGTTGTAACCCAAGGAAGGTTCATACTCTGGTGCATTCCACCCCCAATCGTGGGAGACATTGAGACCGGCACAGATTCCAACTTCGGAATATGCTTTGACGGCACTTCCACACATAATAAGGATAATTGGTAGTAAGATAAGTCTTTTCATATGGGACTCCTTTTAGGGATCTGGAATAACCTTTATCCCAAATCGATGAGTGTATCTGTAGCATCTGGCTACAATTAACTTAGCGGATAGAATTGTGATTTGCAAACGGAATTGAATGATAGAGATAATATAGTCCATTACAATTTTTTAACAAGCTCCGAAGCAGTTTTGTTTTCGGCGGTTATAACTGTAATCCGTGACACATTTCAATACATTGATTTGAAGTTTATGGCATATGGATATTGTGGTTGTGATGAAATTGGTGTTCATACCGGCAAACTAACCTTTGAGCCAGGTTGGTTGCTCCCTCGCAAAACCGTAGAGCCAGGTTGGTTGCTCCCTCGCCCCTTGTGGGAGAGGGCTGGGGAGAGGGGAATCCCGTCATGAAGTCCAAAGCACTGCTGTACATAGGATTAGCGTGAAACTGGTTTAAGTGCCTTGAACTCCATACGGCTTCTCTTGCTCCTATAGATATTGGACGACACAAACAGGATGCTCAAAGACGGATGGGACAAAGTCCGAACTGTCCTTGATAATGATGAAACAGATGCTCTGTAACCCCCAATCCCTCACCCGTAAAGTGCGATTGGAGCAATCCAGTTTTGACCTTCAATTTTGCATAGCCCGGATGAGTTTGGGGAAAAGATCAAAGCCATTACCACACCACTCCTGCATCACATTGCCCCCCCCCATCACAAAATTAAGGGTTAAAACAATGCG
>PHBQ01000063.1 GCA_002841975.1 Candidatus Cloacimonetes bacterium HGW-Cloacimonetes-1
TGTAACATTAACGAGGGTCTACGCACTGCTGGCGCAATGCTCCGAACCCGTCGCTATCGGATGTCGCCCACGAGGGGCTGATACTTTGTCAACAGCCTGAACCTCGGAGAGGTGACACCTTTATAGCCTAAGGTGGAGCGCAGCGGAACCTCAGGAAAGCAGCCCAAAACAGCCTGAGCCCTGGAGGGGCGACACCATTTTAGCAGGATCGGCGTCCTGCTCTACGAAACAGGTGCATCCTCCAAAATCCGCGTTAATCCGTAAAATCCGTGCGACCATTGAAGGGCAGACACTGAGGTCTGCCATCCCGTACAAGCGTAGCCGGAGGATGCCATTCCTCCGCAAAAGTGAAAAGTCGGAGCTTCGGCAAGCTCCGGTACGCTTAATCCCCCGAAACATATTGACAGCTTTTTGACCGTAATTTGCTATGCAGTAGATACAAGATCTAAGAGGAGAATGCTGTGCAGCCGAAACATCCCGTCATCTTTACCATCGATGTAGAAGACTACTACCATATTTTGGATGTCCCCGGGACTCCCCGCATCTCGGATTGGGACCAGATCCCTTCCCGGGTGGAATACGGGTTTAACCGGCTCCTGGATTTGCTGGTCAGTCGCAATCAACACTGCACGATGTTCTTTTTGGGCTACATCGCCCGGCGATTTCCGGATCTGGTCAAACGCGCCCGGGAACATGGCCACGAAATAGCCTCCCACGGGATGTATCATACCATGGTTTCCAAGCAAACTGCTGCTCAATTTGCCACCGATGCCACGGATTCCCGCCAGCTCTTGGAAGACCTCTGCGGAACTGCTGTCACCGGCTGGCGCAGTGCCGGGTTTTCGCCCAATCTCCAGACTTCCTGGTATTTTGAAGAATTGGTCAAAAGCGGTTACCGCTACGACTCCTCTTTGGTCCCCAATCGCACGCAACATCAGTCGTTGGGCAGCGTTCAATTGGCACCCTATCCCATTCACACTCCCTCCGGACGGCTCTTGGAATTCCCCATCTCGGTGGCCACTATTGCCGGCAGACAGGTGAATATGTTTGGCGGTGGTTACCTCAGGTTTTTTCCCGCCTGGCTGATCGCGCAGCAAGCCCGTAAAGTGAGGGCAGAGCGTCCCCTCATCGTGTATATTCATCCCCGTGAACTGGACCCCGGTCATCCCAAACTCCGCATGAATGCACTGCGGCATTGCAAAAGCTATATCAATATGAACAGCGTTCCCGCCAAACTGCATTTACTGCTTGACAATTCAGTATGTGTCACGGCAGGAGAGTATTATAATGATTTTAAGTGGGAATAAATGAAAGATCAAACTGCCGATTTCTTCCAACGCTATGCACATGATTTTGATGCTATCTATGGCAATAAACACAGTGTATTTAATGCACTGATCAACAAGTACTTGCGCACGAGTATGAGGCTGCGCTACGAAAGGTCTCTGGCTGCATGTCAGCCCATCGCGGATAAAACTGTCCTGGATGTGGGCTGTGGCCCCGGACATTATAGCCTAGCCTTAGCCCGGATGGGTGCCCTACATGTGACGGGGATAGATTTTGCTCCGGCGATGATCCAGCTGGCAAATCTGAAAGCCGATTCCATGCAGCTAAATGACAGCTGTGAATTTACAGTTGCCGATTTCTTTGCCTTGGACGACACTACGCACTACGATTACTCGATCTTGATGGGATTTATGGATTACATGAGTGATCCGCTCCAGACCATCCTCAAGGCCGTCAGTATCACCAGGCACAGAGCCGTATTCAGCTTTCCCAGTTCCACAGGCATCCTGGCGTGGCAACGCCGCCTCCGCTACAAAAAGCGTTGTCCCCTCTATCTCTATAGCCGTAAAGAACTGATTGCCCTCTTTGATCAGGTCCCCAATGTCACATACACCATCGAGCCCATAGCCCGGGATTTCTTTGTAACCGTCGATATTTTGCAATAGCAGGAATCCTAACAGGCTCCTCTATCTTCATGCGCTGGTAATATTCTCGTGTTTCCCTCGTGATCCCCTCGTGACGACAAGGGCTTCACGAGGGAAGCTCCCCGGCAGGACCTGAGCTTGCAGAGAGCAATAACCATGCGATCATGTTATTGTCAACATGTGTGTTACGTAATTCTTGAAATGATTAGTAGCGCTGGCTTCAGCCGGCAGTATCGCCGGATTTATCCGGCTTTAAGGCTTAGAAACACCTGCTGCTCTTTATGGATATAACCTTATCTTTTTATGTAGTCCAAAACCAGCTGAAGCTGGTGAAACTGCCGGCTGAAGCCAGCGTTACCATCTGTGCAGATACCGGCAATACAGGTTTACCAGTCTATGCCCTGATCTGTGAGGATTGATTGGGCATCGGAATCCCCCAATCTGGCAGCTTGCTGAAAGCACTGTGTGGATTTTGTGGGATCACCTTTTTCATGATAGGCAATAGCCAGGTTGTAATATGCTGCAGAATAGCTGGGATAGATCTTAATTGCCTTTTCATAACACAGGATAACGTTGTCCAGATCACCGGTCTCATCGTATGCTGTTGCCATATTGTAATACGCATCCGCCACGTCAGGCTGGGCTACTAACGCTTGCTTAAACGCAGCAATAGCTTTGAGCGGAAGTCCGGCATCCAGATAGGCGAGCCCCAGATTGTTGTAGATGGTTCCGGTCCGATGAATACCCTTTTCTGTGTACTCCAGAGCGTTCAAGTAGCACTCGATCTCCTTTGCAGTATCACCCTTTTTGCTATATATGACTGCCATGTTCCAGTAGATCAACGTTCTGTCATATTTGTAAGTCAGAGCTTTTTTGTACCAAGTCAATGCCGTATCAGGGTCACCATCTTCATTATAAGTTTTACCCAAATTTATGTACGCCGGTGCATAACCAGGGTCAATTTCAATTGTCTTAAGATAACATTCCTTGGCTTTACTAAAATTCGCCTGGGTTTCATAGGCAATACCCATATTGAAATACGCACCATAATTTGCAGGTTCAATTTTAATCACGTTTTTGTAGTAGCTGATAGCTAATTCAAGATCTCCGCTCTCTTTTGCAGCCATGGCTTTGTTATGCCATTCTTCAGCGGTAAATTGCTCTGTCGCAGATAGGACGCATGTCATCATCAGAATCAATAGAATAGAACAAACTAGCTTTTTCATGTGAATCTCCTTTCGATCTCAATTCGTGCAGAGATCATGAGGTGTAGCTATCCCGAATACAGGAACTGCGTGTATAACATGCTACATCCAGAGCTCTGATCTCTACATGGTTTATCTACAATTTCTCAATTACATCACAAGCGACAAGGCTAATTGTCCTAATATCAGTATCATGGCCCGATTATACTGATGAGGATATATAATTGCTATTTGTCAAGCAATATTTCCCTAAACACTAGATTTACGGTATTGTGGCCGCTGCCAAAACGCTGCGATCCTGCCGGTTTCGACACCTTCGTGTGTCGATGAGCAAAACCCGGTCCAACACATGCTTATGCAGATACGAAGATCTGCAATCTGTGTTAATCTGTTGCATCCTTAATATCCGTGTGACTATTTTTTCTTCCCCTCTCCCCAACCCTCTCCCACAAGGGGCGAGGGAGTAAAAAGGCAGATACGAAGATCGTCGATCCATCCCACTCTACTCCTCACTGTTGCTGAGTATTCGCACCCAATTTCGAAATCTCTGAAAATAGCATTTGCTTTTCTCTGATAATGAGTTAACTTATCTGAGATAGCTAATACTGTCAATTGACTAAGCCGCTTGAACTAAGCCTCTCAGAGCCCAGGTCAGGATTTGACTTCAATAGTTAGAGATTATTGAGTTATGACCGTGAATATAGAACATGTTTTTTCAGATTTAGACGCGAGAATGGCACTATTGCTCGTTGTTTGTATATCACGACGATATACTGATGCCCCCGATTCGATCCACCCGCTCTATGCATTTAATGAATAGCCTTCTTAACAAACACTTAGAAATGCAATCAACAGAAAAACAGCAAGGATGACTTATGAAAAAAGCAATTATGATTGTTACAATGGTCTTTTTGATGACCGTAGCCGCTTATGCCATTGAAACTCCGGTAAATGTAGAGATCTCACATACCGGAAGCAATGTCACGATCAGCTGGAGTCCGGTAAATAATGCGAACTCCTACAAAGTGTACACCCGTGAAACTCCCTATGGTCAATACGAATGGGATGAGAACGGCACTTTCACCACTGCTACCAGCTGGACAAAAACCGAATCTGACGCCCGGAAATTCTATAAAGTCACAGCTGTTGCCAGGTTGGCTCCGGTAAACCTAGGTACTGCAGAAAACTATGCAGTTCTGGCAGAATCAGGCATTAGTTCCATTCCCAGTTCTACCATAACCGGTCACATCGGCTTGAGTCCTTCTGCCGCATCATTTGTAACGGGATTCTCGCTAACGATGCACTCCTCGGGCACATATTCGACTTCCACGCAAGTGATCGGAAATGTGTATGCAGCAGACTATGCAGACCCAACTCCATCCAATCTGACCACAGCTATCGGCGACATGGAACTGGCTTATACTGATGCAGCTGGAAGGATAACACCTGATTTTCTCAATCTGGGTGCCGGAGATATTACGGGTCTGAACCTTGCTCCAGGACTTTATAAATGGGGCACAGGAATTTTAATCTCGTCCGCTGTTACACTCACCGGTGGTCCGAATGATATCTGGATATTCCAGATAGCATAAGGTATTACTATGAGTGCAGGTGCACAAGTAACCTTGGCTGGTGGAGCATTGGCAAAGAACATCTTCTGGCAGTCTGTGGGTGTAGTCTCACTTGAAACTGCCGCTCACATGGAAGGAATCGTATTATGCTCTACAGCAATAACTTTAGGCACAGGGGCTACTGTGAACGGTAGACTTCTTGCCCAGACTGCTGTAACAATGGATCAAGCCACTGTTACACAGCCAACTCCTTAAGCTGAGTATGGAAGGAATTATGAAAAAATTATTACTACTGATTTCGATGGTCTTCTTTATGACCATATGTGTTTATGCAGTTGAGACTCCGGTAAACATTGAAATAACGCATACCGGAACCAATGTAAACATAAGCTGGAATGCTGTAAACAACGCAAACCATTACAAAGTGTACACCCGTGAAACTCCCTATGGTCAATACGAATGGGATGAGAACGGTGTATTCCCCACTGCTACCAGCTGGACAAAACAGGAATTTTCATCCAAAAAATTCTACAAAGTAACAGCTGTACAGGGTCAAGCACCAGTGTTCCTTGGCACTGCTGGAAATTTTGTAATTTTGGCAAAAGCAGCCATCAGCACTATTCCATCCTCTGCCATAACTGGCAATATTGGAATAAGTCCGGCAGCCGCAACTTATATGACAGGATTCTCGTTGATGATGGATCCTTCAGGAACATTTTCTACTTCCGTTCAGATAGTGGGGAATGCTTATGCTGCTGACTATACAGTTCCCACTCCTTCAAATCTGACCGTAGCGATTGGCGATATGGAGTCAGCTTATGTAGATGCTGCGGGTAGAACTGTGCCAGATTTCACCAATCTGCTGTCCGGAGATATTAGTGGACAAACTCTCGCTCCGGGCCTTTACAAATGGAGCGGAGGAGTAAACATTAGTACACCTGTTACTTTGAATGGTAGTCAGAATGATGTCTGGATTTTCCAAATAGCACAAGGTATCGATATGTCTCCTGGTGTAAATGTAATCTTGAGTGGTGGGGCACAGCCAAAGAACGTTTTCTGGCAAACTTTCGGCCCAGTCTCGCTGGGTGATGGTGCCCACTTGGAAGGAGTCGTATTGTGTTCCACAGCGATTTCCTTGGGAGTTGGTGCATCGGTTCATGGCAGACTTTTAGCTCAAACGGCAGTAACCTTGGAACAAAGTACTGTTACCCAGCCTACCCCATAAACCATATTTAATGCCGGCAAATGCCTGTTTTTGTCTGAAAATCAAACGTAATAATAGGCTATAAATTGTGTTTCATCGCACAAAGAGCATCCTCGCATTTCGCGGAGATGCTCTTTTTTTGTTTGATGCGAGTTTTAAAAATGATAGTGTCGCCCGTTAAGGGCTCAATCGGGGAATGGAACCTTAACGAGGGTCTACGCATTGCTGGCGCAATACTCTGAACCCGTCGCTATCGGATGTCGCCCCCGAGGGGCTGATATTTGTCAACAGCCAGTGCCTCTCCGAGGTTTAAATGTATGCGAAATAGATAGGTTTCAGCGCTTTTGTAAATCTCTATCATCCGTGTTAATCCGTAAAATCCGTGTGCTATGAGAAGTCAGATATGTATGCCAAAGGAAGACACACAAGTCAGCATCTCTGCAGGGAGAGGTCTGCCGAATTCCGCTTCGGCAGATAGAACGCAGTTATATGCCCTCTTTTGTAGCGACCTGGGGTTGCTGTGGCAAAGCGGAATTTGCCACACCTGTATGGGTGATTATTGGAGATCAGACTTCGAGGAGGATGGTTACAGGGCCGTCGTTCAGCAAATCGACCTTCATATCGGCACCAAACACTCCGGTTTGAGGATTATAACCCAAGGAGGATATATGCTGCACAAAGCCATCAAACAGATCTTTGGCAAGTTGCGGAGGCGCTGCCTGGGTAAAATCCGGTCTTCTGCCACGGCTGCAATTTGCATAAAGCGTGAATTGGGAGATGATGAGGATTTCGGCTTTGAGATCAGATAGTGAAAGATTCATTTTGGCACTTTCATCTTCAAAGATGCGGAGTTCCACTATCTTTTTTGCCAGGATGGGGATTTGGAATTCGGTATCCTCGCGCCCTATCCCCAAAAAGACCAGTAAGCCCTGTGCGATCTTGCCCACAGAAACACCATCGACGTGGACTTCGGCTCTGCTAACTCTCTGGACGAAGGCGCGCATAACCTCAATCTACGGGGAAATAGTGAACGCGGTAGCAGCCAACGCCATCGATCCATACCGTTTCTTCTCCGGTGGGAGGGACGAGGAGGACCACTCTGCCAAAGACGGCATCGTTTTTGAGGAATCCGGCACTGATGCTGGACTTTTTCCAATCTTGTTCAGATCTGATGGAAGTGCTGAATCTATTGCGGATTTTGCCGGAATTGTTGTAGGTGATAAAGCGGAGCTTGAGCTTGGGACCACGCAATGCCGTAGAAGCAGCGGAAGCTTTGATAAAATAACCGGATTGGGGATTGATGGGAAAGGCATCGGAAACAATCATTTGGTGTTTATTGGATTTTTCGATACGAAGGGAATTGGAGCCTTCCAAAGCACGACTGGAATCACAAGCTATGGGTTCTACCAATTCGCGGGGGGAATCGATCAAAACCCAGCCACTTGGCATCCACTTTTCCTGAGCGGGACCCATTTCAAAACCGGGATTGTACACCAGATTTGGCTTGTCCGTAGTCTCGGACTCCAGAAATAACAGTGAAGAACCTACAAAGCAAGAGCTGGTAAATAGCATTGCCAGCAAGATCAGTAAACTCAGGACATAGTACATCTTCCTCATTTCATAAATCCCCGTTCATTTAAATACTTTAAAATTACTCCCACGGCAAGGGAATTGATCACCAGGTTTGAGCCGCCATAACTGATAAAGGGCAATGGAATCCCGGTAGCAGGAACCATACCTATGTTCATTCCGACATTGATAAATGTCTGGAACATCAAATACGCAAATATTCCGGCAGCTGCGATCTTGCGGTCACGGACCTTAAGCTCGCCGATCACTACTGTCAAACGCCAAAAGAAAGCAAAAAACACTAGGAGTAAGAACATGCTACCTATAAAACCAAATTCTTCTCCCACCACCGAAAAGATGAAATCGGTGTGGTGCTCCGGCAAGAAATTCATGTTTTTCTGAGTTCCTTCCATCCAACCCTTGCCGATGGTAGCTCCGGAACCTATGGCAATCTTGGCTTGAATGATCTGATACCCGGCACCCAAGGGATCGCGGGTAGGATCGATAAAAGTCAAAATCCGGTTTTGCTGATAGTCCTTGAGTCCATTCCAAAAGACCGGCATAATCAATACCGTAAAGATGTTCACGATGCTCGCAATCGTGATGGCAACCCACGAGAGCCGGAAGCGAATCAGCAAGAATATCAAAATCAATATCCAGATAATCACTGCCAACCAATACATAGACAGCACAATGCTCACGACCGGACTAATAATCAACAGCACATAAAACAAAGGCACATCGGCAGCCAGTAACATCGCCAGAAGTGCTATCCAATAGACCATAGTCGTTCCAAAATCCGGTTCTATCACAATCAATAACACCGGCATTATCACGATTCCAAAGCCATAAAGGATCTGTTTGAATTCCGTTAAATGCTCTTTTGCTATAATTCGCGATACCATCAGTATTGTCAACAACTTTGCAGTCTCCGAGGGCTGGAGATTGATACCTCCAAAGGCAAACCACCTATGGGAACCGTTCACAGCAGGGGTAAAGAGTACGATCACCAATGCCAAAAGATTGAGGATATAAAGGGGAAGAATTGCCAGATCAAAGATCGGCATGGGTAGCCGTAGTAAACCCACAATGATGCCGATCACAAAGATGGCAAAGACGATCTGTTTCCACCAGGTGTTCATAGAAGTAATATTGTCTCCGATCTTGCTGGACGAAGCGCTAAAGATGGCAATGCAACCGAGCAGGATCAGCAGCAGCAGCAAGGCTGCCAACGTGAAATCAAACTTCTTTCGATTAATCATTGCCGACCTCCGGGGTGGGCTTTTCCGCAGGATTGGCATCCGGATTCTCTACCTCTGTATCAGTATTATCGGAAGACATAAACTGCGGAGGAATCGGTACGGGACGAGTGATTTTATCGATGTTTCCGGCATAATAATTGAGGATTCTGCCAGCAATAGGTCCTGCTACTCCACCGCCACCCCCGGCATTTTCCAGAAAGACGGTCACGGCGATGTCCGGTTTTTGGGTCACCATGTAGGCGGAAAACCAGGCATGCGTGGTGCGTCCCATGGCATTTTCGGCAGAGCCGGTCTTGCCATAGATGGTGGCTCCTGCTACTTTGACGTGCGCTCCGGTACCTCCGGGAAGATTGCAGACGGCATAGAGTCCATCCTGGATCGCTTTGAGCGTTGAAGCACTCATGGGAAGCCGTTTTTTGGTAATAGGATGCACCTGATCCCGGGTCAAACGATTGATCCCGACCGTGGACTCCAAAAGATGGGGCTGAATCCACATACCGTCGTTTGCCAAAGCAGAAAAATAGGCACAGATCTGTAAGGGAGTGGTGAGGACTTCGCCCTGCCCGATCGAGAGATTGACTTTGCGGCCGATGATGGCAAACTTTTTACCCAAGGTTTTACGATACCAATCGGTAGTGGGGAAAAACCCGCGTCGTTCGTTGGGTAGGTCGATCCCGGTCTTCACGCAGACCATGTTTTGCTGAGCATAGTCGTGAAAATCGTCTAAACTCAGCTTCAGGGAGAGGTCGTAAAAAAAGACGTCACAAGAACCTTTGAGGGCTTCTATCAGATTGGTGCGGCCGTGCCCGGCATGATTCCAACACTTAAAGAACCGGTTCCCGACTTGCATACCACCCGCGCAGTTCGAAAGTATGGTAAAGCGGTCGATCAGTTTACGTTCCAAACCCAAGGATCCGGTGATGGGTTTGAAGACAGATCCGGGAGGATAAGCGGCATGGATCACGCGATCCAGCATCGGTTTGGCAGAATTGTTTAGTTCGCTCCAGATTTCCGGACTGATCTGTTGCATAAAGACATTGGGGTCGTAACCGGGTTTACTGATATAGGAGAGAATCCCGCCGGTTTTCACATCCATCACGACGACGGCACCCCGCATATTGGCTGGGAAGGATTGATTTACAAATTCCTGGAGGTCGTTATCTATCGTCAGCACCAGTCCCAAGCCGTTCACGGGAGTAATAGATCCGTCATTGCGGAAGAGGTTGAGGCTTCTTCCCCGGGAATCTACCTGGACTATTTCTCTGCCGTCTTTCCCTCGCAGCAGGACTTCGTAAAAGTATTCCAGTCCGGTTTTGCCGATATGCGCATTGATCGAATAATCCTCATCGTGGTAGCGGGCATACTCCTTTTCGTTAATACGTCCCACATAACCGGTGAAATGATTGGGATATTGATAGTTGCGGGTAGTACCGACGCGAAAGGCAAGCTCCGGATAATAGTTCATTTGTTCGGATAATGCCAGTACTTCTTCGTAAGGGATGTTATCCGAGATCAATATTTCTTCATAGGTACGAAAGCGATTTTGACGGATCATCTGTTCCAGATCTGCTCTTTCCAAGCCAAAATTGAGTTTGAGGAAATCTGCCAAAGCCGGGAGATTATTTACTTTCCCGGAGATTAGATAGAGATTGTGGGAGGCGACATTGGTGACAATGGGGCGGTATTTGTGGTCATAGATCTCCCCACGGGTAGCTGTAATGCGGCGGATGCGGACAAAATTGCTCTCCGCTATCTGCTTGTAATAGGTGCCATTCATCACTTGTAAACGAAACAGAGCAGCACTCAAGAGCAGAAATAGCAGGGCTAAGACAATGCGAAAGACCAGGATGGGGGATATTTTATTCATGTATCACGATGAGTTTCAGGCGGGATAAAAACTGCATAGACCAGAAAATGGCAAAACTGAAGATGATGTTGTACCCAAAGCGGATCATCGTCAAGATGGTGAGATCCACTCCGTAACCGTAAAACATCCCCAGCACCAAATGCATGATCGCGCTCCAGAGCACGTTTACCAACACGATTGTGAGAATTTTGGCAACTACGCTTTTTGCCTCGAAGGGTATCCGGAACAGATCGATCCCCACGCAAAGGAGGACAAAGATCAGGGAGTTGACGCCAAAAGTGAGCGGATAGGTCACGTCGTAGAGTAATGCGATCACAAACACACTGACCAAAGCGACATTGAATTGGCGATTCCAAACTGTGTAGATCAGCCATGGTAAGAGGATATTGGGCGTAACACCCCCGATCTGCAAGAAGGGCATGATGATCCATTGCAGATACAGAAAGACGAGTCCCAGCAGGAAGGATCCCAGGTATTTAAATGCCATCAAGCTTTCCGGCGGACAATGCAGAGCGGAGTCAGTTCATCGCCCTGACCCTGCGGATTGTCCTTCATTACCTTTTCCATAAAGTGTTTGGAGAGTCCTTTGCTACTACCGATCATCCAACAGCCACCAATATCATTGATATCCATCACGGCAAAATGGTAGCCAAATTCATCATACAGAGCTTGTGATTCAGCTGCGGGGTTGAGAGGGCCTTTGATCACAGTCTCGTGATAAGGAGGAACGGGAGAAGTTCCGCTGGCATCGATCAATGCAGCTTGCATTCCTGCAATCCGATAAAAATCTCCTTTGCGTCCAAAGAGTTTGGAGATTGCGCCGATCGCAGCAGCAAAGACAATCCGTGGTGCACCGCATTCATCGATGGCACACTGCATACTGGCAGGGGCACGTAAGCCTATGCCGTAGGGAACCTTTGCTACAAATCTCCACAGCACATTTGCCAGAGGGCCGATCCGCAGCTCTGCCACGGGAACTGCTCTGCCCTGAGTGATTGCCAAGGGGCTTTCACTGATAGCAACGACGTCTCCGTCTTCAAGAAAGGGCAGGGCATAAGTACGCACGATCTCTGCCATGGTGTCTTCAGCGGTCAATATCTTAGTTTTCAAGGGGATACGTTCAAATTCGATGCCATCCACGAGGATGCTTGCTTGTTTCTGTTTACTCATTATAATCCTTCGGTTTCAAAATAAATACGTGCTCCAGATTTTCCACCAGGGTAAATGGTGTGATCTCGGCACTGATAAAGAGGTTATCTTGCGATTCTTTGATCCGGGAGATGCTACCCACCGGAAAGCCTTTGGGGAACAACCGGGAGAGATTGGAAGTCACGATGGTATCTCCCACGGAGATTTGTGAGCCCAATTTGATAAAATTCATGCTTACGATCCCGGAGATATCCGTCTGCAGAATGCCTTGAACACTGGTATTACGATCCATAATCGGGAGTTGGAATTGAGGATTGGAGTAGGGCAAAATGATCGAATATGCTCCGGATACCAGAATAACTTTGCCGATGATGCCGGTGGATGATATGACCGGACTATCGAGTGATACTTGGCTTTTCCTGCCTTTATTGACGATCAGATTGCGCTCGTGAAACTGTCCGGAATAGCCTATTACTTCCGCGATCTGAAAATTTGTGATGCTCTTGTCAAAACTGACAGTGCCGGTAGTCTGATAAACTTTAATTTGGTTTTGCAAAGCCAGGTTTTTGAGGGTATATTCAGCGACGATACGCTGCAGCGACGAGATTTCCTGCTTCATTTTGGCAGCAGACTCGATAGTTTTGAGAGATGAAGTAAAAGGGTAGAATACAGTCCTCCCAAACCACGATGCTTTGGCTATCCTTGCCTCGGATGATCCGATTACAAAGATCAATGACAGCACAAACAACACCATGGGCAGGATGTATTTTTTATAAACCATTACTGTCCCCAGTGTGAAGTTATTTAGAGATTTATCAGTCTTCTATGCGCTTGATCAGGACATCCCGATAGCGATCTACATCATCCAGAACCTTGCCGGCGCCTTTGACCACACATTCCAGGGGATCCGGAACGACATGCACGGGAAGATCCACAGTTTTGCGGATCTTTTCATCCAAGCCCTTCAGCAAAGCACCACCACCGGTGAGGAATATTCCCCGCTCTGCGATATCCGCAGAAAGCTCCGGGGCAGTACGTTCAAAGAGACGTTTGATAGCATCGATCATGGTACTTACGGTTTCTTGCACCGCTTCGCGAATTTCCTCGGAAGTGATCTTGATAGTCACAGGATAGCCGGATACGATGTCACGTCCCCGTACGTCCATGCTTAGTTCTTGTTTGAGGGCATAGGCAGAACCGATCTGCATCTTGATTTTTTCGGCTGTCTGAATACCTACGTGCAGGTTATTTTTCTTGCGCAGATAGGTGATAATATCGGAATCCAGCTTGTCGCCACCGACGCGGATGGAATTGTGTACCACGATGTGGGAGAGGGAAATAACTGCTATTTCACTGGTCCCGCCACCGATGTCCATCACCATGTTTCCAAAGGCCTGATCGATCGGCAGATCTGCACCAATGGCAGCTGCGACCGGTTCCGAGATCAAAAATACTTCACGCGCTCCGGCATGGAGGGCACTATCACGAACTGCACGTTTTTCCACTTCCGTGATTCCGGAGGGAACGCATACGATAACGCGTGGACGCACCAATAGCCGCTTTTTCTGAGCACGAAGGATGAGGTTGCGCAGCATCAGCTCCGTGACCTGGAAATCTGCGATCACACCGTCTTTGAGGGGTTTGATGACGCGGACTTCGTCCGGATTTTTGCCCAGCATCAGCTTCGCTTGGGAGCCGATGGCTATAATCTTTTTGTTGTCTGTGGATACTGCCACTACCGAAGGCTCGTCTATCACGATCCCGCCGTTCTTTTTGTAAACCAGCGTATTCGCTGTCCCTAAATCTATCGCAATGTCGTTTGCCATCAAGCCAAAAAAGTCAAAGAATGACATTAAAACCTCTTTATCTTCAAGATAATTATCTGAATGTGTCAAAATTTAAATAGCTTAGAGCTATCCTATTACATTGATTTGAAACATTGACAGCATGTCAAGATAAAAAAGGCCAAGGCAGACCAGTAGGGGCGAACCTATGTGTCTGCCCCTGTAAACACAGTCGCCTCGACTGGGGCACACTACTGTAACGCTGGCTTTAGCCGGCAGGCACACCGACTTCAGTCGGTTTTAAACATGCTTGATAACACCCGATGATTGGTGGCGAACCTCAAAGCCGGATCAATCCGGCGAAACTGGCGGCTGAAGCCAGCGTTACAAGGGAGGTGGCACCCGTAGGGGCGACTTGCGGTCACCCAATGAAACGTAGCTTCGGCAAGCTCCGGTACGAGATCTCCAATCCGCGTAAATCCGTTTCATCCGTAAAATCCGTGTTGTCATTTATTTCCCTCACCCCAAAATACCTCTCCCATAAAGGGGCGAGGGGAGTATAAAAAAAAGCCCGTGCGTACATTACATCACGGGCTATAACGGATAATATGTATTTTAGTTTACTTTGTAGGTTTTATCGCCTTTCTCAAAGAATGCGATGATCTGTTTGGCGGCAGCAACACCGGCATTGACATTTGCTTCTTCGGTTTGAGCTCCCATTTTCTTGGGAGTGAAATAGGCACGATCGCCATACTTTTCCATCATTTCAGCAGCGCAGCCTGGTTCCACATCGGACACGAAGCGGAACTTTTTCTTTTCGGCAAAGGCACGTAATAGTGCTTCTTCGTCGATGACTTCTTTGCGTGCAGTATTGACAATGGTGCAAGTGTCTTTGACCAAGCCCAGCAGATTCCAATTGATGGATTTCTTAGTCTCGGCAGTGGCAGGGATATGCAGGGAGATGTAATCTCCGGTCTTGAAGATGTCTTCTACAGAGCAAAGTGGCGTGACGCCGTCTTTGGTCATGATTTCGTTCGAAATAAAGGGATCATAGGCATAGATGTGCATTCCGATTCCGCGCGCGATTTTGGCCACATAACGAGCGACGAAACCAAAGCCATAGAGCACCAGATTTTTGCCGGCCAGCTCGGAGCCGGATTTGCCGTTAAACTTGCCTCTGGCCATATAAATCATCATTCCGATGGCAAGCTCTGCCACGGCATTGGAATTTTGACCGGGAGTATTCATCACGACTACACCTTTGGCGGTGGCTGCGGGAAGATCTACGTTGTCGTAACCGGCACCGGCGCGTACCACGATCTTCAGTTTTTTAGCAGCTTCCAAGACTTTGGCATCTACAATATCACTACGTATGATGATGGCTTCAGCATCTGCTACAGCAGCGTAGAGTTCGTTCACATCGGTATAGTTTTCCAGCCATACCTGTTCATATTTGGCGGCATTCAATTCGGCCTTGAGCAGTTGAACGGCTTCGGCTGCAAAAGCCTTTTCCGTGGCGATAAGTACTTTGGGCATTTAAACCTCCTGGAAGTCTTTTTTTTCTATACTATAATGTGTGCATTTTGTGTCAATTACAATTTCAGCCCCAGATAAAGCCAATCACTCCGGCCACCAGCAACATCAAAAACGGATTGAGGCGAAATCTCCAGGCCAGAGCAAAGCAAACTGCAAAGACGATGATCGAAAACCAATCTACAATCGCATCCCGTCCGGCAATAATTGCCGCCGCTGCGATCAACCCGATAGAGAGAGGACGCAGGTAATAAAACACGCTTTGAAACCATGGTTTATGCCGCAATTTTAAATATGATATCGTGATCATGGTCATGATCAGGAGCGAGGGTAAGATCACTCCCAAAGTGCAGACCAGGGAGCCCAAGATCCCACCTTTTTGATAGCCGATAAAGGTAGCAGCATTGATAGCAATCGGTCCCGGTGTCATCTGGGAAATGGCGACCACATCAAAGAACTCGGAGGAAGTCAACCATTGATTGTTGATCACCACCTCGTGCTGGATCATTGCCAGAATGGCATAGCCCCCTCCAAAGCTAAACAGCCCGATCTTGGCAAAAGTCAGCATCATCCAAAGATAGGTCACGGCGTCGGCTTTTTCCCCACGGTGGCGATATAGATTACAAATTCAAAATTACCATCGACTCCTATGCATTCATCCATCATTTCATCCAGATAAGCACCGATCATGCAAGCTCCGCCATTGACCGCTTCCGCTGCCAAGTGCAGGTTTTGACCCACGTGTCCGGCATCCAGATAAAGATAGCGGTAACCCCGCTGACCATAGCGCCACGAAGTCCGATATGGTACTGCTGTCCAGATGAATACCACTGCCGCATCATTGACCATGGGCTGACGGAAACAACCTTCGGAGATTTTGTCCTCGATCGATTCCAGTTCGCTTTGCAGGATCAGGCAGTGCTTGATGGGGTGATAGTAATAGAGTCCGGGCTTGATGCCTTTTACATTGCGGATCAGGAGATATGTTTCAAAGGGATGACGAGCCCCGGCAGATGGCACATTGCGCAGGGTGATTTCGATCTTCTCGTTGCTCCGGAAATCCCGGGCCCAGGTCGTAGCCCACAAGAGGAACGAGAGTTCCTCAGCACTCAGCCCTTCTGTGGCATATTTGCGCAAACTGCGCCGCTGCTCGATAGCTTGATACAAAGTTTGGGTGGGCTTGGGAATCGTACCCACTGCCGGCAATGTGATGGTCTCTCCCTGGCGGGGCTTCACGGCATCAGGTCGCGTGATTCCGTTTTCCTGATCGGAGGGAAGCTCGTAGATGCCACGCGTCAGCCTCACAAAATCGGAGCCAATGTTTTCCGCTTTGGGACGTTCTGCCTCTATTTCGGTGAGAAATGGTGCTAAATTTTGTTCGTAAAAATCATACTCATCTGCGGCGAGTTCTGCTTCTTTCATGATGCTTTCACGGTCCAGTCCCCGCGTTTTGTAATACAGGTACCCAAATGTCTTGATATCCATGCAATCTCCTATCAATTTTCTCTATATTACAATCTAATACTCTTTGCACTTTTGTCAATAGCAAAAGGAATGGCGATGGTTTACTCAGGTGCAGCTCCCGAGGTCTGCCGAATTCCGACTTTCACCCCACAGTCCAAACAATTGTCCAGTGGGGGACCACGACTGCAGATAGAACGCAGTTCTATGTTTTGTTTAGCCCCTTG
>PHBQ01000064.1 GCA_002841975.1 Candidatus Cloacimonetes bacterium HGW-Cloacimonetes-1
TTTCTTGAGTTATTAGTCTTTGTTTAGGGTCTGGCGTACACTGGGTACGGCGATGAACTTGCTGTTATCGATGCCAAGAGTCCTGGCAGGATTGAGCATAAGTCCATTACCGGCAGTGGCACCACGATAGGTAGTGGATTTTACCATATAGAATTTCATGGCAGCACCGGTGGCAGTATATGCATTTGTATATACTAAAGCTACAGGTGCAAAAACTCCATCAGGAGTATCCGATTCATAGACTATATAGGCATAGGCACTGGGAACTGCGTCCCAAGTGACAGTCACGTTTGCACCAGCTCCTACGATCGTCATGTTTGCCGGAGCGGCAACAGTCGTGATCTGAGTAGCAGGATCCACGATAAACATGGTATTGGGCATATTACTGCTGAGGGTTCCTTCAAATGGAAAGCCACCACTAAAGGCAGTGGGATCTACAGGGCCAGTACCATCAACATGGTAATCACGGAAGCGATTGGGAAGTTGTGTAGATTCCGTGTAATAGAAGTGGTTGGTTGTGGCTGAGTAGAAATCTTCCCAGACACTGTAAGCACGTACTGCAAGGTTTGCACCAGTATAAACAAAGGGAGTTTGCAGTGGGATTACTACGGCATTGATGCCAATCGGGAAGGTGACGACACCTTCATATACCAAGGTATAATCGGCAATATCCAGCCAACCAGAGCTGAGATCTGTAACGGTAGTGTTTTGCATCCACAGTTGGATGGGCTTATCCACAGTCTCTGTGAAGTTGTTCTGATAGACTATCGCCTGGATAGTTCCATCGCTCATCATCAATTCTGCACCTGTGTAGATGGCATCACTGATACTGTTTTTCCAGTAAACATTGATGAACCCGGTGTTTGATGTAGTAGCAGTAGCTACGTCTCCGACTGTCGGCATGAAGGTGTTTGCTGAATATACCGCAACAGCCATAGGAGCGGTAGTATTATTGCCTTCGAGCATATCACCGGCGAGTATGACTTCTGCATAGAAGCTATATTCACCCGCAGCAGCAGGAGTCCAGTTGATGGTATGGATTGCAGAAGCTGCAGGAGCAATCGCTGTAGATACTGTGAGGCTTGCCAATTCTTCATTGGTCACGGCTTTTTTGAGCTTCACGGTATAGGCATTTTGAGACAGGAGACCGGTATTGGTGACCGTAGCATTGTAGCTGTATTCAGTTCCGGCAACTGCCATCAGCGGACCAGTGAGAGTTCCGATGCTGAGGTCATTATTGAGCAACGGAAGGAGTTCGAAGTTATCGATATAAACGCTACGATAGGTACCGCCGCCACCATGTTTGAAGGCGATGTAGCTGTCTGTACCGACGTAGGTATCAAATGATACTGTGTATTGGGTATTTGTGGAGGTGAGGTTGATCGTTTGGAAGGGTGTGAAGGTACCGGTTGCGGTAGGATCATCCACGGTTCCCACGATCAGGGTATAGCCTGTGCCACCACGAGCATAGAATTTGGTTTTAATGGTATTGAGGTTCACTCCAATCGGAGGAGTGATCAATCTCAGCGCCGCTGGATTGGCATCTCCGGAAGTGTACATATAGATCAAGTTCGGAGATGATACAGGGGTAGAGGTTGATGTGGTGATATTGGCAGTAGAGGTCGAAGAAACGACCTTGCTCCAGTAATCCGGAAGGTTGGGAGTAGATACACCATCGAAGTTTTCGGAATAAGGGAAGGTCACGATGGTAGGATCTGTATCGGTGGTAAAGCTCCAGATACGGAATTCGGGAGCTTCGATGTCCGGTGTTTCAAATGAGGAATTCACCGGCAGTACTGCCCAATAGTATGTATTGTCCCAGCCGAGGTTTACTCCTTCCTGTGCCGAGAGGTTGAGGGAAGTGGCAGGGGTTTCGTAGTACATGCCTTCGAAGATAGTTTCAATGCTGGTTGAAACATATACCGAATAGAAGGCAACCGGTCCACCGGTGAGGGCAGGATCCCAGTCCAGAGTGACGGCTGCAGGATTGATCCCTGTAGCTGCGTCAGCAGGAGAGACCAGAGTCACGTGATCCGGGGTACCGACAGGTATTTCACGAATACGAACGTTGTCGATCATGAAATCGTTGTCACCATTGGAAACAGTGGATTCACCGTAGAAGGCGATGTATTTGACACCGCTGATGTCGGTAAGCGGGATAATCACATTGGTTCCGGCTGCAGAAATAGCATCAAAGACAAACGGAGAACCTGTATTGTTCCATTCTCTGATAATGGTAGGATTGGTCATAGTAGGGCTATCACTCATCACGACGATAAATTTGTCGTCTGCTTGTCCACCTGCTGCAGGAGCAGTTGTTCCATTCCAGACCAATAATGCAGCATCAAATTCGAGCTGGTAGTTGGTAGCGGGAATGCTGAGCGGAGGAGTGATTAACCAACCGTAACGAGACGCGCCATAGATATTGATCTTGGCTGCTTTGTTGGTAGGTGTGGTGACGTTTAACCAATCGTCCATTAGCCACTGAGAACCAGATGCATAGGTTCCACCATAGAGGCCATCAAGACGGCTCCAGTTGGTAGGAGGGAAGGTGGTGCCCATGTTATCGAAGTCCATGGCATAGGGGAAGACATAGATAGTAGGATCTGCCATTGTGGTGAAGCTACGAACTGTGTTTCCTACTGCATCACCGCTTCCATTGTTTGGAACGATCATCCAGTTGTAGGAAGTATTGTAGCTCAAGTTTGCTGTAAAGGTATAGGGTGAAGCTGTCACATTAGCAATCAAAGTAGTAGGTGGGTTGTTGGGTCCACAATATACTTTGTAACCTGTGGGGATACCGCCGGTGCTGGCTGCAGTCCAGGTAAGAGTTGGAAGAATGGACTGGTCGATTGCCAGATCGGCAGGAGCGGTTTGGGTGACTGGTGCTGGGGCTTCCGGAGTGATTTCCGGGCCGAATACTGCATCAATATAATTGGAACCGCTTCCGGCTGTACCGGTGCGGAAACCAAGATAATAGTTGTTACCGGCCAGTGAACTTAAGTCGATCACCTGATTGGAGAATGTATAGGTGGCGGCATAAGTGATGGTTGCACCTATTTGAGTCCAGGTGACGCGGTCAGCAGAGTAAACTACCTCAAGATTGGCAGTAGTTGTACTGCTTCCGGCTGCCCAGAAGTTTAAGGTGCTGCTGGCTGTGATAGTAACTCTGGGAGTTGATAACACATATTGAGTAGTGGTAGAGCCAGATTTATAGGCACTGGCTGTGCCATGCTGTTTGTAAGATGTGCTTCTTAACCAGCTTCCTGTGGTTCCATTTGCCCAACCGGCTGGAGGGAAGGTAGTAGCTTCGAAGCTTTCTGCTAACTGGTTAGCAGTAGGAGTCATATAGCTCCAAACAGGGCTATCAACGGCATCGCCGGTAGCATTGAAGGGAACGGCAGACCAGTAGTAAGTGCGACCATAGCCGTTACCAGTGACCTGATAAGTAGTGTTTGTTCCAGTATATACCAAATCTGCAGGACCGAAGGTACCATTGTCATTGAGATATACTTTGTAACCTGTGGCAGGTTCTCCGGTAGCGGGGCCAGCCCAACTAAGCAGAGGATTAAGCATACTGAACATGCCATCTGCGGGAGCTACCAGAGTAGCAATTTCAGGGACTATTGCTTGAGGATGTTCAAAGGTAATATCGTCAATATACATTGTTCGATATGTACCACCTTGTCCATGCCTGAAGGCAATGTACTGATCTGTCCCTGTATAAGCTGCAAGAGACACGCTATACTGTGCCCAGCCTGAGGGAACGGTAACCGTTTGGACAGCAGTGAAAACAGCGGATTGACCTGATACATCAACTGTTCCGACTTGAAGAGTAAAATTGGTTCCACCATAAGCCCAGAATTTGGCTCTCAGGGTATTTATGGCAGGATCGATCGGGGGAGAAATCAGGATCAGATCTGATGCTGCATCACTTGAGTTATAAAGGGCTACTCTATTGGGAGTGGAATAACCGGAAGTAATAGTCTTTACATAACCATATGTAGAGATATCGGTTACTTTAGTCGCCCAACCTAAAGGAAGTGCTGGAAGAACCAGAGCGGGATCGTCAAAATTCTCCAGATGGGGGTAAACAGTAATAGTAGGATCCACGCAGGCACCCGTGAGGGCAACCTCAACAGGGTCGATGTCACTGGTGATGGTGACTGTACCTTCATGAGTTCCCGCTACTGTCGGGGCATACTGCACGGTGAAAGTGGCAGATTGGCCGGAAGTAAGAGAAGCAGGAGCACCGTTTTCGGTAAGTGTGTAATAATCACCAGTGATACTAATGTCGGAAACTTCAATAGTTCCGGCACCGGTGTTAGTGAAGGTGAACTGCTTTGTGGAAGCGTTATTGATGATCAGTGTTTCAAAATCCCAAGTCGTGGGAACAATTGTCAGGATTGGGACGTCAGGAACATTCTCTATTACTACATCATCAATTCCTAAATCGCATAGATTGCTTCCGTAGTTACTAACTCCTCTAAAGCGTAGATACACTGTAGAAGAGGCATAAGCTGCGAGACTGATGGTATTCTGATACCAATCCAAAGTATTTGAAGCATTGGAGTGGGTGTACAGAGTTGTCCAGTTAGTCAGATCCGTAGAGATATCTACAAATAAAGGTTCTGCAACCGTGGCATTTCCTACCCAATAATAATAGCTCAAACGCTTTGCTGCATCGTCAAGGACTATGGGGGGAGTAATCATGCTGTAAGGGTTGTAGCTAGTACTCGCCAGATAACAATACAGATAGGCAAAATTTGTACCACTATTAGGAGCTGCAGCACCATGAGAATCCGTGGTTACAGTTTTCCAGTGCTGAGATGCTCCAGTGGAGCCTTCGGTAACGCTCCAATTGAGAGGTAAAGCAGGAGCTGTAACACCATCGAAGTTCTCCGTGTAAGGGAAAGTGGTAATAGAAGGATCTGGCATTGCAGTAAATGACCAGACAGGGCTACCTTCTGCATCACCGAAAGCATTGTATGCCACTACTTGCCAATAATAATCAGTTGAATAAGTAAAATCGGCCGGGTCGTAAGTAGTTACGTTACCCAGATCGGTACCATTGACTATATTGGTAGGAGGATTGTCTGTACCGAAATACAGTTTGTATCCGTCCGGCATACCGCCACCGGAAGACCAGTTTAGGGTAGCAGTGGTGAGAATGTCTGTTGTAGCATCGGCAGGTGATACGATGAGGGCAGGATTTGGCACAGTGCCGGCTACTGGAGGTGCAAAGGTGAATACACGACGAGCACCATCGACGTCACCATTGAGGGTTGCCAAATAGCTACCGCCAGGGAAAGATGTATTAGTTACTGTTGTAGCGTTTGTAGTCCACGTGGGAGTTGCGGTAAGAGTGGTCACATTGCCAACATTGCCGGCAACGTTAGTAGTGGAAATATAAACACCGCGCCATTGAGCTGATGCAGAAGCATTGTACATAGTACCATAGACATACTTCACGGTATTGGATGTTTCATAGAGCCATACTTGGAAAGTACAAAATGGACCGGTTACATCCGTGAATGAATAGTTCACACGAATCTGATTAAATTCGATGACACAAACCCGATTGGGGGCTGTGCCGGTTACTTTGAAATGAACCTTACCGGCTGCTTGCAGCGAGTTATCACCCGAGAGGGCAGCAAGACGTGGCCGGCCGGAAGCAGGTGAAGCTGCTCCACCCGAAATAAGGGTGGCACCAAGCTCCATCTGACCATTGGAATTGATCGAGAATTGGGAATAGGTAGTTGCACCCAATTTGAAATCAAAGCCGATAGTTTGTAATGCGGAGGCAGTATCGTCACGGTAGGTACCCGTAGCGAAGATATCTGTCGTACCGGTTCTCATGTCTGCCAGGCTGCCGTTTGTGGTAGTAGTGAAGGTATAATCACTGATGTCTTGTGACAGTAATGCGCTCGTACAGAAGGCGAGCACGATCAATAGAAATAGTAATTTCTTCATAGAATTTACTCCTTTTTAGCCTATTTTTTCTCTTCGGATTCTATCTTTATGGTCGAATCTACATCTGTTAGTCCCGGTCATCCCCATGGCGGATACCCAGAGCCTTGAGCTTTTTGCTGAGGTTAGATTTATCGATATTGAGGACCTCTGCGGTGCGGGAGACGCTCATCTCATTGGCGATGAGGTGGTTTTCGATATAAGTCTTTTCAAAGTTTTGGAGGGCGTTGCGCAGCGACAGATCCGTATCCTGGGTGTAAGATGGGTCGTGCATAAAATCGGCAACCGTCAGGTGATCGTTGTGTGAAAAGACCAGGGCGCGCTCGATCACGTTACGCAGTTCCCGCACATTCCCCTTCCATTCTTGTTCCAGGAGCCAAGCCAGGGCTTGCGGTGTGAGGGATTTGGGCTGCAGCTTGTTGCGGTTACAAAAGTCTATGATAAAGTGCGTAGCCAGGGGGATGATATCGTCCCGACGCTGGCGCAATGGAGGGATATCGATGATGATCGTACTGAGCCGATAGTACAAATCTTCCCGAAACTTACCCGCCGTGATCATGGCATCCAAGCCTGTATTGGTAGCGCTGATGAGCCGAATATAGACCTTCTGGACTCTACCTCCGATCTTTTGGATCTCACCCTCGGCAATCACCCGCAGGAGCTTCACCTGAGCCTCCACGGGCAGTTCGCTGATCTCGTCCAAAAACACGGTGCTGTTGTTGGCAAATTCAAAATAGCCTTTATGCGCAGTTTGGGCACCTGTGAAGGCACCTTGCTCATAGCCAAAGAGTTCAGCTTCAAAGAGATCTTTGGGAATGGCGGAGCAGTTGATGTTGACGATGTTTTTGTCCCTCAATTTGCTGAGCCGATGGATGGCATGGGCTGCCAGTTCCTTTCCTACTCCCGTCTCTCCCGTGATCAGCACCGGGCAATCGAACTGGGCGGCACGAATGATGTCACTATACACTTTCTGCAGCTGGGGGGAATCTCCGATCATACCGATGGCGGTCCTGGACAGATCCACGATCTTGCGCTCCAGCTCAAATCTGGTGCGAAACCCGCGAATCTTGAGCAAGAGATGCTCGGAAGAGATCGGCTTTTCGATAAAGTCCGAAGCTCCATTTTTGACGGCCTTGACTGCATCCGAGATATTGCCCTCGCCGGAGATCATCAACACCACTATTCCCGGGTATTTCTCATGCACTTCTTCCAAGAGTTCAAATCCTTCGGAGAGCACGGGATAACACATATCCAGCATCAGGATATGGACCTTGGAAGTCTGGAGAATAGTGCGACACTCGTCCGGAGTATATGCCACGATCGTATCATAGCCTTCCTTCGTGAGAAGGTCGCTGACCAGCTTGCAAAAATATACATCGTCATCGGCGATCAGGATGCGTGTGAGATTCATTATTTACCCCTTAACCAGACTGATACGATTGTTCCGATTTTATCTTCACTCTGGATAGTGATTGTGCCGTGCATAGACTCGATGATCTTTTTGGTTTCGGGGAGCCCGATCCCGGTTCCGGATTGCTTGGTCGTAAAGAAGGGCTGCCAGATTTCGTCCAAGTACTTTGGAGGGATGCCTTTTCCACTGTCTTCAACCTCGATGAGGACGCTCAAGTCTCCATCGGTGCCACTGTGATTCGGGAATTCTTTGACCGACAATTGAATAGTGCCGCCTTCCGGAAGAGCTTCGATGGCATTACCCAAAAGGTTGGTGAGGGCTTCCTCAAAGCGGATGGGCTCGATAAAGGCAGAAACTGAAGCCAGACTCCAGTCTTTGATCAGAGTCACACTGGCAGGGAAGTTGATCCGCGCAATGCAATGCTCGATCGATGGGACGATATCCTGAGGCTGGAGGTCGTAATCCTTGAGTTCGGTAAATCTTTGGAAGGCATGGGTAAAGACCTTGATCTGGTTTATTTCGTCGCGGATGATGTGCATGTTTTCCCGGCTGCTGGTATTGTTTGCACACATACTTTCGATGGGCTCGATCGCCAGTAGGACGTTGGTGATATGCCGGCGTACGTGGTGCGAGAGTCTCCTGGCGGTATCTGCCCATACCAATTTCTCCTGCATATCGGGGTGATCAATTTGCTCCGGATAGAGCATGATGATGTGCTTTCTCCACATCCAGCCAATGCGTATGACCTTGACCATGCGGAACTTATTGTTTTGAAAGTGAAGCTCTTGCTGAGATGTGTAAGAAACGCCCTTGAGTGCCATCTCCATAATCACCTTGAGTTCCGGGAAGCTGTGGCTCAAACTCCGGTACCGACGCACGTCCGTGCTTCCGGGTAAGAGTTCGCACAGATAGCGGTTGATAAAACAGATGCGATTGGTCCCGGATACCACAATAATCCCCTGCGTGCTATGATCTGACAGGGTAAAGAGTAATTGCCTGGTGCGCAGCATCTGCCAAAAAGCCAGAGCGATGACCAGGGCTAACAATGAGATTAAAACTAACCAGTATTGCTGGAGGAGATTGTAGATTAAGACCGGTAAAGGGTAGCGATCGATGGAATAGAATTGCAACTGCTTGCTGCCGATAATTGCAATCTGACGGGGCATGCCAAAGCCAACGTTAACGATGAAGGCCTGGACGTTGTCTTCCCCTTTCATGGGATTGGCGAGGGATGCCATGACGTGACCCCGATGATCCAGCAGGATAAAGTGATCGTCCTCCGTCTGAAGCAGGATCTCATGGTATCCATTCAGGTTGATGTCTTCGGAGTCCCACATGGTGATGATCCGGCTTTTGACTTGATGCGAGACCGGCATCAGGTTTTTATCCAGTACTACCAAGCCCTTTGCCTTGTCCATGATCAGGTTCCACACTGTGCCCCTGTTATCCATCTCTTGCAAAAAGAAATATTGATTCATGTTAAACGGAGATTCCGAATTGTAGCTGCAAATCCGGATAAAGTGTGAACCGTCCCACCTCATTTGTTCGATATAGTTTGCGGTTTCAGCCGAGCCCCAGGTCGAGATCAATTTGTAAATCTCCGGAGAGCCATCCCCATCCGCATCATAGGCTTTGAGATATACTCCCCCATAGCCGCTGAACTGTTTGTTGCGATATTGTTCCTTCCCAAACCTGTCCAGGACTACCAGCCATCCGTTCTCGTCGTCGATCCCGTTCAGGCTCTCGCGTGAATTTTTAAAAGCGATATTGCCGAGGATAAATTCCTTTTTGCCATCCCTGTCAAAATCGTCAAAGAGCAATGTTGCGATATGGGTGGTAGTCAAATACTGCCATTTGATCTTACGAGATGCCAGATCATAGACCACCAAACCCCGGGGATTGGTGGTAAAACCATCCCAGGCGCGGCATACCAGTTCTTGCTTGCCATCACCATCGATGTCTTCGATGAATTCCGGAATGATATTGGCAAACCATTCGTAATCGGGGTTGTCGATCAGCCTATCCGTCCGCTCAATCGGTTCAAACATCCAGTCCTCGCGCTTTAAGGGCTTAGTCCATTCGTATTTGAGAGCTTGGAGATAGACGCGGCGCTGGTCGTTAAATGTATAAAACAGGAGATTTTGATCGGTAAGCGGGTTCGTGATGACTTTGATACCGCGAATGGGATAATGGTGATTGACTTGAGAGATAGCTTTGAAATTGAGATCAAATACGATCAAGTGGTTCTGAGGACTGGCGCCCGTGAATGCAAAGAGAAACATGTCTTTGCTGTCGCCCTTCAAGTCTTCAAACACGCAAGACCGGGGTTTGCTCTCCAGCAGCCTGGCCTCCCGGGGTGTAAATCTGTAGGTGGGAAAGGGATCAACACCTTGGCATGAGAAAAGCATAAATGAAACAAATATCAAAATATATAGGGCCAAGTTTCTTTTCATAGTCCGCCTCCCGGAATATTATTCATCAAGTGTCTTTGTACAATAATCGAAAATAACTGTCAAGCTATATCTTAATAATTACCTGCCGTCTCAAAGGATGAAGATAAAATCTACTTTGCAGTACAGCCCGCCCCATCTGCTTTTGGTAGAGGAAGGATCTGGTGATGGATCAACTTGATGGCCACTGCCATGGGAAAGATCATTCCAGTGCACAGGAGCCAATTGTTGCAGCGCAATCCCGACGTTCCCACGCTTGAATCTATATCCCAATACCACGGGTAGCGAGACATATGCGTCAATGTCGTCCTGCCAGTTGTAGTGATCCGAATCGTAAGTATAGACAAAGGGATACAGCACGACTCGCCGATTCTTGAGGAGAATATCTTCATTATGAAAGAGATGATGATACCCAAATCCGAGCTGGAATCTCCAACCATCTACCGAATCTGCTTTGGTGCTGTAGTTCACACTCAAACCCGGAGAGATGGCGTCCACCGTCATGCTCTTGAGTCTGGTACGATGAGCCAGAAACGTATCCCAAAAGGTAAAAGGCCAGATATCAAAATAGCTGTCGCTGCCGCTGCCACTCATAAACCCATCCAACTCCAGACCATAGCTCCAACGAGCCTGAGCTTTGAAGATCGAGCTATTCAGAGTCATGTATTGCAAGTTGTCGATCTTGCCATATTGCTCGCCCCGATACTCCAGATCTGCCACGACTCTGCCATACTCGATCGCAGCCGAAGCCGTCACCGGTTCCCAGTCCGCCACCAGATTGTAGCGGATACTATGCACATTTACGGCATTGGCAAAAAGAGAATCACTGCGATATGGGAAAGTTCCCTGGTAAGAGAGCCAGGTATCATAATGATCTGTCTTCAACCCCGCTTTCAAACTTCCTTTGATCCAGTAAAAAGGGATATCTCCGCTTTCGGTATCGATCTGATAGGAGACCGTCGCCCTTTGCATTTGGGCGATAAGCTCACCGTAGTAAGGGAATCTACGGCTATTGGAATCTAAACCTATACTCAATCCCAAGTCCTGCCCCAAGGCAATGCCGGGACAATAGTCAAACCGGGGAGTTGGCACCCGATACTTGATCCGGAGATATTCTTCCGGGATGGTCAGCGATATCCTATCGTCAGGAGCGGAAAGGTGAGAGATTTGCCCCAGGAGTTCCTCTTTGTGATATTGAATCTCCAGCTTGTGTTTACCAATTTCTCTTCGATAGCCCATTGTTGCGGCATAGCCAATCAGATAGCCATGCGGCTCGTTGGTGGCATCAAAGTGATAGTAATCCGTCAATTCCAGATCCGAATAAACGTCAGCGGCTTCAGTCCCCTGCAATAAAAAGGGGTATATCAAATATACCCCGATTATTAGCAAGATGAGGCGGTATTTAACCAAAGAGCTGGAGATACTTAGCACGCGTCATGCCGGGCAAAATACCCTTGAACGTGTAGTCCGGTAAAAACGGCATTTCACTGTCGCCGATCATATTGCCGACGGAGTCCGTATTGTAACCCATATTCATCTCTAAGCCATTTCTACGTGATATAACTTTTGTGATATTGTCGATATACACATAGTTTCCATTATAGAAAAATCCATAAGTAGAGGTATAGTATTCGTTTTGCCACTGCACATGGGACTGGACCCAGGATTGAGCCGGATCGTTCCAATGGAAATAGGGCAGTACCTCTTCGATATCGGTGACTGCACCGCCAAAGAAAGCTCCCAAATTCACGGTAAACTGTACTCCATTTTCGTCCATGGCATAAGAACTGCTGATTACGGTATCCAACCAATTGGTGATATCTTCGATGCTTTGCCAGGTGGCGGTAAAATTCGGAGCATCGGAATCAGTCGGAGGTATATTATTGTTCATGGAGATGATGTTTTCAATCTTGATCACATCATTGGCTTGGGAGTCGGTTTCATTCATGATATAATCCACGCCCAAACGCACGTCCGCAGTGGCACCTAAAATCGCATTACGAGCAGCGGTCAAGCGTCCCGGATCCGTCAATTTGCCGAAGTTCGGGTTGTGATCCAAGTTGTATTTTACTGTTTTGGCAATGACCTGACTGCGGTATGCTTCCTCAGCTTCATATTCATAATCCCAGGGATTCCAATAATCCAGGGTCAGAACACCGTTATTGACGCTATAGTTGTAGGGATCTTGAGTATTTACGGGGGTTATGGAGATATTTATCATATCCAACATCCAGTTGTAGCTATTGTTGCTATCAATCATATCAAAGTCGTAGGCAACCATCAGATTAAATGCCGCAGAGAGGACGCGAACCGATGCCCGAAACGCATATATCTCGCCGCAATCGACTTCCATATACTCTTCGCCGGTATCGATCATGATGCTATTGGAATCTGCCATAGCGACTGCATGGTTCAGGCGGCTGATAGAATTATCCAGCCTGGGTAACACGCTTGCTTTGATATAGTTTTGCACCCGCATGATGGAAAAGGAATTATCCTTGCCAAAGCGATAGTGATTCATGACTCGGAGCGGTGCTTGAGCCAAAAATTGGTATTGATTGTTAATGATGCGCTTGGAGCCTGTGCCCATACTGTCCGCATCGTCAATCATCGACCACAATTCGTCGTCGTAATTGATCCGCACAATCTCCAGCATCGCTATGCCCAGATTTGCCATAGGGTTGTCCGTATCCAGAGCGAGAGCTTGGTTAAATTTTGCTTCGATTTGGTTAAACGTAGCCTGTGCCATCAGATCATCCGCAGTGTTGATCTCGGTGGATGTTTCAGACATGTCGATTACAACTTGATTGAGCTGTACCATAGCTTGTCTTGCTAGAGTATTGGCCCCACCCATATCGTTCGGATCCGGTTCTGTCGAACTTTCGAAACACGACGTGAGGGCAAAACCCAATACAAATAGAAAACAAACCGCCATTGCAGCGTACTTGTGTTTCATCGTGGCCTCCATAGTATGGTAATTTTGAATGGTTGGATAGAATATTATCCAGAAATATCCGTCAAGCTTTATTTTTACACATAATCCCTTCGAACTATTTAGCGCTCATGAGCTTAACTATAGCGTTACGGATGGCTGATTGACGGGGTTTTCGTCCCTACTTTTCTACCAGACTCATGATGCCATCCCACATTTCCGGTGGGTTCTGAAGCAGATATTCACAACGAATTGCCATGGTATGGGATGCTTCATCATTGCGGGGGGATTGATAAATAGTTTCAAAGATAGCTTTGGCTTCCGTCCACTTGCCTTCCCGATAGAGTTGCAGGGCTGTGGCATATTCCCGGATCCAGTCATATTCTCCGCTGTTTACCTTACTCCGGTCTGCCAGCAGTTCATAGATGCGGGTAGGTTCCTTTTTGCCTTTGACGCGCAAATAGTCCAGTTCCCGACAAATCATTTCCTCCGCTACTTGCAGATAGGTCGATTCACTGATGATGATATGAGTCTTAAATACTTTATTGACCCCTTCCAGACGTGCCGAGAGGTTTACAGTATCGCCGATCGAGGTATATTCCATGCGACGTTCGGAGCCGATATTACCCGCCACCAGCATCCCGGAATTGATCCCCAAGCGGGTATTGAGATGAAAGGCTTGCGACGGTGTGAGCGAGGGCAGATCCCGGAAAGCCAAGCTGTAATCCCGATGTGCCAAGGCTGCCAAACACGCCAGCCGAGCATGATCCGCTCTGGCAATCGGTGCGCCAAAGACTGCCATCAAACCATCTCCGGTGTATTTGTCCAGCAGGCCGTTATGATCTAAAATCGAATTTGTAAAAGTGCTGAAATACTCGTTGAGATAGCTCACCAACTGTTGGGGTGATTGATTTTCGGAAAAGCCTGTGAAATTGTAGATATCGGAAAACATCACGCTGCAGTCCAGTTCTTCCCCACCCATGTGCACCAAATCCGGATTCTCCACAATGCGGTTTACCAGATCCGGATGCAAATAGCGATTGAAGACCATGCGCAATTCCCGCTTGTGTTTGCCCTCCATGATATAACTGAGGGTGAGCACAAAGAGCCAAGACACGATCAGTCCCAAGACCGGACTGCTGAGGCTCATCACGATTCTGGAATAGCTGAAAAGTCCAAAAGCCAGAACATTGAGCAGGATCAGGAGCACCAGGACGCTCAAGATCGAATAGCCGCTTTTCATCCGGCTCACGGAGACCAATACCAGCAAGATCACCAGATACAAAATCAAATAGTTATAGCCATCCGGCAGAAAACGCAGATAGTCCCGATTGATCAGATTGCTCAGCATCGTAGCCCATACTTCCATCCCCGGGATTCCCCAAGAGTACGGACTGGACTTCAGGTCCATCAAGCCGGCAGCGCTGGCACCGATGATCACATATTTGTCTTTGAAATAGCCATCTGCCAGAGTGGGACTGTTTCCATAGACTGTGGCAACGGCAGATTGCAGCACGCTGCTATAGGGTAAATAGCGAAACACTCCTGCACTGCCACCTTTGCCATACCAATTTAGATATAGTTCTGCTTTGCCGATCTGGGGGATGGACGTGAGGAGTTCGGAAGGCTCGATTGACGGGTCCAAGGTCAATAAATAAGCACATAATGCCAGGCTGGGGTAGATCCGGCCTTGCAGATCGTAATAAAGCGGAATCTTGCGAACTATGGAGTCTTTATCATCAACCAGATTCACAGCTCCCACTCCCGCTGCACTGCCGGCAAAGAGAGGGATCGGGTATTGTGAACCCGCCCATGAACTGACGGGGTGCGGGCTCTCAGCCATTGCCAGGCTATGCCGTAGCATCGTGCTATCCAGAGCCGTGGGATCGTGTGACAAGATCTGGCTGATCACGGCGATCCCGGGATTGCTCAAAGCCTCTGCAAAGCGTCCATCGGACTCTTCTGAGGATAAATCTGCACGGTCAAAATCCGGCTCGTCAAAAAGCATATCAAAGAGCACAGCTTTGGCACCCTGTTGCTTCAGATAATCCGTCACCACGGCATAATAGTCTCTGGGCCAAGGCCATCCCTGGCCAAAACCGGTGGCATATTTCAGTGAACTGTCATCAATGGCGACCAGCACGATGGAGCTATCCGCCCGTTCCGGCTTGGGAGCGATGCGAAAGCGGAAATCGATAGTCTTGGACTCAATCTCCCGCACAAAGCTCATCTTGCCCAGAAAGAACATCAGGACACTCAAGACCAAGGTCATGAGCATCAGCACCGGCAGGCTTTTATGATGCCGTGAGAACCACTGAAACAAGGTGCGGGATTTCATTTTATTTGGTTTTTGCCTTAATCTTTTCGTAGAGGTCTTGGATGTCTTTATCTACCATCTCTGCATCCGAGGAACCGTGTTCTTTGGAAGAGTCCAGCTTGAAAGCTATTTCCATATTGGCTCTGGCGGCTTTGTACTTTTTCAGTTCATACAAAGATTTCGCCATCCAGATATAGGCGTCATAATGCTCTTTATTGGTCTCGATGGCCTGTTCCAGTGCTTTCACGGAGGCTTTATAATCCTTCATTTGGTACAAGGCTTCACCTTTGTGACGCCAAGGGCAAGACCAGGCAGGGGTATCGGTATTGATCCGATCGTAGATCGCAATGGCTTCCGGATATTTTTCCATACTGAGATAGAGATTTGCCAGAGTAAAGCTTTCCCCAGCGGAGAGTTTGGCAGTTTTTGCCAAGTCCAGAATCCGGTTCAGTTCTACATTCGCAAGATAAGCTTGGGTGAGTTGCATCCCCATACCCTCGGTTTCTTTGGCGTTATTTTCAGCGATATAGCTCACGGCTTTGCTATAGGATTCGGTATTGGGGTTTTCCAGATAGGCGGAAATTGGGTTTGCTGCCTCTGCGGCAAAGATGATGCTCAGCATCGACAAGATCAGGCATAGTAACATGAATTTCTTCATAATATCCTCTACTTCTTTTATAATATGTAGACGGACAAATCTTCCATCAGCACGGACAGCCCTCTCCCACCTCATGATTTCGCGAGGTAGGGTACATCGCGCTAATCTCTATATCTATCTGTCGTTTATATCTGCATTCTATGAAAATGGACACGGGATAAAATGTCAATACTTTCCAACAGATCAATTTATCCTTGACGTGTAATGTTTACTCAATTAGGTGAATTATATATCGTAGGGGCAGACCTACGTGTCTGCTCGGCTATTACCCTATGTGTCTGCCCCGAGACAAACAACGGAAACATTATAAAGGGCGAACACACAGGTTCGCCCCTACATCAGATTATTCAATGGTTCAAAACCATGACAACCAACGATTACATTCGTGGCGTTAAACAGCACAAATATCAGGAATTCAGGCATCGGTTGTGGCAACGTAACTACTATGAACACATCATTCGCAATGAAGAAGATTACAACAACACGAAGGCTTACATTAGCTCAAATCCGATAAATTGGGAAAGTGATCAGTTATACAAGTACGAGGGTTTGTGAATATGTCATCTTGTCAAAACGCAAGCTCCCCACGGTTTTGACTCCCAAAAGACCTATGTAAAACTCCGATAACTTTAATCAAAACTCATGTTTCATATGCGGTATCCAATCTCCGAAGATAAGTGGTCTTTTTGGGGTTAAAACTGTGAAGTGCAGCGGAAATCATATAAACGGAGACCATATAATTTGCATATCTTTAAACCTCGGAGATGTGCAGGCTATTGACAAAGTCCTCTCTACCATTGACGGCTCTTTATATACTAGGCATTCAACAAAGTTTTGAAAAGTGCAGGTTATTGCAGGGCTGCCGAATTCCGCTTCGGCAGATAGAATGCAGTACTATGTCTTTAGCGACCTGGGGTCGCTGTGGCACATCGGAGCTTACTGCTCCAAATTTCCACCCGTAATTATCGTCCAGTGGTACTTTAGAATTAGCACTGTTTTAAGAAAGATATTGA
>PHBQ01000065.1 GCA_002841975.1 Candidatus Cloacimonetes bacterium HGW-Cloacimonetes-1
CAGGTTCCACGCCATTTGGCAGCATCATAATAAGCCTGAGGTCTCTGCCAGAAGACATTTGCTTGGGCCAAGTAAATTCTGCCAAATCTATTCTGATCAACTGCGCGTTTGAGCAGCTGCATAGTGCTATTCAGTCGGTTTTGTTTCACTACAAAGAGATGAACTCCATTCTTGTCGCAGGCGTTGATGAGCTTGTCCGCAGTTTCGATATTGATAGACATTGGTTTTTCGGTAATCACGTGAATCTTGTGATTTGCGACGTCAATGCCATTTTGCGGATGCATGCCGCTGGGTGTGCAGATCGTGACGGCATCGAGCTTCTCTTTTTCCAACATTTCATGGTAGTCTGTATAATAGGTGGGAACTCCATACAATTCAGATGCTTGTTTGGCTTTATCTTCGTCAATATCGGCACATGCTACAAACGAGGCTTCAGGAATCTGTGCAACAGCCTCAAAATGGTTTTTGGAAATTCTGCCACATCCAATAAGTCCCAGTCTAATTTTCTTCATCGTGAACTCCTGTGTTTAGCTAATTTACATAGAAATAAGCATATATCATCACAAAATCTATGTGAGTTCAGTTTTTCGGAAAGATTGATTTTGTCCAGAAATATTATAGCATGGCATGTATCATGCTGAACCGCTGAGGCTGACTGAAGGGAAGGTTGCTGAAGAAAATGGGCTGAATCTCATCAAAGCGAACTTGAATATTGACAAAACAATGAGTTTACAAATCTACTGTTCGCAGGAGTGAGAAGATGAAAAAGATACTCTTTATCAGTGACATGTTTCCCCATGAACGAAACACCATAGACGGGATATTTGTACAGCATCAGGTTGCAGAAATAGCCAAGCTCTATGAAGTCCGGGTGATCGCTACTCATTTCCCTGCAGCAAAGAAGATTATGACTATTCGGCAAGATGGTTTGGAGGTGCTGCATATAGATTATCCTCAGTCCAATATCTGCTTCCCGCTGACTTCCATATATTACTATTTCTATGTGCTGCCTCAGATTAAGAAAGCAATCAGGGAGTGGAATCCAGACATTATTCACGTTCATGATTGCCGGCATTTACCGGAGTTATGGACTATGAAATGGTATTTGGACAAGCTCTTGATACCAAAGTACCTGACGGTTCATAACATCAAGACACTAGCAAGCCAGCAAAAGTTAGTCCTTCGACCGTTGTATATAATGACGATGAGCAAGGCATATCGTAATTGGACGCATATCTTTACCGTGAACGGTTTCCTCAAAGACATCTTGAACTCCTATGCGAGCTCTGTAACTGTGATCGGCAATGCCATTTTGACACGGAGCATAGTCCCGGAAAGCGAAGTAATGCAGTTTCAGAATGTGCTTCCCACCAGCTCTTTCAAGATCATCGCAGTAGGGAATCTGGTGGAGACAAAAGGCTATGATCTGCTCATCCAAGCAATAGGAAGACTGTATGGTCAAGGGCATGACATATCACTAATCATAGTAGGGAATGGTCCCCAACGAGCTAAGCTCCAAGCTTTGGTTGTAGCTCTACAACTCTCAGGGAGAGTTATCCTGCAAGCAGCTTTACCGAATCCCATAGTCCGCAACATCTATCAATATTTTGATGCATTTGTACTTCCCAGCTACGCTGAAACCTTTGGAATTGTTTATCTGGAGGCGATGGATGCGGGGATTCCGGTTATCGGCGTCAAAGGTCAAGGTATTGATGGAGTGATAGTACATGAAATAAATGGATTGCTAGTGGGTCCCCGCAGTTTGGAAGACCTCTGCCATAAAATAGCCTATCTCATGGACAATCCGGCAGATGTGGCACCAATGGTATCAAAGGCAAATGTCACAGTCAAAGACTACATGATGCCTCGGATGATTGAGAGGCTTGCCGCATTCTACAATAGCAATTGATTCAACAATTAGACCTCATCAACATATCCAGTATTAACAGAGTTCCTCTATGGCTCTTATTAAGTTGTGGCTATGATGTGGCTATGCCTCCCTATGATTCATAGGGAGGCATAGCCACATCATAGCCACAACTAAGTAAGGAGTTACTAAGGGACATTGTTGAAAGTGATGAGCCTTAGTACAAACGGTTTGATAGCCTAAAAGATATGATTAATTCCAAATTCCAGTCTGATTCCCTCTGCAGGTAATCCCTTGAAAACATAGTTCTTGGTATTCAAGAGGTTTCGTAGTGACGCTTGTATCGTAGTGCTTTTAGCAATATTGTATTGCGCCGCGAAGGAGATATCCACTACCTCGTTAATGTGCTTTTGGTTGTGGTCCAGAATATCATACTCTTGAGTAAGATTAGCTTTGTAAGAAATGCTATGATATTTCCCCGTGAGCTCGGTATCAAACTGAAACAAAGGTGTATACGGAGCGCGGATCATATCTCTATTTGTTACATATGATAGATTAGTACGAATCTCCTGAGAGATCTTCATCCCCCCTAACTGAATGTAACCCGCATTGAGACCAACGCTGTTTGAAAATTGGTCGTTGAACCCGATCAAAGGTACAGTGTTGTTGTATGATGTAAGAGGCAAAGCTATATCGTATGCCATACTGGAATATGCAAATACAACAAATCTATCCCACAATCCCAGTAGTGGTTTTGCAGTTAGGACAGAGTATTCGATTTCCAGATTCAGAGGTTTCTTGATATAACGTGGATTGGAGACAAAAGCATACCATCGGTATTTTCGGGCAAGATCCTCTTTATCGTTGATCACAAGAGTTGGTGTATTTGAGATTTGCAGAGACTTGTTGTAATCTGGGATGTATTCGTAGTTAAACCGAATTGTCGGTAGTATCCTCTGACTGTCCATCATCATTCCCCAATGCGTAATATCCAGGATGGGGTACTTGAACAATTCAAAGGCATAAATATCTGCATACAATCCCGGATTCATGTCTGTAAATAATAGAGTATTATCTATTTCAAAAGCATCATTTGTAATCCTACCCTTGTGTTTGAACCTGGGGGCAAAGCTGTTTTTCTGGTCAATGATGTTATTCTGTGAAAAATAAGACAAACCCAAGGTAGTCTGCAGATTTGCGTAACTAAAGGACTTGAAGGGGAATTCTGAGGTTCTTAAGTAGAAATCCAGAGCGTAGTATTGCAAACGGTGGGCATCAAGTTTTGAAACATGGTAGGTAGTACTAAAGCGATCTGTAATCACAGAATTATTTGGTAGTTCAATATAGAGATGATTATCAAAGAACACTTGATCAAGTTCAGGATACTCAAACTGCATGTTGTACTTTATCAGCTCGGTGAGACTTCCAGTATTATACAGAGATGCATCCAGATAGATCTGGTTTGATGAATTTACAGAGGCGGATACTACTCCGTTGCGGACCAATTCCTGAACCTTGGGTTCTGCTTCAGTGATCCATCCGACATTGGGGATAAAGGTCGAAAGAGAATCGTTGATGATGAATGTGCTATCGGGTAGCACATGTTTCTTGTATAGGAAACTGCGGATGGATGAATTTCCGGTAATCTCTAGATCTGGTAACAGGACAGGTTCAGCCAGTAACTGGAAACTCATGATAAGCATCAGGATAACGAGAATGATTAGTTTATTCATTAGTGTTTATCCTTGTCTTGAAGTAAGACTCAATCTCAATCTGTTGATCTGTGTTCAGGAGATCACGAATCCGGTAATAATAGGAACCGGCTTCAGCAATCTGGCCACTTTCCAGCATAGATAATACACTAAAGTAATGGGCGTCATTGACCAGATCCGGAAAATCAGGAAACAAGAGGATTAGCTTGTTAAATCCCCGAATCGCGTCAGAGTAATCTGACGTACGAAAAGCTATCTCTCCCAGTGCCATGAAGGCTTCGGCGTGAGCTTTGGGATTGGTGTCTACTGTTAGGATGTTATTGGCCATGGAGTCTGCTGCAGGGTAGTTTGCCACGTCAAATAAATACCACATCCGTTGTACCTTTGCTTCCGAAGGGACGATCTTTACACTTGGGGGATTGGACCATAGGGTCTCAAATTCATCATTGTAATAGGATCTGGACAGAGTCAGCAGTTGAAGCCATGTATCCGGATCCTTTTGACTTTGGTAAGATTTTTTGAATTTATCAAATGCCGAATCGTAATCTTCCATCAGTAAATCCAGTTTTGCCCATTGGCTCAATACTTGAGGACTTTGGTCAACCGTCGAGAGGGAACTGAATATACTATCTGCCTTGCTATATTCATTGAGGTTGATCAAAGACTCGGTCATCAAAAGTTCAATATCAGTTCTCTGTTTCTGGGGATAGAGATTGCGGATTTCCAGAGCTTTTTTGTAGAGAGCGGACCATTGCTGTGTATTGGAATATACCTTAAGGAGCATGAAACGAAGCTCAAATCTTAAATAATCGGATTTGCATACATCGGAGAGATTGCTGATCTGTACCACGATATCGCCGGAGGAGTCCATTTTAAGACCTAATTCCAGGCCATTTACAATCTCTGTTAGGAATGTGACATCGTTATCAGAAAGAGGATATCTATCAGCGTAGCGAGTAATGATCTGTAACCATGTGTTGTTCGCAAGTGCTATATTCCCCATATTGTAGTACACATTGGCCACGTCGTTCAAAACCCGAAGCAGGTTGTTCGATTCGGGGTAGGTCTCCTGAAACTTCTGATACAATTGGAGAGCATGGTTAAAATCTTTGGCTTGGAAAGCCGACTTTGCCGAGAGATACAAATATGTGTCCGGGCTTCCGACTTCACCGGATAGCTTGAAATATAAATCAGATGCTTCTTTGAAACGCTTTAACTGATAATACACGAGGGCTTGATAGCTTTGCGCTTCTTTGATCAGCGTGCTATCCTTGGTCGAAGCTATAGACTTTTGATAGAATGACAGTGCTTCGGTGTATTTCTTCTGATTGAAGTATATACTCGCTTGTAAGAGATACACTGCATATTCTTTGGTCTTGATCTTGTTCAAGTACTCCTGAGCTGCGTTATAATCGGATGTATAGTAATATGATTGACTGAGACGGTAATAGATATTATCCTTGTTTGTGTTTCTGGGGAGTATGGACTTGTAGATATCGATTGCCGTCTGATAATTGGCGATATAAAAGTGAATTTCTGCTTCATAAAACAGCGCTTGATCTACATAAACAGAGTTTGGATAATCTGTTTTAATCCGTTCGAAACTAATCTTTGCCAGATTGTAGTCCTTGTTTAAGTAGGATATCAAGCCATTAAAAAACCATGCTTTATCTTTGAACAGACCATTGTTATTGAGCTTGAGATATCTGCTGTAGGCAGTTTGAGCTTGCTCGTATTTCTCCAGCAGAAACAAATTGTCCGCCATCATAATGTTCATCTTATCTAGAAGTTCCAGTGTCAAATCATAGTTTCTGGCACTAGATAACGAGAGGAGGGAATTCAAATAGTTTCCTTGCTTATGGTAAAAGAATCCCAAGAGAATGTACTGCTCTCCTTTACGAACCGTATCATCTGAACTTTTGATATAGGTAGTGAGTTGTTTAATAGCAGATTTAGGATCACGATTGAAGAGGATTTTGAGCCTTTCCAGGTAACTCAACACTGCCAAATCTGAATTGTTCGAACTAATAATCGAACTAAAGATCGAGTCGGCTTTTGCACTATTGCCTATTTCGTTGTATGCGATTGCTTTAATAAAGTAACCGTTGGCATCGTCAACTTTCAGACTGTTAGTCAATTGTATGGCACTCTGGTACTTTCCTTGTAACAATAATTTACGGGCAATCAGCTTCTTGATGGGGTCTGTTGCTGTTTCAGGTTTGATCGGAGTATAGGTTATTAAATCATCCACATCCGATAATCTGAAATTATCTATTAAGTAGGTGAGATATAGTTCAATGGCAGTGTCTTTGGTGGATTTGTTTGAAGTGAGGTTTATATAATATGGCAGGGCGTCCTTTTCCTTGTTCATACGATACAAGCACCGCAGTAACTGGGCTTGGACTTCTAAATTGTTGGGATCGATATTCAGCGCTTTCCGGAAAGCCTGCTCGGCTGATAAATACTGGCTTCGATCGTACAAGATGCGGCCTTTCCAGAGGTTTGCAGACATCGTATAGTAGGGGATTTCTATCTCGGTAAGAAGTCTTTGGAGCAGGTAATCTGATTCTTGATATTGTGACGTATAATAGCATGCAATAGCATAGTTTAACAGGATATCTGATTTAAGCTCAAATGGGATAATCCTATTTAACAGAGCTCTGTATATTAGCTTACATGACTCATAATCCGCATTTCTAAGATCAATATTCGCCGTTATGAAATCGATCTTGTTTTTAAACTCTGAATCCGGATAGATGTTTTGAAATCTGCCAATTTCCTTCTTGGCCAAATAGTCCTCTTTTAAATTGTACAATTCCAAAACATAGCGGTAGTCATATGTCTCTTGAGTAGATGCTGCCAATATCGGAAGCACCATGAAGCATATCAATGCTAGAAAGATTAGTTTGTTCATACCTGTTGTTCCACTTTAGTTCTTAATGGGGATCGCGATAAACACTGTCGATCCTTCATTTTCTTTACTTTTGATCCAAATAGCACCGTTATGGAGCTCTACTATACGCTTTGATGTAGATAATCCCAATCCCAACCCACTTGAGCGATACTCGATGGTTCCAGATTTATGGGCATAGATCTCGTTTAATTCATAAAACTTGCGAAAAACGTTTTTGATTTGATGCTCCGGCATTCCTATACCATTATCAGATATGATGATAACCAGAGTTTCCTTGCCGTCAATTTTTTCCTGTGGGAAAGCAGATCTTCTGGCACTGATGGTGATGGTACCGAAGTCATTGGTAAACCGAATCGAGTTGAGGACGATGTTGTAAATCATCAAGTGCAGAGCTTCCCAATTGGCCTTGAGATTTGGCAGATCTTTCTCTACCTCCATCTTGATGAACATTTTCCGGTTTCTGGACAAAATCTCGACCTCTTGGTGGATGATCATCAGGATTTCCTCGATATCTACAGGAGCCTTTATGAGCGTTGTTTTCAAATTGTAGTTATTCATGGTAGTGATATCATTGGTAGTTAAGATCAATTTTTTTACATAAGCCTCGATCTTGAGTATGATATCACTTTTCTCTTCCTCATCTGCAAAGAGGTTTCTCTTGAGTCTAGAAACATAGCTTTGCAATGTTGTAAGGGGCGTATTCAGTTCATGTGATACGATCGCCATAAACTCGTCTTTCAAAGTATCCAACGCAAGCATCTCGGAACTTTTCTTGATAACTGCATCATATTGCATGGCATTTTTGATGGCTATTTTGATCTGTTCCTGAAGTAGAGATATAATCTCGCTATTCAAGTACATTTCTCGGCTGTTATCATTGCTGTTATCCAGATACAAAAAACCATAAATGGAACTGTCAATAATGATCGGAGCGCAAAAAATGGAGTGTAGGACATAGTCTTGAACGCTGATAGAGCTTTTAAAGCGATTGTCTTCAACTGCATTGAAAGTAATCACGGATTCTTGGGTACTTTGGCACTTACTGAGGGCAGATTTACTGATCCCCGAAATGGTTTGTAAAATCTGCTTACTCTGGTCCAGATTGACTTTGTATGTGTAGTTTCCGTCACTATCTTTCTTGATCAAGAATCCCCTGGTACTATTGGTGAAGTCAATGCAATAGGATACAATTTCATGCTCCAGGTCGTTGATATCAACTATCTTCATCAGTTCGTGAGAGATGTTCATCAGTTGGTTCATTTTCTCGATTCGTTTTGTGATCTGGATATAGTCCTGAATTCTAATGATCAATGCAGTAAGATGCTGCTTTACATTCCGCATTATGGAGATTTCTTGCTTTGTAAAGTCCTGCTCGCCGTTATCGGTAACAATCAGGTAGCCGATTCTTTTGTAACCGGATTTGAATGGTATCACCATCAGGTTTTGCTGATGGTATTTTGTGATAACGAGATTGTCGTTTTTAAAGGCTCGTTCAATGATCTGATTGAATTCAGGTAAAACAAGGTTGTCCTTATCGCAATTGAAGCTACTGAAAGTGATGTATGTAGATAGTCTTTCAGAGTACTCCATGAGCCGATACTGATATGGAGAAATCACCTGATTTAACCCTTTTTCGATCAAGAATTTAATGCGTTCTTCGTTGCTGACATTTGCGATATTATAGAGCAGATCGTTCCACTTGTTACGGAGATTCTTTGCTCGAGAGGCAATTTTGCATACCTCGAATTTCTTGATACTCTTCAGATTATAGAGATTGACATTCAGATAGTTTTGGCGATCATCTTCTCCAATGTCTATGGTAACGGCTTCCAAATGCAACTTATAATCATTAAACACTTCTATTGCGGCTTCTTCAGTACTATTCAAGAGCAGTAACTGGATTTTAATCTGGTAGAGTTCCACTGAAATCTGATAGTAACTCAATTCCAAGGATTGTTCCAATAGATACACGGTTCGTCGCAAGAGCTTTCTTAACGGAATATCCGGCTGTAAAAGGTCTAACTTTAGTTCCCAGACATAGATTTTGTAAAGCCAATAGCGATATTGGTTTCCTTCAATTATCGGTTTCGCAATATCGATCAACTCCCTAGCTTTATCCACATCTCCGATTCCAAAGTGGCAATTTATCTGTAATAAATACACTACTGATATAGCATAGTTGTTACTAATCTCTCCGGCATATCTCAACGCAAGCTTAAGCTGTTCCAAAGCCCCTTCATAGTTATTATCCAGGATTGCCACCATACTGAGTAGATTGTGATAAAACTCTTCTTCGTGGATGTGACTAAAATTGATCTGGACATTCTTTGAGATCAGTTTCTTTAGTTTCTTAGAGTTACGTAACTCAAACAGATAGTAAAAGTATGTCTTTACTAAGGGGTTGATCTCTCGAATATAACCATTGATGATGTCAGGTTCACTTTCCACGATGAATTGATAGTAATGGCCAAAGCCAGCAATCTTACTCTTTGACAAAGCCAGGTTCCTCTGGATAGATTCCAGGAATCTGGTACTATGAACGGATAGGATAATCTCCTTTGCCTGTAAAAGCCTCTGTTCTGCTTCCAGAAACTCTCCCATTTTGATCTTGGCTTCGCCCTGATTTAACAGTGCCAAGGCTTTGGTGATGGTAAGATTTAGCTCTGAAGCATGCTTGTATGCCAGTTCGGAGTAAAATTCTGCCATCAAGGTAGAACCCTGTTTGAGATACAAATCTGACATATTGTTATAGATTAGCCCCAAATATCGAGTAATATTGTATCTTTTCCAGATATTGAGAGCAGCATTTAGATGTTCTGTGGACTCGGCAATATTTTTTTGATCACTGTAAAACACACCAAGATTGTTGTGTAGAGATGCAAGACGGATCATGATGTTGATTTCATGCTCAGATGCCAAAGTGCTAATGAACGTTTCAATTGTCTTAATAGCCCTATCCACATCTTTCATAGACATATAGTATACTGCTTTTCGATCTACAAAGGAGATCTGAAAATCTAACGGCAAGTCCGTAGCTTCTGCTTTGTCTATATACTCTTTCATGAGTTTGAGGTTAGTTCTCACATAGATCTGAGTAAAGTACAACCAAACAAGTAATTTTTGTTTGCCAGTCATCGCAAAATGCTCTGCCTTTTTAAAACTCATCTCAGCGTCATTTATTTCTTCAGAGATCAATTGGATTGTACCTATCAGCAAGTATTTTTCAAAAATATCAGGTAGTTTATTGAGCTGTTTTTCAAACGAATTTGCACGATCAATATAACCTGTCAGTTCAGTTTTACCTTGCAATAATGCTAAGTCCTTGATGATATCTGTTTGGGTAACTTTGGTCAGCGGATTAAAATCGAGTTTGACTACTTCAAGGATAGCATTGTAGGCATTAGTTTGATCATATTCGTCGTTATAAACATTGTAAAGTCGCATAGTGTAAGCCCGTTGAGCACTGAAGTCTTTGGCTATCACGGCATTGGAAATCACCCCCTTACAAATCTCTATTGACTGTATTGATTTTGTTTTAAAGTACTTGATGATGCTTTTAGAAGTCTCCACTTGTACTTCCGGAGTACATTCATCGAACAAACGTTTCTTTGCTTCATCGAAAGCAAAATAGTAGTATTTGTCCACTTTGATCAGGATCTCGTTGAAGATGGCGTCATTGAGGAGGTTGTACAGGTCTTTATCTTGGATTTTGAGGATGTGGATTATTAGTTCACGACTTAGAGGTGTTTGTGTAATTGAGAGGCGTTGGAGTAGTCGATAGTTGGATTGTGAAATATGACTCATGCGTGAATATACTGAATGCAAGAGACGTGAGGGCAGTGTATAGTCGGATAGATCATATTGAAAGTTAAACGCTTCACCGGCAATGATTTTGTTCCTGGAGACAAGATCAATCAGTATTTCCTGGATAAACATCGGATTCCCGGAGGCTCTGTGATGCAGGGAGTTACTAAATTCATCAGGTACATGAGCACGGAGCAATTTTGAAATATAGCGTTTAGATTCGGCTATTGTAAGGTAGGGAATATGAGTCAAGATTGAATGTTCTATTTGATTGACTTTACTGAAGTCATTACAGCTCAATACAATGAGTATTCTTTGATCTACAATGAACGGAGATAAGTAATTAATAAACTCAATTGTATATCTGTGAACTAGCTGGAAGTTCCGTACAATAAAGATGATTGGTTTGATCTTTGAAAGATGAATCAATATGTTTTTTACAGATTCAAAATCGATCCTAAGTTCTTCTTGAGATTGGTTGATCGCCTTTGCTTCGGCTTCGGATTCAAATAAGAAACTTTTGAATTTATCCGATATTAGTTTAAGGCTCTCAAATTCGTCAATTTCTTGTTTGTTCAGTGATCTAATGAACTCTTTTATCAGAGCAAAGAAGGCTTCGTGCTCTGTGCGAGTGCAGGCAAAGTCAAAGATAAAGTAATGTCCATTTAGTACATGGTAGCGAAAGAGAGATAGAATATTATCTTTGCCCAGGCCATCACCACCAATTAAGGTTATTAACTTCCCATTGTACTGCTCAATGGCAGAGACGAATTCCGTTAAATCGTGACTGATGCTTTCGTGAACTTGATAGCTGTTGAACCGTAAAGAATTCACCATCGACCATGATACAGAAAATGAGTATTTCTTGTTTTGGATTCTATTGATATAAGCAATGATATCTTTACAGCTTTGGAAGCGGTTAATGGGGTTCTTTTCCAAGAGCCGTAATATGAATTTTTCCAGATTTGCAGGGATGTCCGGATTCAATTCCGAGGGGAAAACCGGAATGAGATAATGCTGATTTCCGGTGATCAGAGAGTTTATCTGGTTGATGTTGTAAGGAAACGATCCGGTGGTAATACGATAGAGGATCACACCCAAAGAGTAAAAATCACTCGTATTGTCCGCTGTTTTTCCCATATATAGCTCTGGTGCCATGTAGGGGAGAGTCCCTGACACCTGCTGGGGATCACTTTCCAAATCGATTTTCGAAAAACCATAGTCTATTAGCTTGATAGTAATGGCGTTATTTTCTATTTTAAATAGGATGTTCTCCAGCTTCAGGTCTTTATGCAGAATATTCTGATTATGCAAGGCATCCAGCGCATAACATATTTGAACGACAATATCATAAAGCTGATCTATCTTGATTTTACTGAATCGAAAGCTATTAAGGGTAGATCCTTCAAAATAGTCACTAATGAAGTACACATGGTCTCCCACATGTCCAAAATCTACTACATGATTAAGGTTAGGATGCTCGATCTTCGTGATATGATGCATATCTTCGGCACTAAAGCGTTCATAAAGCTCACTTGATGCCAGATATTGGAATAGTTTTAATGTGTACTCTTTATCTGAACGGATGTCACGGACTCGGAAGACATTTGCCCAAGTACCGGACCCCAGACTTTCAATTACTTCATAGCGATGATCAATGAACATAGTTAACTCCACTGCTTTGATTTAAGCAAATTTCGGTTATCAATTTGACTCTTTAAACATGTCGAAACTGTGTTTCCATCTCTTGTGTACCCAAAACCATTGCTCCGGATACTGGCGGATATAGCTTTCCAGGATTGTATCGATTTCTTGCATTACGTGCAAGATGTTTGCTTCGGTATCTTCCCAGTCCGGATGATAGATCATGGGTTCGAATCTGAAAATGAGCTTATCCTCAGGGGTTCGAAGTGCAAAAGTAGGTACTATCGGCACTTTCAAACGCAGGGACATCTTTGCAACACCTTTCCAGTGAGAGGCAGGATAACCCAGGAAATCCATAACTAGTCCTTTGGATCCAGCATTTTGGTCTACCAAAATAGCTACCATCTTGTTTAATCTCAATTGCTCAGTAATTCCTCTGAGGGCCTTTTTCATGTCTATAACGACCACGCCGTTGCTTTCTCGAACTCTATTGTTGTAATCGTCAAAATATACATTTCTCTGTGTTTTGGCTACCACTGCCAAAGGGATTCCCAGTGCTGGCAATACACGAGCAGCTTCCCAGCTACCAAAATGAGCAGTAGCAATCAACGCTCCTTTGCCTAGCTCCAAGGCAGATTTGGCATGTATGATGCCCTGTTCGGAAGAAATGGCAAGGATTTGTTCATTTGTCAAGAGTAAACTCTCGTAGGTGCTGAGTGCCATATTGCGATACATAGAACGTAACAACAAACGTATCTGAGCAGATGTTCGGTCTATGAGTACTTTGGACATTTGCAGTCTGGCTACTTCTCTCCGAATCCCAATCCTGTAACCTACTAACTGAAACATTCCCAGTATGATAGCGCGACTTAACTGCCTTGGTAATGATTTCATTGTTATCAGAAATAATCTGAATCCCCAATACTCAATTTTGTTATGGACTATATATCTCAGATCTGGCACTAATACTTCCTCATAAATCTCAATTCTTCAGAACTCAATAAATGAAAATGCCTATTACTGACAAGGAAAAAGATATACTCCCCGAAGTCTTATTTACTATTCCGTGAGATGAAGGCAAAGTACTTCTCTCAAGATTCCCTGGCTTACACGAGGGAAGTACAAGGGAAGCACGAGGGGATCGCCTGAGATTGGACAAACAAAGCCGTAACTCAAGAGCTTAATCCGAGTGCTCCGGTAGTAGTTTCTAAATCTCAGCTTTCTGTAAGAAGGTAAACCCCAGAAGCGTGTAAACGATGTTTGGGGTCCATGCTGCAAGTACGGGTGGGATGATGTTGTTGTACCCTAAACTTTGGCTGATTCTGATGATAATGAGATACGAAAAACAAACAACTAGCCCCAGCATAAAGATCCAGCCACGACCCTTGCTTCGGATGTTTGAAGTAGCTATGGGGATGAAAAAGAAGATCATGATCAGATTGGTAAGCGGGAAGGCAATCTTCATGTGAAGATCGACAACTTCTTTGCTGGTATCATCACCCAATTTCTTCATCCTCTGGATGTATTCACTTAATTCCCAAAATGTAAGAGCCATAGTTTTTTTGGTGATCCGTATGAAATCCTGGGGTTTGACATCCATCTCCGCAAGTGATGTTTTGTTGTAATGAGTCCAGGAGGTTTGACCTGTTGAATCAAATTTACGGATTTCACAGTCTTCCAAAATCCATTTATCATTTTTCCAATATGCCGAGCTGGCAGTGATATGCTCTGTGACTGTATTTGTTTTGAAATTAACGTGGCTGATATCTATGATCCGCAGAGTGTTTTTGTAGCCATCAAAGAAGCCAAAGTAGTAAAAATCGTTTTTCTTGCCTTGGAAATGGACTTTTGCCTTAAGCATCATATCATCAGGCTGCTCTCCTTTGATCTGAACATTATAGACATAGGAGCGTTTTGATTCCGCACCAGGTAAAACATATTCTCCCAAGATTGCAATGCCTACGCTAATCAAAAAGCCAATAAAGAACAGAGGCAGCATTGCTCTTTTAATGCTAATTCCTGCCGCACGGATAGCAACACTCTCGCTGTACTTGGATAACGCATTCATCATAAACAAACCGGTTAGTAGTACCGTAAAAGGCGAAGTCAGCACGATCAAGTATGGAAGCCGCAGCAAATAGTACAAAAACGCCTGGTCTATGGAGGCACCATTACGAATAAGTCTGGGTAGGTTATCAATGACATCAATCACGATAAATACGACTGCAAAAGAGAAGAAAATTATCAGATATGTCTTGAGGAACTCTCGGGTGATATACTTGTCTAAAATTCGCATTTATTCTTACCTTAGTGGATCAATTCTTGAGGAATTTCAGTCTTTTTGGCTTTGAGGTGTGCCAGACGCCAACTGAGGAGATGAAGATCAAATAGACGTTTTTCACGCATGGAAGCATTGATCAAGAGCAAGCTGAAGATCAGGAAAACGATATTAGATATCCACATCGCAATAAATGGGGGAACAATACCCTTATCGGCAAGCTGCTCTCCACCCGTCAAAGACACATAGTAAATCAAAAAGATGACAGAAGAAAATGAAAACGCCATCCCGATCCCACTGCTCCGAGTCATCAAACCAAGGGGGATTCCGATTAAAACGAAGATTATGACAGCAAAAGAGATAGCATACTTTTTATGATATTCTACTTGAAGCCCGCGCATTGATTCGGATACTTCTTTGATTCTGTCCTCATCAAGCTTTTTCATGATGTTCAAGCGGCGGACATCCTTTTGGTTGTCATAGGTTTGGGGGCTAAACTTGAGGGCAGCGATACGTTGAGATAATTTGTCTACATTCAGTTGCTTGGCATTAATCTCTTTCTTTTTATCAGCAATACCCTGAACTAATTGGGTAGAATTCATTTCCCGATCATTACGATACCCGGTTTCGAAAAAGTCCATTCCATTACCCAAGTTGCGGATGTTGATCACATAATGTTCAAAGCTTCTTACTTGGTACTTCCCCGGCTCTTTTTCATTCCGTTCATGCATTTCTCCGTTGTTTAAAACAATCTGGAGGCTGTTTCCATTGTCCATTTGAATTACTTTGCCGGATTTGGCGGAAATCGTTTTCGGGAATCTGGATTCGCTGCGGTCGTAGATCAGTATGTCCTTTAGGAGGGATGCGGTGTTTTCTTTTACGAAGATCGTGTAGTCCATGAGGTTGTTAAACTCATTTTCTTTGATGATAGTCATGGGCTTGTAATAGGCGATTTTGATCATCATATTCTTGAGCTTATGATTTGATTCAGGCAGAAAATAGTGATTAAAATAGATCATTAAACCCGTCAATAACATTGCAACAACCAGTAAAGGACCTATCATGCTGTAGATGTTTACACCACTGGTTTTCATGGCAATAGTTTCCCTATCTACAGTCATCCTCCCAAATGCCAGAATAGTCGCCACCAAGACAGCCATGGGTATTGAAAGAGCTAGCATGAAAGGCAGGGAAAGCCCGAAAACCTGAGTAATGGTCCAGAAATCTAATTTCTTCTCAATGATTATGTTGAGTAGATCAATTATTCTGTCGATCAGGAGTACGAAAGTGACGACCAGAAGAGACAGGAAGAAAGGTGAAACATGCTCCTTGAGGATGTAACTTTTAAGAATCTTCATCAATTATCCTCTATCATGCCGATAAAATCTGCTTCATTTATGATGTTAACAGAACCCAATTTCTGAGCTTTACTGAGTTTTGAGCCAGCATTATCACCCACGATCAAATAGTCGAGGTTTTTGCTCACAGAACTTACTATCTTTCCTCCATGCTTCAATACCAATGCCTCTATCTCTTTACGTCCAAGAGACGGTAATGTACCTGTGACCAGGAAAGTCCTACTGCTCAAGGCATTTGATACTTGATCGCTTGTGAAAGTAAAGTTTAAACCAATTCTACGTAAATCCTCAATCAGGATTTTGTTGTTGTCGTTGTTCATGTATGAAAAGACAGAATTGGCAACGATATCCCCGATGTCTGGTACGCTTTTCAAGGTTTCAATATCTGCGGTTAACAAAGCATCGATGTTTCCAAAAAAAGATGCCAGAGTTCGCGCCGTTTTGTCACCAACATAGCGGATACCCAATGCGAATAGTACTTTATCAAAATTCTTGGTCTTTGATTCTTCGACAGCTGCTTTGAGGTTTTGAGCAGATTTTGCTCCCAGTCTATCTAATTCGGCAATACTTTGATAGTCTAGGGCAAAAATATCCTGGATACACTTGATAAGACCTAGCTCGATAAATCTGGAGATTAAGCTCTCTCCCAGTCCATTGATATCCATCGCATCCCGGGAACAAAAGTGTTCTAACTGGCGTTGGATTTGTGCCGGACAGTTTGTGTTTGTACAATAACTGATAGGGCTGTCTTCACCGCGATAGAGTTCACCGTTGCACACGGGGCAGAAAGGTGCAAAACTGATGGGAATTGAATCGGGCTGTCGTAGTTTCGTGACCACTTCGATGATTTTGGGGATTATCTCACCGGATTTGATGACTTTGACGGTGTCGCCGAGATGCAAGTCTAAGCGCTTGATTTCCTCTTCATTGTGCAAAGTACAACGCGAAACGGTGCTTCCGGAGATATAAACCGGCTCCAGAGATGCCACAGGAGTGATCGCGCCGGTTCTGCCAACTTGATATTGAACGTCAAGGAGTTTTGTCTCCTTTACTTCCGGTTTAAACTTGTAGGCAATAGCCCATTTGGGACTCTTAT
>PHBQ01000066.1 GCA_002841975.1 Candidatus Cloacimonetes bacterium HGW-Cloacimonetes-1
ATTGCTCCTGATGAAAACTGGCGGGAGGAAAAGGCGATTACTGAACTATTTCCAATTATCACAAAATACGATAGAGACACTTCGTATTTTCGCTATCCTATAACAAAAAAAACACAACTACTAGACAAAGAAAAGTATTCCGTGCAGCCTATGAGCAAAGAATCTATAGCTGGAATGCCTTTCTCAATCAATGTTCCAAAAGGGAGCACAAAGAAGGGAGGTATTATTCTTCTTTGTAAAGATGAAAATGGTCAGATCGTTAGAGGATTCCAAAAGAAAGATGTTATTCTCGAAGAGATTACAGACGCTCTTCAAAGAGTTTCTGATTACTTAAGCTGTATGCATGTCATGTCAAGGTGCATGTTATGTGATGGACGCTGAGACGGAAGATGAGACCAGACCCGTTATTTAAACAGCTTCTAAAAAAATTGTCTATTTTGTTGGTAACCAGATATTCCCGAAACCCGATTAAACAATGCCGAATTTGGCATAATGTGCAACCATCTACCGGATTGCTTCGCAAAGAACTAACGAAACGTATAGATGGCTATTTGTAGTTTGGCTTTCTCAGAACAATATTCAACCAAACTGCTTGATTTCTGCCAGGTCTCTTGTCTAAGGATTCTTGGTAGTTTACCAGTTGATATCCAATATCGGTATAATGCAACTGTTCGAATTTGGGCACATCATAATCGCAAAAATATCTGCCATTTCTGTAACCTTCATAATCTCCTTTTTTCAAGGAAATGAAGAGTGTGCCACCATCTTCCAAAGCTTCATGAAGTTTCCTTAGAACAGCAGGCATCTCAAGGAATGGAATATGTAATAGTGAGGCACATGCCCAAATACCTTTGAATTGAGATGTAAAGTTAATGGCTTGAATAGGAGTATTAATTACTTCAATCCCAATACGTTCACTTGCTAAACGTGCAAGTTCTTTACTAGGATCAATTGCCGTAACAGAGTAGCCGCTACGCAAGAAGTAATAACTATCTCTGCCTGAACCACAACCTACATCAAGGATACTGTCTCCATTCGTTAGGTTGACTTCAAACAACTTATATAGATCTCTCATATCAACATCACATGTACTGTTGTAGTATTCAATCGCATGATCGTTGTAGTATTCTACAGTTTTTAAGTCCATAACACTTACAAAACTACCTTGAATTTATTGGAGAAGTAGTTAGCCAATCTCTGATAGATCTTTTCCTCGACTATATCTAAAGCATTGTCATGAATCAAATCTTCATAAACTTCCTGCTTGATTCCAAATTCCTCATTTAAAAAGTAGAATAGCTCTGAAGATGTATTCAGTAAAGCAGAAATCGGATTACGTATGATGTGGGATTTCAACTGGTCATTCGACCACTTGTCAAAATCCTCATGGATAAGATCATTCAAGTCTAATCTGTGCTTGGGATCAGCATAAAAGTGTTTGAAATACTCCATGAGTTCATCAATGGTGATTTTCCCACTTATCATGTTTCCTTGAAAGAGACTCAGCAAAACAGGTCCCTTGTATGACTTTGTCATTTTGGTATGTTCTATCATGTACAAGAAGCTCATGGTGTTACTTAGCATTATCTTAATTCTCCAATCATACTATCCGAGTATTCTCCGCAATACATTGAAAATGGTCAAGCAGAATAATTGAGCAGGTCTGGAATCATAGAATGTGATACAATCAATTTGATAAGACTTTGAACATCTTATGATAGACTGCTTTCAGACCTTGCACAAATCTCTCATTCAAACCGTTCCACTCACACTGCGAGTCTTTCCAACTGGTCTATTTCGTTGAAATTCAAACAGTTCCGAAATCAGTCTGAAATCAGTCCATATTTGACACATAACTGTCACAAACCAGTCCAAAGAAGTCCAAAACCACTGTGACAGCTTTCCAAAAGCAGGCCTAAGCATCTCTGCACCAGATAAAGGTTTATGCTTCTTTGTCACAGTGATGGCTATATGACATTGGGGGTGTCACTTTATACCTACTTACCCGGAATAATGAGTCTTCCCGGATAGGTGCTGTCCACAGTCGTTGTTTTCATGGGTAGGATTGTGGTGGAACTAGTAATGGAAAGCAGACCAAATCGCGGCGTATCCTTATTGTACCACGCTGCAAAATCGGGATCGGCTAGGAGATCGGATATTTTACAGCTCATCCGCAACAAGCTATTCTCTTTGTCAACATGAAACTCGATGTCCCCGATACGGACCAGATCATGTTTTTTCCGCTTGTCTATGCGGTACAACCCGGGACGCAGCTTTGCCATGGGAACATTAATGTAGGCCAGTGCCCATACAATATCATCATTTCCCGGTTTGCCGATTATGGTCATGTATGAATACCAGGCTGTTCCCAGCTTCCCTGATCCGGGAAAGCTGCCTCTACTGGTTTGAATAGCAGTATAAAATCTATCATCCGAATAGCAAAAATAATCTGCTGCTATCCGCAGATATCCGGGCTTAATTTGTTTGTGGAGATTACCTGACAATCTGGTCATTTGACTCAGTTTGGGCAAACCTGTACCGCTATATATGGCTGGTTTAACAGCTTCAACAGTTACGGCGAAGGCAGGATTGGCATATAGCACAGCAAGCAGGATGATGCAAAGTATCAATGTTCTTTTCATGTCGAATCTCCTATATTGATAGACCTGATACTGCGGGTCGGTCAATGCCGCTTGATCCGTCTCTGTAACCGACGGTTCTTGGTTTGAGAAGCAATGACCTTATTTGCTGCCAGCTTTCCCGTTAGGATAGACATCGGCACTCCCGCCGGACTAAAAACCCACTGTCCTGCCTGATACACCGAAGGCAGGGGCGTCAACACCGCACGATCGGCGATTTGAATCCTGTTTATCACAGGCATTTTCGCTTGGAATTCCCAGCCCACGATCGCTCCCTCGGAGCTACCTATACGGTTGTGGATACCGAGGGGTGTGGTCATAAAGCCATCAATCACTTTATCTTTCAGCATCGGAAAAACCGATTCGGAGATCACGCTGATGATGCGTTGCTGGCACTCAGCAACAAATTCCTCTACCCACCCCGCCTCTTGTACTTTTTCGAAAAGCTCATATTTTGCCAGCAAACTGATGATCAAGCCAGTTTTACCCACCGGAGCCAGATCTTTATCCTTTAAAACCGGTATCGAAATCTCAAAAGTGTTCAGGGATATGAATCTTTCCAGCCAGGCCAGAACTTCTCCCTTACCGATAGCAGGAAATCTACTTAGCATTGCCTGCAGATCTCTGCGGTGGGTTTCACCCAAGCCTTGCCTGGAAGGTGTATAGAAAAAGTGGCCGTTGGTAATTCTGCCAAAACTCTCCGGAGGTTCATCGATCTGCAGGAACAGCGTCAACACTGAATCCCCTCCCCTATGTTTCAGCATATCTGCCTTGACCTCTTCAAATCGGGTTTTAACCAGGGCCGGAAGATTATGCACTTTGGTGATTCTGTAAAGTGTTTTGAGGTCTGCCGCCCAGATCAGGTTCCTATACTTGTAATAGGTTCCACTACTATCGGAAACAGTGTGTTCTGCAGGCGACACTACCGTGATGACAGTTTCGGTTTTGATCTGTCCGCCCAGCTGAAGGATCTTTTCCTGCATAGCGTCTGCCAGTTTCCCCACCCCTCCCCGAGGGTAGAAATAGTCCAGATATAGCGAAAAGTAACTGAGGGCAAAGAACGCCGGTGTTCTCTCGAAAAAATGCTGTGAGACCACATCCCGCAGCGATGGATCCTGAATCACAGCTTCCAGGAAATCCTCCACGGGACCTTGCATCCGGTTTATTTTGCCAATAGTTGTCAGGAAGCGTGGTAACCAAGGCAGCAGTTTTTTAAAGAGGAAGGACTTATCTCGTTTTAAATCCTTGAACAGCGGGTTTTCAATGCCATATAGCACATCCATCTGCTTCATGATTTGCCTGATGATCTTCAGTAGTTGGTCGATCTCTGCATCGCTTTCAGGATAAAGTCTTTTCAGGAGGTCTCCATATTCCGCCAAACTGTTGATATCCACAACGTTGAGGATCTCGTGTTCGATACCTACTGAAACAGGGCTCTTTACTACTTCGAGTTCAATACCGAGGTCCTGGAGCATGGGAAATATAATCCCTGCATCTTCAAAAGCCCGGACACCGGCATCAAAATGAAAGCCATTGCGTGAAAAACTATTAACCAACCCGCCCAAGTCTTTGTTCTTTTCGATCAGAATGACCTTTTGCCCTGCGCGAGCCAAGTAGGCGGTTGCGGTCAATCCCGCCATCCCTCCGCCCACCACTATTGTATCGTATGCCGCGGCGATACTGGTCCTATCCTCCGAATTGCTGTGCTGATCAGCTGCTTTCGTCTTCATTCTTTTACTCCGGTCAGCTTCAAAGTCTGTTCCCAAAGTTCGCAGGCCAGCCCCCTATCCAAAGCCGGAGGAGCCGGCTCTTCCTCTGTGGTGAGGTTAAAAAACATCCCGCTGATCCCATCCATATCCTTCGAGACGCCCAAATAGTAAAGTGCTTCAGCAGACACTTCCGGTGAATTTAGCAGTTTATCAAAACAATTGCTTTTAAACCAACGGTAAAGGGGACCATTTTCCTGACCTGTATCGGTTTTCACAGCCCCCGGATGCATAGTGTTTATGGTAAGGCCGGAGTTATTGAACCGTTCTGCGAAACAGAGCATTGATAGCAGTTGAGCCAATTTGGCAGAGCCATAGCTTTTTAAGCCGGAATACGAGCGTTTCTCCCAATTCAGATCGTCCAATCTCAAGCCCCAGGCGGCAAAACGGTGTCCTTCCGAGCCAACCATGATGATCCTGGCATTGTCCTGTTGTTTCAGCTTGCTCATCAAAAGGTAGTTCATGATAAATGATGATAGATAATGCACGGCAAAGACCATTTCAATTCCATCGACAGAGAGCTCTCTTTTGGTCAAATACACTCCCGCGTTATGGATTACCACATCAATAGGGGTATTCAATAGAGCGATCTCTTTGGAAACGCTGAAAACATCCGCCAGTTTGCTCAGATCCGCTATCTTGAAAGTGCAGCTCACCCCAAATTCGCTTTCCAGTTCACGCTGCAGTTTTTCCGATTTCTCTTGATTCCTGTTAACACACAAGATGTTTGCCCCTTGGGAAGCGTACTTTCTGGCAGTCATATAACCGATACCGGATGTAGCTCCGGTTATTAACACCAGTTTACCCTCAAACCTTTCGTGGCATACCTTGGGGGGCTTTGTGTTGTTTCTAATCATGGCAAGTACATTAGACCATTTGTATTCTCGAAAATACTGAATCGTTTTCTTTCTCATTGCAGTACTTATCCGAACTTTTTAGCCAAAAACTTGCGATACACTTTGTTAAAGTGAGGTATGTTATTGAAGATGTCACCCCAGAGATCATAATAATCGCGATGCTCTTTGATTAAGCCATTTTCATCAAGCACCAGCTTTGTAGCCCCATACAATGGAGTGCTGGGATATTTTTTGAACATCATGGTCATAATCCAGTCAAACATAATCACATTATCGTTTTGGGTAATGGCCAGCAGTTCCATCTTGAGTTGCTTGGTACGTTTGGTAAGCCGCTTGCACATGGCGATGAAATTGTCTTTTCCTTCGATTCGTTGTATGGTATCCTGAAAGACTATATCCTGGTGATAATATGGGAAAATGTGAGACCAATCCGGCTTCCCTTCCCTGTTATAGGTCTTTGACCACAGTTCTTGGACTGTGCTGATATCCAGCACCCTTCGTTCGTCAGAATTGTTTTGCTGATTCATAATACTCCCTCTGTTTAAAACTCTTCATAGGCTTTGATTATCTTGAGATCCACTATCATATAATTATATAATAGGCATATCCCCATTTGTTTGCCAATCATATTTCTTGACATGCAGATTGAGTTTAATTTCATGAAGATGTAGTTGTTTCCCATGAAAGACTGATCAGGCTTTCATCCTCGGTAGTGAGAGATCGCTATCATTATGGTTCATCTTTGTGAACATCTTACTTGATGGAGTAGTTATGAAAACTCTCAGTTTCTTTTTCCTACTGATTATTCAGGTCAGTCTCTTGGCTGTAGTCAATCTGGGTGACGAATATATTGGGCTTTCAGAGATGGGTATGTGGAGAAAACAAGCGGAAGGTAGTAGCTATAATAATTACGGTGGGGAACCTTCATACAGTAGCACGACCTATTATTATAATGAGTATATTCCGACAAGGCTCGATTCTTCAGCTACAGGTTCAGCTACCGGCTCATACAACGGTGGATCCGTGAGCAGGTATTTCTACAATTCATACCCCGAATACGAAGAAACAATCGTCGAGGTTTGGAGTTTTGCATTCTATGATCCGGTCTTATCTCTATACAAAACCACTACTATCCGCTACAATAACAGCGGATACAAGATCGAGGAGATCGAGGTTTGGAATGGCCAGACGAACAGAATTGTATATGATTATGACGATTCGGATAACCTGATCAGCGAGACTGAATACAGTAGTACCTACAGCCAGAGTGATCCCCTGCGGATCACAACTCATGATTACGACCCGCAAAACAGACTGATATATACGGAGTGGACCAGTCAAAATACGGTCATCGCAAATCGCTGGCAAAGCTGGAGCAATCATGCCCTTCCGGACAGCATTTATCTATATCAACCCACTACATATCCGGCGATAATAATCACTGAACATGCATTTGATGAAAATGAGATTCTCTACTATAAATCCACAATTCAAAAGCAAACTGCTTCCAGTACTTTCTGGAGCAGAAACGATTACCACTATACATATATAAATGCGGATGAAATGCTGTTTCCGTCCCAAACGCTAATCGAGTCCTGTAGCAATTATTCCCTGGAGGTTCCCTTCACACCCACCAGCACCCAGACCATAATTTACAACTATTCAAACAATTACCATTCTGTTGCCTTCTATTATATCGGCAATACCTCTTATAATTATGATGACAACTGGCTGTTGACAAATTATCATAATGCTAATGACGATGGCATTAGGAACGAGTCGATCACTTGGCAATACTACGGGCCGCTCTCCAATCAGGACTGGCTCGCCCCTGCTCCCGTACTGCTTAGTTATCCCAATCCTGCCAAAGACTATATGACTGTCAAACTCAAACAACCGGCAAACTTGCTTTCACGCAATGCTAGGATATTCAATATAAGGGGACAATTGGTCCGCAACTTGAGCTCACAGGAGATGTCCGGTAATGATCTGATCTACAGCTGGGATTGCCGGGATGAGAATCGTCTGCCCGTTCCCAGTGGCATTTATCTGATCAAGCTTGAAACGCCTTCGGGATCGATTACACGCCGTGTCTCGGTTGTGAAGTAACTACCGCAAGGGTGCGCGAGGGGGGATGGTTTACAGCGCATTGGCCTCATGTTGCAACAGGGGATAAAGCTCTCGCAGACGAGCCAGGGAGTCCCATCGGGACGCAGGCTGTTGACAAAGTCCCAACATGCATTTTTGATAGAACCGGATTATATGAATATAGTCCAGATTCGGAATATTTATGCTCTCAAATCTTAGTCCGATGGAGAAGCCCTTCGTCCCGAATACCCGTTGTCAAGTTAAGCCCTTTAGGAGCGATATAGTATTAGCGAGGGTGCGCAACGAAGTGGAGCCCCTCGTAACGTCATATTTAGATGTGAATTAGCCCTTGCGGGCGACACAAACATGGATTGTAATTCCATGTAATCAAGTATTATTGCTGGATTTTGTGTCGTCCTGTCGGACTCAGATCGGAACCTGGTATCTTGAGCACGGCACTTGCGTACCGTGTTATACAATATCGTCCTGCGGACTTAAGTGCAATCCCCCGGACTTTGTCAACGGTCTGACAGCGCCGGTGTGTAGTCGTGCAGTTTATATACATTACTCGAATAAGTAAGACCAATATTAGAGCGTACGCTACCATAGTCTAAGGGAACAGCATTGCGGGAGTGAGTATTTACGATATTGGCGCATCCACCCAATAATACCATACATAAGCATAGAATAACTCGTTGCATTGCAAAACCTTGTGTATTTACTTTCAATGCTGTTGTTTTAATGTAACTGCATTGCTGAAACTTGGTGCGCTTTCGATCGGCTACGCTATCAATTGCGCACCACATTTCAGTTATCGTACATTTAGAGTATCCGGCAATGAACCTTCATCCGTAACATTGCTAATAAATTGCCATAGTATCCACAGCTTCATAATATTCAGGAACCTCTACCTTCGGTTTGAAACCCAGATCTGATGCTTTAAATCCCTTGAATATACCTGTATCAGCAATCGTGGTAAAGAGTACTTTAAGGCTGTTATCTTTTTTATCGCTTAAAAGAACATTCACCTGCAATTCATCAGGGATACCCTGACTGGTTTTTGACTGCATTGTAATTCCGGAAAACGCTTCGAGGGCGTTTTCTACTTTTCTGTCCATATTTTTGCTACTAACATCTAACAGAGATTTTATATCCAAATAGGAACCTGATGGCTTGGAGTTTATTATTTTTAGTTCGTATGATGCAAGACCTTTTTCAGATTTTTTATACTCACGGTAATCGGAGGTTAGGACAATGACTCCGTCTTCAAAGAAAATGGTCATATCACCGCTAGTATAATTTTTCCCTTGTTTTTGCAGGACTCCATCTTTTGTCAGCTTTTTTACGAAACTTTCTATACCCTGGTTCTTTTTTGTTGAAGCTATAGCGGTATAAAAAGCTCTTTTATCCTGTCCGGGAATGTTGACTGAGATAATGACGCTGCCATCGAGGAACTTACCGGCATACTTAACAAGCTCATTCATGTCGGTATCGGTGTTTTTCGCTATCAGTTTTTTTATCTGAGCTTCTGATAGTGTCCACAGTTTGTCATAATTTAGATTCAAAGCTGTAGCAGCAATCAGTCCATCTTTGGGAATATGCTCCACCAGTTTGTCTATTCCCGGCGCATTACTAAAAATCGGCTTTATTTTTTTTCGTGTTTCTGAGCCAGTTTCTCCCTTTACTCCGCAAATGATTTTCCCTTTGTTAAAATCTACGTACATAAGAGTAGACGAGTCCTTCAACTGCTTAAGTTGACCTAGAGCAACATCTACGTATGAATCATCGTAATGGGACTCAAGCAGAATATTTTCAAACAGATTAGCGGGTTGAGCCGCAGTTGGAGGTTGCGGGAATGGAACGCCATAGTAGTAATTATTGTAATAATTAGTATAATAATCATTTACAGCCTGACCATATGAACGCCTTTGTTCTCTGATTGTTGCGACAGATTGTTTTGCGTCTTTAAATCCTGTGTAAGCAATGTTTGAAATTGCATCAAGGTTCAACCATAAAGAAACATCATGACCCTTGCGATGAGCTTTTCTGAAGCTTTTATTGGATGCAATACTTGAAGATTTGGTCTGATCAAGATATTTGTTTACCAACTTTTGTACGTCTTTTATATCTAGCTTTGTGGCAACACCTACTATTAGCGATGAGCTGTTCCAGGCAACAGCAAACTCATTCGATTCAATTGTGTATTTGTCTCCTTTTAGTTTAACTTGTAAGTCGTTATTATAAGGAAGTGTCATTTTTTTAAAGAAGCTTGCAAGTTTTTCACGATTCGAAATAGGAATCACTGCATATGTAATGATGTCTTCATTTTTTTTATCATATTCCGTAAACAGATATGACGGTTTTGCAGTGATCAAGCCTGTTGATTTTGGATCCTTTACCAAGGATTCAATGTTCAAGTCTTCCAAGAATGACATCAGTTCTTCGTTATCCTGCCCCATATCCTTCTTCATATCAGCTTTTAACAACATTCTTGGCAAGTCTATTTTTGCAACTGCCAACGCATTTACGCTGATGTGTCTTACTTGAGGAGATGAGCGAATAAAAGCAAATCCCCCGGCCAGAATGCCAGACAAACCTATAACTACAAATAAAGATACGATTAAAGATTTTGACAAGCGTCTTTTCTTCTTACTTACTTCTACCTTTTCGATCTCGCTGTTTACTTCCGGGATTTCATTTTCGTTCATGATTCCTCCACGCTTACAATTGATTGTCTTTCTCGTTCAGTATATGATGATATTAGCACTTATTAAAATTGCGTATCATTGAAATCGCAATTTTATCCCTCACTCATATTACCATTGATATTCGATATACTTTCTTAACATATTAACCATGCCTGTAGAAACCATAAAGCTTATCTCCTGTAAAAGTATCGTGTTTTCCCGATATCCTAACCCTTGCACTGCAAATCATGATGATTGTAGCAATGATAATCAGAATAAATACAACTTTAGCAAATAGATTGTGCATAGATATTGTGTCAAGAACAATATCGTTTATCGTTCATACCCCGAGTAGTTTAACTGCTCTGAAAACATATGGTATTTACACTGCTACTGCAGTAACTGTAGAAAGTACCTTCCTCCAATCAGAGGTAACGCCCTCGTGCTCCCCTCGTGAAGCCCTTGTCGCGACGAGGGAATCGCGACAGAAGTTCCTCGTTTTCATCTGCGATTGGAGCATGGGTTGAATTGACAATGGTGATAAATATTATGGGGAGATGGGCATAAGCCTTCGCAATTTTGGGAGAGGGGATTGGAGTGAGGGAAAAGCTCAGACTCCAGATCTGGCATAGAAGTGATGCAATCAAGTTGTTGTCTTAATGTGTGTTACGCATATCCTGAAACGGCTCGTAGCGCTGGCTTCATCCGACTTTAAGGCTTAGAAACACCTCCCGCACTACATGACAATAACCTTATCCTTTTCTGTATTCCAAAACCAGCTGAAGCTGGTGAAACTGCCGGCTAAAGCCAGCGTTACATACTGTAAGGCTGTCACTTACATGTAATGTTTGCCATTTTGCAGAGTTGTCTCATGAATCGTGGTAAATGAAGCGATGGGCGAAACAAACAGTGGGTTACTCATCTCACAATGTCAAAACCACCTCGACTTGCCAGCGCAGGCTGGCATCCAGTTCTTTTAGAAAAACTCGCAACTCTCTTGTTTACAGCAATATAACATTGGTTAAATATGCTCTAGATCCCAAATCAAGTTTGGGAGGCGACGGTTTCCCGGGTGTTACTACTTGTTTTGCAGTACTTGTATCAATTTATCGATCCGACGCATACGGGTTTCTGGCTTTTTTGCGCCCTCTATCCATGCTACGATTTCCTTTTGGCGCGAGTATGTCCACTGTTCCCAAACTGTCATAAATCCGGAGTATTGCAGTGTTCTCTTCACATCATTTGGCAATTCTACCACTCGGGATTGAGTATCTCGTTCCATCAAAATCTTTATCACGTCCCCAGCTTTGTAGCCTGTCTGCTCGCGCAGTTCTGAATTGAACACCATCATATAATGTCCAGAATAGCGGGATAGACTTCTGCGAAAGCTCTTGCCATCGATGGTGAGGGTCACAGGGATTCTGCGAATAGCTCCAAAGACGGCTTCTACATCAAAATCAAAGATCATGTAAGCAGATACAGGATATTCGGGATTGTATAACAGTTCTATTTCCAGATTGATGCGATTGGGGCATTGATCGAGTTCTTTATCTTGATTCATATATGTACTCCTTGTACTCTGATCGTTATTCAGGAGTAAGACATTACTGTAAAGCTAAATATAGATTTCACACTCACTCTGAGTTTCAAAATTGATTTGTATATGGTAGCAGGAACGGCGTCTTGCTCTAGAGGTCAGGCAGATACGAAGATCTGCCATCCGAGCGCTTTGCCTACTCTTGGCTTGGGAATAGTGAATGCAAAGCAGGAGGCAAGGTATCCCTCTCCCCCTGCGTAGAAATCATATAGACATCTGTCAGCGATTAATCTTCCGGTTCCGGGTGATTTTCAATCCATGCTTCGGCGTCTTTAATGATTTTAACGCTTTGGTCATTCGTAAGCGTGGAAAGTAAGTCATTTAAGATTGTATCCGCAGCATTCTGCACTTCGGTATCACCATAGTGAAATGCAATGTATGCCCAAAAGTAAGCCTTTTTAATGTCTTTGGTGAGTCCTGTGCCATCGGCATAGCGCTGGGCAATGATACCTTGGGACCAGGGGTGCATGTTTTCGGCAGCTTTCAAATACCATTCAGATGCTTTAGCTTCGTTTTTGGGGCCTAACCAGCCTTCTGCATAAGAATTTCCAAGATTGTATTGGGAATATCTGTTGCCTTTAGCTGCAGCTTTGGAATACCATTTAAATGCCTCAGAGTAATTTCGGGCAGTGCCTTCGCCGTTTTTGTACATAATACCTACATAGTTCTGGGCAGTGATGTTCCCCAAATCTCCGGCTTTGATAAACCATTTCAAGGCAGCAGCATAATCCGAATCTGTGGACGCATCGTAGTCTTCATAATCGTATTCGTCGTAATAGTAATAATAATCTTCGTAGGCTGCTTCCGCGTCACTGTAATAGTTCATACCTAATTGATAGCATGCTTCGACATCATTTTTGTCTGCAAGAATACGGAGTTGGTCATTGTCCAGCTTGCCGTATTCAATGACAGCAGTTTGGGCGCAGAGTGTCCAGATAAACATAACAATCAATACTGTTAGTGTAATTGATCTCATTTTGTATCTCCTTTTATGATATTTTGGGGTAATTCGATTCATTGGGAAAGCACAAAAATGGGAGGATCAAGCGTCCTCCCAAAAGTGATTAGTTATTTTGAGCTTGGTTCCGGTTTGAAGCCAACACCTTTGTTTTCGTGCTGTCCAAAAACCTTGATTTCTCCAAACTGCTTTTCATAAGTTTCCATATTCTTTTCCAAAATCTGGATCAATTGTTTGGCGTGCTGGGGGGTAGTGACGACGCGTGTATAAATCTTGGCATCGGGAATTCCGGGTAGCAATCTGCCAAAGTCGATGACGAATTCGGACGGTGAATTGGTGACTACGAAGAAGTTTGAATAGGTTCCTTCGCCCACTTTTTCATCGATCTTGATATTGATTTGGGTTTGGGGTGGTGGATTTTGGTTTGACATATTTATCTCCTTATAATGACATCTGAGCTTAATAATCGGGCAATAAATTCCGATCTGTGATATAGAAGTATTGAGCTTTGATTTTGTCAATTAAATTGTGATAATGAGGTGACAAGGAACATATATTTTCGTTGCCAATAATATAGATACGCTCTTTAGCGCGGCTCACTGCCACATTCAGTTTGCGATCTACGGTGCCATCAGACGATAGGGATTCGATCGCCCGAACGTCGTTTTTGCCCTGCAAAGGAAGGCACAAGATCATGATGGAGCGTTCGGAACCTTGATATCTTTCCACAGTGTCGATGCTGATGTCCTGAAATTCGGAAGGGAGCCTTTTGATCAAGGCGTGAATCATAGCCCTGAACGGCGCAATGATCCCGATCTCGGTGGCAGGATCCGTCACAACCCCGGCATCAACCAACATACGGAGCAAATGGATAATAACATCAGCCTGGCGAAGATCATAATGATATGAGGCGGATGGAGGTGTATTTATCCATGCAATTCTGTGACTGAGCAGTTCGTGTTGAGTGCTTGTGATGGATTTCAGAGGCTGCTGCTGCCGGTCTGTAACCGCCTGTAGTTGACCGTTGTAAAACGGTAGGATGAGGTCCGATATTTGTTGATGCATCCGATAGTGTTTGTATAGCATAAAAAACGTATCTTCCCGCCCGGGGGATTGGGAGCATTTGTACAGACGCTCCAATAGTGACTGATTGAAAAAGCTGTATTGAGAATTGTGCAAATCCGGGTGCGTAAATTCCATGGCTCGAGGAGCTTGGATTACGATGGGAGGTAGCTGGTTTTGATCGCCGATCAATACTACCTTGGGAATTTTGGAGATGATGCCCAGGACCCCTGCTTCGATGATCTGCGAAGCTTCATCAATGATCAGTTCGTGCATGTCGATCATTCCCAATAAATCCAGATACCACGCATTACAACTTTGGAGAGTTGCGATCCAGATCCTGTTGGATCTCACTACCTGATCGATCTCGGCAAAGCGCTTTCCGGCAATCATTTCCGAAAGGATGTTATCTGTAATGGTTTGAGATGCACCGGTGCGAATAAATGGGATCTCAATGCGCTGGAGGTTGAGGCAGATTTCGTCCACTGCACGATTGGTAAAGCTCAAAATCAGGATGTTTTTGGCAGAGTTTTCGTATTGATGACGGATGTAACTCGTGAGCAATCCGGATGTTTTACCGGTGCCGGGAGGGCCTTGAACTATGAAGTAGTCTTGGGCAGCGTCAATCTTGAGAACTAAGTCCTGTATATAATCTTGGGTGAGGCAGACTTCGGTCATCAGGGGTTTGGATATTCCCATAAACATGGAGCGTTTCTCCCTGGATGCCTGCAAAAAGATGAATAGCGACGATAGCGGTGAATAGAGGGATGCTTCCAGAATGTCGTGTTCTATCGACCACTGTGCGGGTTCCCGGAATTTGCGATTGTTTTTGAGGCCACCTCGGACGCACAGTTCGATCTGTCGCTCGTCCAATCCACGGATTACGCCCCGGATCATCTCCTGTTTTGTGACGGGGATATCTTTTCGATAAAGGACTACCACATCCCCGACCCGGAAATTGGAGACCAGGTCTGTCTGGCTCTGCGTGAGGAAGATCGTGTTTTGATTGAAGGATGAGATCGTAAGATCCGTCAGCAGTTCATAATCTGTAGTTTTCACTTCTGCTGCTTCTTTCCAGAGCGAGCTAAAACCATAAATGCCATGATTGGGGTTTCCGGTGGAACCAATCTTGGCGCACCAGACTTCATTGGCAATATAGCGCACTTGGGACAGCATCCATTCAAATTCATGGTCGTCTATATTGTTTAACAGATGAGTAATCTCTCGGCTTTTTGTTTCGTGAAAGGGGTTTTTATATTGGATATTGGGACACTTTAGCCATTGAAAAAAGGGAGCAGGATTCTCGGATAACTGATGCAAAATCCCCACAATCCGATTGCGACACATCAAAAGATCTTGTTCCAGGCTGCAGATGTTGACCACGTGGTGCAGCAGGTGATCGGCTGAACTGGCAGAATAGAAGATGGAGCTAAAATCCATCTGCTCTTTTCCAAAACAGGATTTGATGATCAAATTGTAGGCGATGACCTGCATATGATGTTGTTTCCAGACGTCTCTGGCGGGTGGCGTACCGCTTTTGAGCTCTACTATCGAGTATTTTCCCTGCTTTTTGGCTAAAATATCCAGCCTGCCTTGTAAGCCGTAGGTCGGAGATATGAACGAAGGTTCCAGCATGATCTCGGAACCTTCCAGCTCTCTACAATACTTATTGATGCGTGGTAAATGGATATCCTTGATCTGCTTGTGCATTGCAGTCGCAGCTTCGATCCCCAGGGCTACCATCGAGATCGGGGATGCGGCTAAGCATTTACGAAACAAATCATTGTACTCCTGAGTGGGATCCAGAATCAGTTCGTCGAGAATGGTGTTGACTGCAGATCCGGCAAGAGGCTTTGCCGAACTCGGTTCCCTGCACATCTTGGAGATTACAAATATCTCTGGATGGGAGGATTCATTGGAAAAGCACTCTGCTATTGCCGATGCATCAACCAGGAAATCCGGTTCAAGAATCACATAAGTATCGGGGGTGGATTTGTAGCTATTGTCTTGATCTGCGATCGGAGCAAGGTTGATAAAGCGGATAGTAGCATATTGCCACAAAGACTTGTGCAAGGTTGTCCAGATCCGTCCCACTGTATTGTGACGCATATCATTGAGGAGATGTACTGTGCAGGTATCGCCGCTCTCGTCGGTGAGAGATATATCCAGACCCGTGGGAGAGTTTTCAGCATTCTTTACTAGGCTCCATTCCTGGACAATCCCCAGTAAATCAAGTTTTCCTGCTTTGGGGAATGCGGTATTTTCCTTACGTTCATAACCAACTAAATACGCAGAAATGCCTGGAGGAGGTTCCACCTGAGATAAGGCAGAGATCAATCCCGTGAGAGTGAATATCCCGATTTTGAGGTCATCAGTGTAGATCTTGACATCCGCTTCATGGATAATCTGATTGCATTTTGCACGGAGGCGATTGGCTAATGCCGGTAGGCGGCTGGGCAGCAATATCCTGGAGTGAACATATTGCATTCTGGCAAACAAGCCACTCAAGTTCACTGTCGCAGATTCGGCCAAAGACTTATAAATGCTTTCCAGTATTTGCCTTAGCTCGACAAAGGCAATTTTATCGGAATTACCTCGCTCAATAATTGACTCGAGTTTCCGATACTGGGCCTCGGCAGAAATTTTATCTATTACATCTGGCATCGGCAGTCTATAGGGGCAGATTATTTGCGGTTGGGCTTGATACCAAAGATCTGGATCTT
>PHBQ01000127.1 GCA_002841975.1 Candidatus Cloacimonetes bacterium HGW-Cloacimonetes-1
TCCAATCCAAACTATTATTGTCTTTGATTGAAGATTTCTTCGATCACAAATGCCTCGTTACATTGATTCATCAATGTCAAAAGATACGAATTTGAGTGTGCAAGATGCTTAGACCACATTGGTGGAGGTAAATATGCCGAACTTGTTTTTTCAAGATCTTTACTTTAAGATATTTCAGAGTACGCAGGTGGCTATTGCTGTCACAGATTTGGAAGGGCGTTATATCTTGGTCAATGATGCATGGTGCCGATATATGGGATATACCATTGAGCAATCCAAGAATCTCCATATCAATGACATTACCGCTGTCAATGATAGAGTTGAGAGCGACACCAACTATCAAAAACTCCTTGCCGGCGAGGTCAATTTGCTCACCAAACGAAAGGAATATCTCCGTTCAGATGGCAAGGCATTTTGGGCTGATCTCTATGCCACACCTTTGCTCGGTACCCAGGGCGAAATCTCCGGTGTTTTAGGTGTGTTTATCGATGTCAGTAATGAAGTAAAGGTGAATAAACGAAATGCAGATATGCAAGAAGTATTGGAGAACCTCAATCAAGAGCTAACGGCCACAAACATATTGTACTCTCAACAACAAGCAGAACTCCAAAAGGCATATGAATACATGGAAAGTCTGGCTCGTATAGATGAACTGACAGGCTTGTACAATCGTAGAGTCTTAAAGGAGAAACTGGAGGATGAGTTCCTTCGTGCGAATCGTATCGATCAAAGCTGTGCTCTTGCAATTGCTGATATCGATAATTTTAAATTTGTCAACGACACTTATGGTCATGATTGCGGAGATATGGTACTAAGGGAGCTATCACAAGTTTTTTCAGATGAGATTCGTTCCACAGATGTGGTGGGGCGTTGGGGAGGTGAGGAATTTCTCTTCATTCTTCCAGACACTGGTCTGAAAGGTGCTAAGATTGTATTGGAGCGTGTTTTAAACAGTGTACGCGAGCTTCGAGTGGACTACGACGGAACAGAAATCAAGGTCACGATCTCAGTGGGTGTCAATTTCTATCAACGTGGAGTTTCCAAGGAGGCAGTGCTCGTGGATGCCGACAAAGCCCTGTACTACGGTAAAACAAATGGAAAAGATCAGGTTGTGTTCAGCGACTCTTGCGCCTTCATGGAAAGCACTGCTCTGAAGCAATAACTACTTACTTGGATGAAACTCTAGTATTGTCGAGGAGCTCTTCTGGTGATCCCCTAGTCGCCACAAGGCCTTCACGAGGGAAGCACGAGGGAATCACCTCGGATTGGAATAAGGTGCTATGAGATATTGGATATCTATCAGGTGTTGACAGAATCACAGACTTTTTTTAAACGAACGACAGAAAAACATTCATAAGGATGAAAATAATGCGTAGCCGTAGCAAAAACAACATTCTGATAGTCAATTGTGGTAGTTCATCTCTCAAGTATGAAGTGTATGCGATGCCTTCTCAAGAAAGTATGGGAAAGGGTTTGATCGAGCGGATAGGTCTGGACAAGGGGCACATCTGCCAAGAAAATCACACGAAGAAATTTGAACGTGTTACGGATATTCCCAACCACTCCGTTGCCTTCAAATTGATGATGGAAGCACTCCTGGATCATGATAATGGACTGATTACTGAAATTTCACAGATCACAGGGATTGGGCACCGGGTAGTACATGGGGGAGAACAGTACTCCGAATCTGTGATCATTGATGCAGACGTGATAAAGGCTATCGAAGTAAACTGTGAGCTTGCTCCTTTGCACAATCCGGCAAACTTGATAGGTATAAACGAATCTATTGCAATCTTTGGAGATATTCCTCAAGTGGCAGTCTTTGATACGGCTTTTCATCAGACTTTGCCACCAATGGCATATCTGTATGGTATGCCTCGCTATTTTTATGATCAATATCGAATTCGCCGTTATGGCTTCCACGGCACCAGTCACCGTTATGTGGCCAGCCAAGCTTTCCAGATGATGAAGCGATCACCGGAAAATACAAATCTCATCACTTGCCATCTGGGAAACGGAGCCTCAATTACAGCTATCCAGCAAGGCAAATCAGTTGATACTTCGATGGGATTTACTCCCTTGGAAGGTTTGATGATGGGTACCCGTTCCGGCGATTTGGATCCCTCCATCATCTTTTATCTGGAAGAACGCGGATTTGAATTTCATGACTTGCATAATATTTTAAACAAGAAAAGCGGGTTATTGGGATTGTCCGGAGTTTCCAGCGATCTTCGAGATATCGAGAAAGCCGCGGATGAAGGTAACAGCAATG
>PHBQ01000128.1 GCA_002841975.1 Candidatus Cloacimonetes bacterium HGW-Cloacimonetes-1
CAGATTCCCCTGAATTGGTGCGATGAGCTTTATTGTCTTTATTTGATAGCTGTGACTCGGAAGAAACATTTCTCAAATTCGGGTGGGATGGTGATATTGGTTACTACAATCGACTCGGTATGGATTTTTTGCCAGTTTACCTGAGTCACGGGGTCAAATGTGGCATCCGGGAATGAGGATTTCCAGACATTGTAGCCCAGAGCTCCCGGAACGGCATCCCAAGAGAGCGTGATGTTTGCTTCTACCACGTTTAACTGCAGGTTTTGCGGAGTGCCAACCTGCTCGATATCAAAGATTACATCGTCCAATCTCCAATAGTTCATATTGTAAGAGTCCCCCGATGTGTAAAAACAGACTTGAGTATCGGCATAACCGATATCGCTGTTTTCGATGGTCAGGGCTATTTGTGAAGCCGGGAGACTGGTGCTGAAACTGGACCAGACGGTGGTCCATTCTCCAAAATTATGGCGGGTGGCGACTCCAATCTCGAAAGCTCCGCCGAAGTGGCTGTAAACGGTTTTGAAGCTCAGCAAGAGCTTAGAAAGCCCGGCGGTATCCAGGCTGGGTGTCACCAATCTACTGATGCCGATGAACTGAGGCGTCCAACTGATGGATGCTTCCGGTGCCGTGCCCCCGGAATTTGAAGAGTTGGGGGCACTCCAGTTGGCAATACCGTTACCTTGCAGACTCCAATATTGGGGAATAAACTGGTTAAAGGCAGTGGTGTACGGATAGCTGGAAATAGCAGGATTGGGGATGGTGACAAAAGACCATACGGGGCAGTTCGGAGTAGCTCCGGTGGCGTTGTATGGAACAATTTGCCAATAATAACGGGTGTTTGCAGTAAAATCGGAGGTGGGATCGTATGTCTGGACATTGCCGACATCCGCACCATTTACAAAGTCCAAGGGAGGGTTATTGGTCCCGATATAGACTCTGTAGCCAGTTGTTTCGGCATCTCCGGCCTGCCAGGAAAGACTGCTGTTTAGCGCAATGTTGATAGCTTCATGGGCAGGGCTGGGAGTAGTAGCGGGTAGGGGAGGGGTCGGAATCAGCGCTTGAGTAATATGCAAATCATCGATATAGATGCTGGCTCCGGTGGCACTGATTGCCTTGATGATGATATAGTTTGCGCTCCCATTGATGAAGGGAATGCTGTTGATGGTATTTTGATGCCAGCCTTCGATGTCCTCACTAATGGGCTCCATATACATCGATCTGTGTACGGTGGCAAGCAGGGTTTTAGCTCCTGCAAGATTGGGATTGGGGGAGTGATAGATCTCGATTTTATCTGCGTAGGATGGTAAGATCAATTCCCGCAGCATCCAGAGACTCAGATTGTATTCATATACTGTGGTGTCTGCAGTAAATGGAGGGGAGACTATGATCGCAGAGCTGCCATTGCCTGCACCATTGACGTTGTAATATGCCATCCCTGCTCCGGAATGGGGAAGCCTTTGGGGATAGGCTGCGGTGATGGTACTATATGTCCAGTTTCTGGTTCCTACTATGGGACTACTGTGCCAGCCATAAGCAGGAATCATCTGGTCAAAGCTGTGGCTGTAGGGATAATCTGCCACTGTGGGGTCCTGGCCGGTGGTGAAAGTCCAGATCGGGCAATCGCTCGCAAGTCCGGCGGCATTATACGGAGTCACCTGCCAATAGTAGGTAGTATCAAATGCCAGGTTTGCAGGAGTGAATGTAGTTTCGTCCTCCCGATCGATGTTCTGAAATACATTGGTGGGAGGGTTGTCTGTGCCCAGGCTGAAGTAATAGCCATTCACATTACCGCTTTGGGGTTCCCAAGCGAAGCTGTTGTCGATCATCACATTGCTTGCTGTATTTAGAGGACTAACGCAGACTGCGGGGGATGGTACTTCGTTGATCAGAGTTTCATAAAACCGCAAATTATCGATGTAAAGTGCGAACATATCGCGTCGGGAATAGCAGTTAAACCCTAGATAGTAATTCCCGGTTTGCAGGCAGATATACTCTTGAGATACGCGGTTGATATAAGTCTCGTTGGTAAGGCCGGGAGCCGGGAAGTTGATCAGAGTTATCGTTTGTGCAGCCACGGTTTGAGCAGTACCCAATGTTACTTTCATATATTCAGCATAGGAAGAGGACAGCACTCTCTGGTCAAACTCTACTCTATAGCTGCGTCCCGCAACCATGGGGATGACTCCACTGATGGCCCACGCATTGGCAGGCTGGAGCCGGTTGTAACTATATTCCATACAGGCGG
>PHBQ01000067.1 GCA_002841975.1 Candidatus Cloacimonetes bacterium HGW-Cloacimonetes-1
CTACGCTGTATACGTTGTGCGGACGTTTGACTTCTTTACTCTGTGTCATCATGTATCTCCTTATCTTGATTAGTGTCAACTTATTTAGGACGACACATTGCCCTTACTTGCATTACGGACTCATTACGGTATCAATACGGACTCAATACGGACAAAGTCCGTATTGAGTCCGTAATGGGTCCGTATTGCAACCGTAGTGCTATTTGGGAAGAAAATTGCTCCGGTAGGTGCAAATGGCGGTTCGCCCAATGTAGAATCACATTACATTTGATTGGAGTTACCTGAATTGAGTTGACACCCAAGCCCGAAGGTAACAGGCTGAAAAGCATGCCTTTATGATATGCTTGGAATTTCAGAGCAAATCAAGTAATAGTTCCACCCTATGAAGTCCGCAGGACGTTACGTAATTAACCCTGTACGCAGTGCAGGGTAATGCCATGAACACGAGCGGAGTCCGATGGAGAAGCCCTTTACGGGCGTTGTAGTATTAGCGAGGGTGCGCAACGAAGTGGAGCCCCTCGTAACGCCATATTTAGATGTGGATTAGCCCCTTGTGGGCGACACAAACATGGACGGTCATTCCATGTAATCAAGTATTATTGCTGGATTATGTGTCGTCCTGCCGGACTCAGATCGGAACTTGGGATCTTGAGCACGGCACTTGCGTACCGTGTTATACAATATCGTCCTGCGGACTTAAGTGCAATCCCCCGGACTTTGTCAACAGTCTGAACCTTGGAGAGGTGATACCTATATAGCCAAAGATACTGCAAGTCCCAGGCAACCAAAATACCGGTTTTAACCGGTAACAGATTATAGGCGTGGGATTTATCCCGCGTATAACACCATGCCCAGATATTTATTTATACCTCCGGTATCGCGGACTTTGGGGGGTTTTCAATCCCCGTCAATCCCACACCTCTGATCCCAAAATCCAGATTAAATCCCATACGGAGCAGAAGAAATAGTAACACCACTGTCAGACAAAGCTGGAATCCAAATTAAATACTTGCTATTTATTCAGTTAAAGCTATACTATCAAGTGAAAGTATCAATCGAGAGTATAGCTGGGATTAGCACTCTAAAAGCTGCTGAGATGACGCTGTTCAACCAACCGAAGCCCCGAAAGAGCGGCTTACAAAAAAGGAGCATATCATGCTATGGTTTATCGCTATCATCTTACTGGTTCTCTGGGCAGTAGGACTCATCACTTCATTTACTATTCACGGATTTATCCACATACTGCTGGTTCTGGCCATTATCACCGTATTAATCCGTGTGATCCGGGGAAAAAACCCCCTGAAATGAACCAAGAAACCTGAAAATAGCAGGGTAAAAGTGTCAGGCAGTTCACAACAGATGATTTCATGGTACCGATGTTTGACACTCTTGCTGTTGTTCTTACTTACGTTCGGCACTGCTAATGCTGTGGAATCTGCTGCGGAGCTTGCCGAGAGTGAAGCCCATGTCCCGTCAGCCAAGATCAAGTCCAACACGGTATTCTACGATTCTCTGGAAGCAAGAACCGATCGCAACTGGTTTCTGAACTCGCTATACTCGCTGGTCTTCAAGTCCGATTCTCTGGGAATTGCCAACAGGGTGGATGATCCTTCCTATAGACATTGGCGGGGAAAGCCCATTCGCTCTATCAAAATCATTGGATTGGAAGTCTTTCCTGCCGACAGTACCGCTAGTTCTGTGATCAGATTAGCCAGCGACCTCGGCAACCGCATCCACGTAAACACTCATGAATGGGTAATCAAAGAAAACTTGTTTTTCCGGGAAGGCGATCTCCTGGTCCCGCAGACCCTGCGGCGGAATCTGATCTATCTGCGTAAATTGAAGTATATAGACAAGGCGCAGATAGTGGTGGTATCCTCACGCACAAAACCGGATTCGGTCGATGTGGTAGTTGCAATCAAGGATAAATTTTCCATCAAACCGTGGGGCGGTTTCAGTTCGCTTTCCAAATATCAGTTAAGTATCGACGATCAAAACTTCCTGGGTATGGGTCAACAATTGAAAACTGAATGGCATGTTGATACCAAAGAGGAGGGATCCCTGGGCTGGAAGTTCTATTATCGCGTACCCAATATCCATGGCAGCTTCTTTAATGGGGAACTGGGCTGGGCAGATTTGCCGGGCTATTCCTGGAAAAGTGCCACAGTGAACCACCCCTTTTTGTTTCCGGTAAAACGTGCTGCGGGCGGGATGGACCTTGCTAAGACCTTTGTGTGGGCTCCGGTGGATACCACCAAAGTGGACAAGGTGGAACTGGGAGGATGGTACGGATACGCCATACCCGGTCGGCCCGGACCTACGAATCGTTATGCCTATACCGCTCTGTCGGTGGCACAAACCTGGTACCATGTGCGTCCTGATGTGGGGCTGTCCTATGGCAAACTGTGGCATGAAACCATGCTGGTCTTAGGAGTTCTGGCGGTCACCGAATCGGAATACCGCTATCTGCCCTATGTGTACACACTACTGGAAAACGAGGATATTCCGGTGGGATTTCTATACCAGTTCCTCTTTGGACACGAGTTCGGAGAGTTTCGAGCACGCGAATTCCTGGGCTTGCAAGCTGCCTGGGCTACGGTGACAAATAAGGGCGGGTTTTTCTACCTGCAGGGGGGAGTAGAATCTTATTTCTGCAAAACCGGGATGGAACAGGAAGTATTGGTTGTGGAGCCGCTATACATTACTCCGGTGCAGCATTTTGGACAGTATCGGGCACGCACCTTCGTGCGGGGACGGGCAATCCTGGGAAACAAACGGTTTCCGGAAGAAACACTGCGGCTTTCCACAGATCCGTACTTCCGCGGGAATCGGGATCTTGCCGGGACAGACCTGATTGCACTGGGACTTGAAGAGGATATCATCGCACCCTGGAACGTGCTGGGCTTCCAGTTCTCATTTTTTGGTTTCTTTGATGCTGCGGTGGTCAAGAATCCGCGTCCTGCTCGGGCTACAGATAATCAGATTTTCACCGAAGGGCTGGGCATCCGGGTTCGCAACCCCCGTCTGATCTGGAGTTCTGTAGAGCTTCACGTGGCACTGAACCAAGGTAGGGGGCACTTTGACTCTGCCGAAATCGGGATCAGTGCCAAAGTACCGCTCAAACTGCTGGATTTTGATGGTGGCAGACCGAAGCCATACACATTTCACTGACAGTTGGTTGTTTCAGGATTTTCCTCATCTACCGTCTTTAGTAATATGTACAATGCGGATCACATCCTGTAGGTGCTTGTACTTCATGACGATAGATCTAAATTTTATTGACAATTCTATCCCATCCCATATCCCTTGTACCGAGGTGAAATTATGAATCAGAAAGCATCAATCGACTACTTGACATATTGTGGTTTGTATTGCAAAATGTGCAGCATCGTAGCCACCATACCAAGTCAGGCTAATACTTTACGGGATACCATGCAAAGCGATGGCTGGGAGTATTACGGAGAGGAAGTTTATCCTGAATTTCAGGCCTTTTGGAAAGTTCTGAATGACCTCGGTGAAATGGACCAGACCTCCCCCTTGTGCATCGGCGGCTGTGGGGATCCCACCTGCCAGATTCGGGTTTGTGCTCGTGAAAAAGGTTTACGCGTCTGTGCCGAATGTACCGAATTCCCTTGTCAATTACTCACGGATTTCACTCGACGCTATCCCTTCTTGGTGGAAAACGGGATGCGGATCCGGGAGATTGGAATCGATGCCTGGCTGGCAGAACAGGATGAATTGGCTGCGCGTGGCATCACCAACAAAATCTTGTGCCAACAAACAAAGGACATCTAAAGTATGTAGAGCAGCACGCCGTTGCTGCTAAAAAATGTAGAGCAGCACGCTGCTGATGCTAAGATAGTGTCGTCATAGTAGCGTTTAACTGCTTTGGTCCTCCTCTACAAAAGCATCTTTTTGAACAGATAAAAAACGATTATCAGAACGACCCAAAACAAGAAATTTACCACGATATCACAAATCGGAGTATTCGAAGGCTGGAGACACGGACCTTTGATAAGATGCACTACAACAGTTATTAAAGTAGCCATTACAGTCGATACTAACAGGGTTTTCCAATCAATTATTGATTTCTTCTGTTCCATCGCATCCCCTACTAAACAAGTGCATCAGTTTGGAGACAATCTTTCCTCTTCTTTGTAGTCTGGGAAATTGTCACTATTATAAAGACCATGCCTTTGATCCCAAACAAGTTGCTCACTCGCTCGTGATAGCCCCTGAAAGTTGTTTTATCGATGCTCAAAATACCCATAATATCCTCCTAAACACATCCTTAAAGATTCTTTGTCAACACAGACTGATTCGACGTGTACCAACGGTATTTAAGCCCATAATAGTTGTCAATAGAAATTTAATAACATGTCTGGTATATCGGAAGTAATTATGTGGCGAGAGGTAGGAGTATGGAATGTGATAGCGCCGGTAGATCAACAGAGCTATGGATTGCAGAATGAGTTGAAACAGAATATCATTAGCCGCGAAGAAGTGTTACCGCTAAACGTGATTTGTCTTTTTGCTTTAACCCACATTTTTTGGGTATTGAGTTATTGTGTACTCAGATTGTAATGACCTCGGTTTTAGACATTGTTAAAAGTTTGTTTTACCCGTGAAAACTGTAAGTCAAAGCGGTGTCAGCGATTCCCTCACCCCCAAACCCCTCTCCCAAAATGGGCGAGGGGAACTTTGCCGCCTGAGCCCCTCGTGGGCGACATCCGATAGCGACGGGTTCGGAGCATTGCATCGGCAATGCGGAGACCCTCGTTAAGGTTCCCCTTCACGATTGAGCCCTTCACGGGCGACACAAGTTTAGGTCCGTACCAGCATAGCCGGAGGATACCGATCCTCTGCATAAAAAAAAGAACGGAGCTTTGGCAAGCTCCGGTACGACAGTTCCGTACGACAGTTTCGGTAAAACTACTCTGGTGTCTCAAACTCCATAACTTATGCTCTAATACAGCTCCGGAAACAGCAGGCGTTCCACGTTTTCGATGATGATGTGTAGTATCATCATGTGGATTTCCTGGATGCGATCTGTGGTTACTGCCTCAATGATAAAGTCGTAATCACAGTTGTCGCGGAGTTTGCCGCCATCTTTACCCAGTAGCGCCACGGTGAAGCATTTGCGGTCCTGAGCAGTTTCCAGGGCTCGGATCACATTGGGAGAATTGCCGCTGGTAGAGATGCCGATCACGACATCGTTGGGCAATGCAAAGGCTTCCACACCGCGTGAAAAGACGGCATCAAAGCCATAGTCGTTACCCACACAAGTGAGGTGCGAGGGATCGCTGATGGCGATTGCCGGCAGGGCGGGTCTATCCTTGCGAAAGCGCCCTGTAAACTCTTCTGCAAAGTGCATGGCATCACACATTGATCCACCATTGCCAAAGATAATCACTTTGCCTTTGTTACGAAAAGTATTGGCGATCAATTCGCTGACAGCTGCAACCCGGGCGATATTGTCCGGGTCATCAGTAAAGCGGGTTAAGGCATCACTTGCTTTGGTGAATGCGGAGCGGATATTATCTGTCATAATGTGCAATCTCGAGGCCTTAGAGGTTCTCTCTGACTTTGATCTTGGTCTTCAGTTCCGCTTCTTCAATCTCTTCGATTTCCTTGAGCGTGTCATTGATAAGGCGAACGCGCTCTTTATAGGGCAGGAAAGCGCTCTTGAAACCGTTCAGGATCACATATTTCACGGTGGGATAGTCCAGTCCCAATTGCTCGATCGCAATCATATATTCATCGGTGACCGTGGTATCGGAGACGGTACGATTGTCTGTATTCAGGGTCACGCGGAGGCCATAATCGATGTAAAAATCCACAGGATGAGAGCGGATATCCGGCACAGCTTTGGTGTGGAAATTACTCTTGATGCAGATTTCCAGCGGGATGCGATGATCGTTCACATAGTTCAGGAGATCGCCATCTTCCACGAGTCTGGTGCCGTGCCCGATGCGGTGGGTACCGCAATAGTGGAGGGCTTGATGGATACTTTCGGGGCCATAAGCTTCACCGGCATGGATGGTGATATTGAGGTTATTCTTGAGGGCGAGGTCAAAGGCATCCTTGTGGTCTTTGGCGGGATGGTTATACTCACCACCGGCGAGATCAAAGCCGATCACACCCTTGTTTTTGAAAGCTATAGCCAGTTCTGCCAGTTTTAACGAGGTCGTGGGGTCCATGTTGCGGATGCCGCAGATAATGACGCCGGTTTTGATCTTAAATTCTTTTTCTGCCAGCTTCAGTCCGTCGATCACAGCCTGGGAAATTTCGGTGAGTTTGAGTCCCTGCAGGGTGTGGAGGATGGGAGAATAGCGGACTTCCATATAGCGCACGTTTTCTTTGGCGGCATCTTCTGCCAGTTCATAGGCAGCACGGCGCAGTCCTTCTTTGTCCTGGAGCACCAGATTGACGATGTGAAAACCACGCAGATAGTCGTCCAAGCTCTCGCAATGATCATCCACACAGACCAGTTTCCGCAATTCCACGGGATCCATAGTGGGGATTTTGATGTTGTGCTTGGTCGCCAGGTCGATAATAGTCTCTATACGGACAGAGCCGTCCAGATGGACGTGCAGATCTGTCTTGGGCAATCTTTCGATCAGTTCACGAGTCATTTTAATCTTCATAATTTGTACCTACCTTTTATCAATCTACCAATGCGTTATAGCTGCATATTGTGTCAAATAAAAGTTTTACGGACTATACTGCGAACGCGGTATGAGTTATTGATTTGGTTCAATAATACTGCACAATCTCCGTCATAGGCAGGCGATCCGCACTTTTGGCAAAGCTGCTTACCAATTTGGCATGGAAGGATTTCTTTTCGGAGGGATAGCCAAAGGGGGAGAGCCCAACGATACGCCAGGACTTAGGTAGATCGAGCCAGGTTCTGATCTTCTTTTCGCTAAAGGCTGCCAACCAGCAGGAACCAATCCCGTGATTCCATGCCTGTAGCATCATCTGCTGGAAAGCAATGGCGGTATCGACCAGGTAATAGTCCTGTTTATTGATGGTCATTGCCCGTTTGGTGTCTGCACAGGCGATGATCACAACGGGTGCGGACCGGATAAAGAAATTGGAGAGGCCGATCAATCCGCAGTTGACGGATAACGATTTCACCTTATCTGCACCCTGGATCACGATAAAACGCCAGGGCTGGCGGTTTTGGGCGGAGGGAGCCAGACGTCCTGCTTGCAGGATCTCGTCCAGGATCTCCGGTGGGATGGGGTCTGCACTAAAGCTGCGGATGCTGTGCCGCGTGAAGATAGTTTCTGTAGTTTCCATATCACATTCCTCGCAATTACTGTTGAGTGAAACAAATAGCTTGAGTGGCTCCGCTGTCAAGTGAAGAAATAAACAAATCCTTGACTTATGCTCCGAGATGATAATGATAGACTCATAGGATTTAAAAAAGCAAACTATAATCCGGATCATGCATAAAAGATGCCATCTCACACAGCATGAGAGATCAAAAAACAGTCTGAAGGATGATTATGAGAAACAACAGTGTTCTCTTTCTGGCCAGCAGGTATTTATCCGGCAAACGGGGTAAATGGATCGGTAAAAGCCATATCCTCACAGTTTCCGGGATAGCCTTGGGAGTATTGGCTCTCGTGGCTGTAAGTTCCGTAATGAACGGGCTCCGCAACGATATGCAACGCCGCATCGTGGGCACCTTTGCCGAAGTGCGGGTCAGTGCTGCGGATTATCAACCGATCCCAGACTACCGGTCTGTAATGGCAAAAATAGATAACCTAAAACACCGCACGGCTCCGGTGGTGCGCACGGAACTAATGCTCAAAAACGAGAGCGTCATCGTGCCCACCATGAGTTTTGGCATCGATTATGCCAAGCATAAAGAAGTCAGCAACACACTTCAGAACTATATAGACAATCCTTTTGGAGTCAATACGGTACACCAAGGGATCATCAGCACTCCTGTCAATCCCGAGAGCTTTGAGGCGGGTGGAATCATCCTGGGTGCCGGCCTGGCTTTTCAGCTCAATGCCATGGTAGGCGATCGCCTCCAATTGATTTCCCCCATGTTTACGGAACCTACGGCATTTGGCCTGTTACCCAAGATCCGGACTTTGACCGTGAGCGGTATCTTTGCCGCCGGTATGCCGGAATATGACCAGATGTACAGCTATGTGCCGCTCTCGGTGGGGCAATACTTTCGGGGATATGGTGACGAAGTGGATTATATCGAGGTTAAAACCGGAGACTTAAATCACTCCAAAGTGGTCACCCAGCGCTTGGACGCTTTGCTGCCGGGATATCTGGCCACAGACTGGAGCAGCCTTGATCCCAGCCTCTATGAAGCAATCCGCTTTGAAAAGCTCATCATGCTGATCATCATGCTTTTTATGTACGTCATCGCCAGCTTTAACCTGACAGGAAACATGATGAAACTGATCGCCCAAAAGAAGCGGGAACTGGGACTGCTCAAAGCCATCGGCTACAAAGAAGAGGATTTGCAAAAACTGTTTGTGATCAATTCCCTGATTCTCAGTAGTGTCGGCATCGCGATCGGCTCTGTAGTGGCAGCGGTTGCTCTGTTTTTCCAATATCGCTTTGGTTTGATCCGCCTGAGCTTTTCCGCCACCGATCAGATCATTTTACCAGTCTCTTTTCAGTGGCTCGATTTTATTTTTATCGTGATAGCGGCATACGTTATTGCTATGCTGAGTGTATGGTTACCGATTCGTAACCTGAGAAAGATCAATCCTGTGCAACTGATCCGTCAGAATGCTTAGGTAAACTAGACCCAAATAAAGAGGTAAAAACCATGGACAGAAAAGAAACTTTTCGCATTGCCATTCAGGCAGAAATCAACTCCCAAAACCTGTATATATCTTTGTCTAAAAGCTTTGGCAAAGCAGAATCTGCCACCATCTTCAGCAATCTCGTGCCGATGGAAAAGATCCACGAGGAAAAGTTGAGAGCTATCTTTGAAAGTGAGTATCCGGGCGAAACTCTGGAACTCGAGCTGAACTATATCCCGGACATCAAAAGTGTAGATTTTAATGAGCCCAAGAATGTACTGGAATTTGCCATCAGCCGCGAAGAAAAAGCTCATGCCGGCTATGTAAAGCTGGCAGCAGATACAGCGGATCCGGATCTCAAGGCCATGTTGCTACGTTTTGCCGAAGAGGAAAGCTATCACCAGACCATACTGCTTACAGAAATCCAGCGTTTGCAAGGCATGATCCAGTGGTATGACCCCTCCGAACTCAACGGCTTGGTAGAATACTAAATCTATGACAAAGTCCTGCCTCTACGTCGTAGGGATCGATATCGGAAACCCCGGAGACCTCACCCATCGGGCTGCAGAGACCTTGCGCCTGGTGCAGGGGCTGATCTGCGAAGAGTATAAAAATGGCTCCAGACTCCTCAAATCGCTCGATCTCAAGCTGCCACTTCATACCCTGAACGAGCATAGTACAGAACCCGAGATCCGGGAACTCTTTGACGACTTGTTTGTCAAAAACTCCGGATCCTATGCCCTCGTCTCCGATGCCGGCACTCCCGCCTTTGCCGATCCCGGTGCGGAAATGGTAAAACTCTGCAGGGATCACTCCATACCGGTGCATAGTGTACCGGGAGTATCCTCCTTGATGACTGCCCTGATGATTTCCGGCAAGCGGCACGAACGCTTTCTCTATTACGGCTTTTTGGCAGCCAACCACGAGCAAAGGCAGAAGGAACTGAATATCATCAAAAACTCTCAAGCCGTGGATTATGTCTTTTTGGAAGCACCATATCGCCTCAAAAGCCTGGTGGCAGATATGTGCAAAGTGTTGGGCAACAAACGCAAAGTCCGGCTCTTTTACAAGCTCACCTACCCCGAAGAAACAGTGATCTGTACCACTTTGGGCGATCTCTTGCTAAAGGCGGAATCCCTGCCCAAGGGCGAATTTGTACTGATTTTGGAGAAGTAATGCCCGCCAGCTACAGGATCATCTATGAGACATTACTCTCGCCGCAGGACATCGAATTTGAGCTGATTCCCAACAAAAAGACCTACCCCCGGGAGATCAAAGAACTGATCTCCGCTGCCTGGAATATGGCAAAGCTCGATCCCGAGCTTAATCTGTTCAATGGCAAAGTGTTGGCATATCTGGGATCAACACCGCAAATGATGCCGGAAGGTACTACCAAGCTGCGGCTCCAGGTACAAGAGACAGACTATAAGTCCTTTTTTGGGACCAATGTCAAAAATGCGCACCAGATCTACGAGAGTGAACAGCTTGCCAATGCTTTGGCAGTTTGTGCTGTGGTGGAAACCCTGGATGCCACGATCGTGATCGGAAACCGCAGTAAAGCTGTCGCCGAAGGCAGTGAATTGTGGCATGTCCCCGGTGGCACCATCGAGATTCCAAAGCTGGCTGATGTGGATGCGGAGATCCTGCACAAACTGGGCTTGCCCCACTGCATCAAATCTGCGTTCAATCCCTTTTACGTGATGATCAAAGAGCTGTCCGAAGAGCTCAATATCGGGCTTGATGACTATCTCTCGCTTGCTTGTTTGGGCTTGGGAGAGAATCTGGAGATGAAAAAGCCGGAATTCCTCTGTCATTTTCGCTTGCGGCTCACTGCTGCCGAGGTTCGTTCCCGGATGGTGGACGCCATCGATGCTGCGGAGCATAGCCAGATCCTTTTTGTGCCGATCGAGGATTGCCAGGACTTTGTGCAGACTCATCCCTTTACACCGATTGGGACGGCTGCTATCGAACTGTATATGAATACTTTAGGATTACGATAAATGAGAAAAGATCAGACTTCGCTATTTGACGACAAAGTGGCGATCGAAAAGAACGTCCCGCTTGCAGAAAAGCTACGGCCGCAGAACATTACGGATTTGCGGGGGCAGCACAAATTGATCGCGCCGGATTCACTGTTGCAACGCATGATCAGCAGTGGTGACTACCACTCCTTTATTCTCTGGGGACCTCCCGGCACCGGAAAGACCACCATTGCCCGCATCATCGAACAGCACACGGAGCACCGCTTTGTGCACTTTAGCGCAGTGCTTTCCAGCATCAACGACGTCAAAGCCGTGATGCGTGATGCGGATTATATTCATCGCACCAAAAACGAACGCACCATCCTCTTTATCGATGAAATCCATCGCTTTAACAAGGCTCAACAAGATGCGTTCTTGCCCTATGTCGAGAGCGGAGCCGTGATCTTGATCGGTGCTACCACAGAGAATCCGTCCTTTGAAGTGATCTCCGCACTGCTCTCCCGCTGCCATGTCTTTGTCCTGGAAATGCTATCGGAAGCGGATTTGGAGGGGATATTGGAACGCGGAACGCAGGAACTGCAGATCGAAACCGATCCCGATGTCTTGGGCTGGATCGCTCAGCAATGTGGCGGAGATGCCAGACGCGCCCTGAACGATCTGGAGCTCTTGGTGCCCTATCTGCGTCAGCATCGGCATCCGGAGATCGCACATCTGGCAACTGTGCTGGCCAAAAAGACCATGTTTTACGACAAGAACCGGGAGGAACATTACAACCTGATCTCAGCTCTGCACAAGTCGCTCCGGGGCAGTGATCCCCAAGCCGGGCTGTATTGGCTGGCACGCATGCTGGAAGCCGGAGAGGATCCGATGTATCTGGTGCGCCGTCTGATCCGCTTTGCCAGTGAGGATATCGGACTGGCGGATCCCAACGCTCTGGTGCAGGCAATCACGGTCAAAGATACCATCCAACACCTCGGGATGCCGGAATCCAACACCGCTTTGGCACAATTGGTGGTCTATCTGGCAACCGCTCCCAAAAGCAATGCCCTCTATATCGCCTACAAACGCGCCGCCGAGGATGCCCGTAAGACCAGCCACTATGGAGTGCCGCTCCACATCCGCAATGCTCCCACCAAGCTAATGAAAGAGCTGGACTATGGCAAGGGTTATCGCTATGATCACGAAGCGGAAAACAGCTATAGCTATCAAAACTATTTCCCGGATCAAATGCAGGAAAAGAACTATTACGAACCGGGTGAATACGGCTTTGAAAAGGATATTGCCAAACGCCTCGAATGGTGGAAGAAACTGCGCGAAACCCAAACGAAAAAGACAGATAAGTAAGAGCATACAGAAACGGTTTTGACTCCCAAAAGACTCCTGCAATTACACCTGTAACTTCATTCTAATCTAATGTTTATGATAAATCCTATCTTCAGCCAGAGCGGTCTTTTTGGGGTTAAAACGGAGGAAATGGAAGCAATAACCGTTTAAGGGCTAATTATACTTTAGAGTCCGTGTCGCTTTCAAACATAACCCTAAAAGCTTCTTTAGCTTTTTTGGAACTGGTTGCATCAATGTCCATTTTGTGCTTAAATCCTTTTTTGACAGCATGCTTATACATCCAATCATTACCTTTTTTGCCATAATAATAATGTACAAAACAAATTGCTGCCAGCGTAAAGATCGAACATACTAGCGCTAGAATAGGGTTATCGATCAGGCTGATTGCCTTAAGTAGCGTTAGTATTGTTATATTGAATAACAGAATTAACAGAAAAGGAAAGGTAAGATTTTCTATCAAAGACCACAAACCTGGCAACAAAAAAGCCTCTAAGCTGAACCCATTGCGGATAGCCTGGAATACTACTTTGCTATTCAAGTTCTTTAACAACACATTCTTTGTCAGTATTCGGTAAGTTTTCATACATCGCTCCTATTACATGTTCTTTACTGTTCACATAGTTTTGCATTATTATCTCTCTGAAAGGATGTAACAATTGATATTATCTGTAGCGTTTATTGTCAAGATAAATCATTAATGCAATTCGTCCTATAGTATTGGAAAGGGATGAAATAGGGCTTCAGCAAGCTCCGGTACGGCAAACTCCGATAGCACAATGCCCACACCACATCCTGCTCTTTTCGGAGCTGGTGGCCTGGCACTTCCCTCGCAATTCCCTCGTCCGACCCGGGAATCACGAGGGGATCACGAGGGGATCACCCCGGATTGAAGTAGGAGCAAATTGCGTTCGTCTGAGTTGTGTCCTGACCATTAAAATGTTACCAAAAAAAAGTCTTGACTTGTGCGGCTTTGCCGGTCTTCTGGAAGAAAGATTAGTTGTGAGGAATGATAATGGAGAACATCCGCATTGGAATAGTGGGAAATATCGGAGTGGGGAAATCCACATTTATAGAAGCAGCAAGTACTGCACCCCTGAATAAGGTTCTGACATCTGTGTATCCCAAACCAAATGGCAGCGAAGGGGTTTTTGCCTTTCCGGAAAAATTTAACCCTATCGTGCTTGATTCGTTTTACCAAGATCCCGTTGCCAATGCCTTCATGGCCCAAATTGAGTTTTTCAATGGCAGATTGGATCGCCAAAAGCAGATTCATACCTGCAGGGGTATCGTGCTGGAAGACAGGACTCTGGCAGAGGATTATCACATCTTCGGCAAGGCTCAACGCATCCTGCAGAACATGTCTGAACCGGAATTCATAGCCTATCAACGTACCTATAGACTGATGACAGAACATATCCAAGAACCTGACCTCCTAGTATATTTCAAGGCAGACGTTTCCATCCTCCTGGAGAGAATACGGGAACGAGGTCGCGAGAGTGAACTGGCCATTTCTGCAGATTACCTGGAGTTACTGAATAATCTGTATGAGGATTTTATCGCTCACCATGTCCAGTGTCCTGTGCTGGTCATTGATGCGGATAAAGCTGTGGATAAAGCAGTGTGGCAGCGTAAAACGGTCAATCTGGTCGCCGAACAGGTGAAAGCTCTGGAACTTCGCGTATCCAGCCCGGGGATTAGCGAATGGGTCACTCTGCCTCAAACGGAAGCCACTCTGAAAGCAATCGATGTGGAGCGTGATCTGGAACAATATTTGGCAGAACATCAGAAACTGATCACCATAGCCGGCAATGTGGGATTGGGAAAATCCACCCTGACCGCCATCATGGGACGTAGTCTGAAGATCAATACGCTGTATGAAAAACCGGAAGAGAATCCACTATTGGAGAAGTTTCTGGGCGATAAGAAAACCTATTGCTATGATCTGCAGTTGCATTTTCTGGAAATGAGAGCTCAACAACGGAGACAGGGCAAAAGCGGCTCCGGGAGCTATGTGAAAGACCGTTCGCTACCTGAAGATTTGCTGGTTTTTTGCAATCAGTTTCATGCAGACGGCCTACTTACCGACGACGAATTGGACAATCTGCTTACTCAGTTCCAAACCGTAAACAGGCAGCTTCCATCCTCAGACCTGATAATTCTGTTACAGGGAAATCCATCTTTGGCTTGGGAAAGGATTCAGCAACGCGGACGGGAAATGGAAATTGAAGGCGGCTGGAAGTTCACAGAGATAAACAACCTCAATCACTGGTACAAAGCGTATGGATCCAACGTTGTAAAGCTCGGTTTTCATAATGGCCCGGTCTTGGAAATCGATGTCGAAAAGCTCGATCTTACCAACCGCATCCACATAGGTTATATTTTTGAAAGAGTACTGGAAATCCTCAAAACCCAAGATTAGATATCTTCGCTATCCACCGGATTGCAGATCTTCGTAGCTGCCGGGATATTTATAGTCTATGATACTGTCTCCCAAAGTTATAGCGTCCTCCGACTTCCCAGCGCAGGCTGGGATCCAGTTCTTTTGAGATCGCTACGTAAACCACTATATAGCAAATGTATAACTATGAGTGATAGATCTCTGGATCCCAAATCGAGTTTGGGAAGGCGACGGTCTCAGGCTGGCGTGTAGTGTCAGTAGCCGGCTTGTACTCCGTAATGGCACACGCCTCATGTGCCCGCAGTCATTGGAACAGAAACTAATCACAATTTCTTTCTTGACAAGATTTAAAAGCCGCAATTACATAGCATTCGTTAAATAATGAGAAGAAGGATGTACGATGAATCCATCTTTAGACGTCCATTCGATTTACCGTTTGATGCGGGACAATCACATTCAATTTTCGTATAAGGGTCCCATTACTCAGGATGTATTAGTCTCTTTGGGAGACACGAGCAAAGAGAAAATGCACAGTGAGGATTAAATGGAATTTATATATTAGAAAACAGCAAGTACACCCCAAAGGATGATTTTCTCACGCTATAAAAAACAATTCGCTACCGAGGTTCGGGACAACCTGCTCAAGTCCATCGTCTCGCTCTATCTTTATATGGCTCGTAATGCCCGTCTGCACGGCAAAGAGATCAATTTTATCGATCGGCTCCTGAGATCCATGTTTGGTAACGACATCTCCCTCTATCAGATCGAGCAAGCCTGTCAGCGAGTGCAATCCGTACGGGAAGCAGCCAATTACCTGAATCAGCATTTGAGCGTATCGGAACGCAGCTTGATAGTGCTGACCCTCGTCTCCCTTGCCTATCACGAACGCAGTAAAGTGCACGTCCTGGGCAATGTCGAGATCATAGAACTGACGGATCTCTTGCGGTTAGATCCCAATTCTCTGGACGTGCTCTATGACCTCTTTGAAGGGCAATCAGAAACGCTGGAATGGCCAATGCTGTTGCAAGATAAGGGGAATGGATTGTTACGCAGTTCCATGCAATGGGGTGGTCAGCATGCGGACTTTCGTTTTGAGCAAAAGGATGCAAGTCCGGAGCTCGATTTCCTGATGATCGAAGACCTGCTATTGGTGCACACGCACCATCCCAATACGCACTCGATCACGGATGGAAAGCAGACCCGGGATCTGGTGCCGGGCGTATTCCACCGGCTGAAAGATGGCATGAGCTTACGGATCAACACCGTAAATCCGGTTTTGGACGTGACGTGTGAGGATATCTGGCACATCTATCGCCAGCAGAATAGCAAACACAGCATTGAAAGCCTCCTCAATCTGAACATTAGAAAAAGCAGTAAATACATCGAACTGGAGAACTATTACATCGATATCCAGGGCTCCGGAGTCATCATCAGTGCGAGCCAATCCTCCCGATCCATAGCTCATTTTGCCCACAACAGTACCGGTTGGACAATCG
>PHBQ01000068.1 GCA_002841975.1 Candidatus Cloacimonetes bacterium HGW-Cloacimonetes-1
ATAACCGCTGTCATAGCCGATGCGCCTGTCCACCCAACTCAGCATGGCGCGGTTGCCATGCATCGCCACAAGAGGATAGTCCTGAGCCATATATCCGTCCTCAAAGACCTGAGGGCCTATGACCCAAGAGCCCAGGCTGTCCATCACACAATATTCCAGCCGGGTATCCAGATAGCCGTTATGGGCCCGGGACCAGATTGCTCCCACTCTGCCGTCCGTAAACTTCATCAGACTGCCGTTGTAACAGTTTTGACCTCCCTCCATTACCAGACGGCCATCTTCTCCCCAATCGAAGACGCCGTCATAATCCAGCTTCTGAAAATAGATATCGGTATCGGTGAAACTGCCGTTCTTCATATAGAGCAGATAGATCGCGTCGTCTTCAAAGCGGACGTCCTGGCAGTAATAATCATCAGCGGGCATGTGTGTGATCCTGCCATCCAACCCCCAGGGCAGTTCTGTGCCATAGCCAACCTTTTGCACCAGATCACGGTCCCAACCGTCCAACACCACATAAAGGGAGTCCTGCACCACTTGGGCAGCCACGACGCTTTCCGTTCCGCTGTCGTAGTCTGAAATATAGACTAGGCCATCCGGAGGCCAGTCGATGCGCTGGGGCTGATCGTTGGGAATCAGGAAGACGCGGTGGCAGGTATCATTGGGAATGGAATCGCTATAGCGGACCAGCATAAAGCGGTTTGCCAATTCCTGGATGGAAAAGCCGAAATCAGTTTGCAGCAAGATCTTGCCAAATTCACCACCCTCATCAAGCCACATGGCTACTCCGTCGTGAATCCTCTGGCCGCGGATGGTCCCACTGTTGGAACCTCCGATGCCCCAAACCACGTAATAGTCTCCGTCTTCATAGCTCAGGTGGCAGCCCATCCCTGTATTATAGCTTCCCATCAGTGCCACTCCCAAGCCTGGTAACAGAGGGTTGCCATCTGTGTCAATCACCTGCAGGTAATGCAGAAATTCATAGGTATCGTCAAAGGAGTTGCGATAGAGGATTGCGATTTGGCCTTGCGGCTCGGCAAGGATCTCCACCGCAAATTTGTGCCCCGGCAGATCAGGCAGGAATTTGCGGCCCTGCTGTTCCCAAAGAGGATTGAGGTTGAGGTCGCTCTTTTGCATGTATAACTCATGGCTACCGTTGCGGGTGTCAGGCCAGAAGCTATAAAAGTGAGACCCCAGCGTGAACTGGCTTTTAATGGGATTGGCCACGCCGTCCAGCCTTTCAGAGATCACCACTCCACCTGGCTCAAGCTGTGCCACAGCGCTGCCATTGAGGATCTGCCTCCGGAAAAACTGTGAGGTACCGGCTTTGTCTTTCCAGAAATACCAATAATTTTGGCCGATGGACAGGACGCTGGGAAGATAGAACTCCCGCGATGCGGCATTGACCGCGATCCCTGTTTCTGGCCAGGAGGGAAGGCCATCGGGAGTCAGCTGCAGGCTGCGGTTGCTGTTGTCTGTCACATCCCGCCAGGTGATCAAGGGTCGGTTCTGGCTATCCACCCGGAAGTCGAACAGGGTGACTCTGCCCACATTGGCAGGGAAAGTCTTGAACCAGGGTTGCCAGACCGGGCTGCCGCTGGAACTGATCTTCAGAAGATAGATCTGAGAGCTCATCAGGTGGCTGATATACATTCCTCCATCGGCGGAAGCTGCTAGCTTGGGTACTCCGGCATCAGAATAGAGATTGGTGGAGAGGGGAGAGGCCATTAACAGGTTGCCGTTGATATCCATGATCTGCCAGGATAGCGTGTACGCGGAGCTGGAATAGCTGTAAAGCGCGTAGTTGCCGTTTGACAGCCTGAGCGGCGAATAGTAGTTACTCCCGAAGGGATTGGCGGCCAGCATGGGATTGGGACCTATCGTGTTGCCGCTGGTGTCCAGGTGGATCAGCTGGCTGCCCAGTCCACCTGTCAGGTTGTAACACACCATCAATCCACCCGAGCCGTCGCTGATTGCGCTTTTGTAGATCGTGTCGCTTTGAGGTCCAAGCTGGATTCCGTCCGGGGACCAGAGATGAGCCCCGACAACATCGAAGCTGTAGACCCTAAGACGGTATCCGGCCTGAAAATTTGATCTCAGGAGATATATGCCTCCCTGAGGATTGGGGAGCATGTGTAAGCCTTGGGTGGATGCCTCTCCCAGAGGGTAGCTATGATCGCTTTGGTCCCATAAGGCTTGCCCGGAGCTGTTAAACTTCTGCAGCATGAAGCCGCCGGAGCTGAAATCCGTCTGCCACGCCACTACAAATCCACCGTCCGAAGTGCTCACCATACTGGCAAATCTGTCTACGCCGTCTCGCTGCACCAGGCACAGCGGCTCTGGCCACATTGCCGGGCCGGAAGCACTGAAACGCTGGGCATATATATCATAATCGTTGATTCTGGCCTCAGCCCAGGCTGTTACTACAGACCCATCCGTGAGAATGGTGGAGTTGTAATAGGGCTGGATGACTTCTGCCTGACGCAGAGGCAGGTTCTGTGCGAAAGCCAGCGAGCAGCAGGCCAGCAGGATGAATAAGCCGGTGAACTTCATAGTGGGACTCCTCTTCCTTTGGTTATCGAGTATTAAAAAAGCATATCATGGCATATTTGGACTTAAAAGCCCCCACAATCGTGAGGGCTTTATGGGATATTATAGTGGTTTGATTTTATTTCATCAGCATCATTTTCCTGGTTTCAGTCTTGCCATTGGTAGCCAGTTTATAGAAGTAGATACCGCTGGTCACGCTGTTGCCACTGTTGTCGTCGCCATTCCAAACAACGCTGTTTGAGCCGCTGGCTTTGGTGCCATTGACCAAAGTCTTCACGAGCTGACCTTTCACGTTGTAAACGGAAAGTTTTGCGTTTCCTGCTTTGGGCATATTAAAGCTGATCGTAGTGGTAGGATTAAAGGGATTTGGATAGTTCTGCTGTAACATGGTAGCTATTGGAACTATCGAATTATCGTCATTTGCTACACCTAACGGGAAAACAACTTCGATCTCTGTAAACATCACACGACCACCATCATTGATGGGATGAACCGGAGGTGCACTCGAGAAAGAGCCCCAAGTGTTATCATCGTAAAACATCAAGCCGATTTTCCCTTTTTTGTGCAAACCTTCCATACCCGTAAACTTCACTTTGTTCGCAGGATAAACCCACATGGGCTTGAGTCCGGCAAATTGCGGAGTCTCCACATTGTTCAGCACGATCGGTTGCGACCAGTGGTCACCATTATCGGGGGTAACCGAAATGTAGATTTCCGGTGTGTTGCTAAAAGCAGCATAGTCCTCGTCTTGATTGGCATTGATTTGCCGAGCCCGATAGCTATCTTGCCATACACACACCATCTGACCGTTATCGTTAGCCTCACTGATTTTGGTGTTGTTGTAATGAAACATCATTGCACTGTCTTCGGCTGTATCATCCCAATATGGGAAAGGCCAACCCAGTTCAAAGAGCGGCGAGCCACTCACAGGATCGGTTGCATCGATATCACCCCAAGGCGCCACGATATCCCAAGGCTGAAACACTCCGGCAGGATCAGCGGTCTGGGGATAGATTTCTTTGATCTGAAATTCGTCAGTTATTGTGTCAAAGGTAAATTCTTTGACCACTTGGAAAGAAGGCCAATATGAATTGTCGGTATTCCCCAATGCCCAGATCGCAGCACAGTGAATCTTGCCTTCATCATCTACCACGGCATTCAAATGGCTGGAATTGGTGATCGTCCACCGCATTTGTTCATTGGTATAGGGCAGATTGTTGTTGTTTGTATCCACGAAATAATTCAATGGGTTGACAGACGGTAAATCGCTGTTTGACCCGAAGTATTCCCAGGTTCCCTGTCCATAATTGCTGCATTTGAAGACATCCAGATCCGGCTCTACAATCTCCACCGCATCTGCTCCGGTTCCCACGTATGCCGAATGATAGCCGACATAGTAGAGGTTACCGCTATTGTCCACGCAAATTGCATGAAAAGGCCTCCGCCAATTTACACTATCCGCATTCCAATTGTCCATCTCCGGAATGTGAGTAAAAGACCACACTAGTTGTGTTCCCTGTTCGATGTCGTTACCGTCAAAATCGGCAAAGGCAAAATAGGGGTTTTCACTGGGAGCTCCCACTGCACCGGAGACATAATTGCGACCCACCACATAGACGCGTCGCTTTCCTGCCACGGGAGACGGACCGATCACAGTCGTTGGCCAGATAAATTCATTATTTGTGGAGGTTACTCCACTGGGAGAAGTAATAGTAATCGTGTTGTCGATGCTGTACACGAAATCATTGAACAACCCCGTCAAGCCATCTATGAAGGCGTCGGAAGTAAACTGTACATCTGCCACCGCAGCCGAACCATTCACTTCTGTATGCCAGGCATAAAGAGGTTTTCCACTGATCGGATCTACTGCCAGAGTCGAGTAACCTTCTCTATTGGTAAAATTTGTAATCTCGTTACTCCCGAGAATACTACCTGTATTTGAAATGTATGCATAATACACACGTCGTGCCGTTGAAGCAGTGGAGTTCGTCCTGGCACCGTGATATGTCAACATATAACCACCACCGGCACTCTCTGGGACCACATATAAAGGCAGTCCGTTGTAATTGCCTACCATGTAGTCATAATAAGATTCCATGATGGAGACCGGAGCAACAGAAAATTGATGGGGCGGAACCTCCCTGGTGGAGATATAGCGCTGTCCATGATCGGAGACAAGAGTCGGCCTTTGGGGACCGGCTACCATTTCTTTGGCATGGATCGTTCCTATAGCGAGAGCGGTTATGATAACCGCAATAAGTACCTTTTTCATTAGTACCTCCTAAAGAATTGGTATCTTTGTTCAATATTTACGATTTACCATTCGATCTCATATAAGCTCACCATATTTTCCTGTCAAGTACAAAATCACGTTGCCGTGATTAGTATTGTATATATTTGCGTGATTATTGATAGTATCTCATACACAAAAAGCCCTCACATTCGTGAGGGCTTCATTGTGCAAGCGAATGGGTATTATTTCATGAGCATGATTTTCTGGGTAGAGTAATACTCACCTGCGGTCATTCTGATGAAATAGACGCCGCTGGGGGAGTCGCTACCACTTTCGTTTTTCCCGTTCCAACTTACTCTGGACTGTCCGGGAGCCTTAGTTTCGTTGAGCAGAGTGCAGACTTTTTGTCCTTTAACATTGAAAATATGGATTTGGACAAGCTCTGTTTTGGCAAGGTCATAAGAGATATTTACGGTTGGATTGAAGGGATTGGGATATGCTGTTTTCAGCGCTGTAACCCTTGGGTTGATGGAAGGTGTATCGCCCTCTGGAGTAGCCATGAGGCTTACAGAGATCGGACCGTAGTATTCTATTTCGCTATTCAGGGATACACTGGCTAACCAGTAGTAATAGACATATCCGCTGAGGAGATCACTATCGTTATAACGATAGGAAACCTGAGTACCATTTTGAATACCGTCTGTGATGATACTGCTATTGACGCGCACAGCCTGGCTGAGATCGTCGTCATCGCCACGCAGGATATCGTAACCCATGTGGTTCGTCTCGGATTCCACTGTCCAATTCAGGATGGTAGAATTGAAGTTTGCCGCGGCAATAGCTGTAAAAGAAGAGAGCGTCACCGGCAAGGTAGAACTCAGATCACCCAAGACAATCGGAACTTCGCCCTTGGCATCAAAATCGACTTCTGCAAACACGATTTCAGTTCCGGAATTAGCAACAGAGAACCACTGTCCACCCTGGCGATAGGCACCCCAAGGGGCATTTGTGGTGATTACTATATCCACGATTCCACTTCCGGTGAGATTGGCATGATAGCTGGGAGTGAATCCGGCACTGGGAAGCGGAGGCATTGTCTGATCCGCTGCATAGTTCAATGGCATAGTAGGGTTGATAGTAATCATGACACTGCCACCAATATCGACTTGGGTGGAAGCTCCGGCAGGGAAATCGATGGGGCGGGCAAAGATGATATCCACATCACCCACTGCCTTAACACCATAGCTTGTTTCAAAATATATGTAGGATGCAGTCCAGGAGGGGTTTGCTAATTTTACTTTCCACCCATTGGGCAATATCCTAAAGGCAATCCATTCTGGGACATAACCCATGTTTGGGTTGATCATCATGCCTTTACTGCTAAAATTGCCGTTAGTAAGCTGAATCACTAAGCCAACATCATTTAAGGTAGTTTCAAAATCCGGGTTCCAGGTGAAGCTTGCTTGTGGAAAGCCACCCGCACCACTGTATGTTATAGAAGGGTTGATCAGGCCATAACTGCCGGCAGCTAAATTGGTAGTACTGGCAGTAAAATTGGGGCTATTGAAGAACCACCAAACAGGCACCCCTACTGCGTCACCACTCGCATTGTAGGGAGTTACTTTCCAATAGTGTCTTGTTCCCAAAGCCAATTGGGGGGTAGTATATGTGGTAGTCAATCCCAGATCCAAATTGTTCACAATGTTTGTACCCAAGACATCTGTTCCCAGGCTGATTCTGTATCCTGTGGGCACAGAACCGCTGGTAGGGGCAGACCAGGATAGCGTCTGAACCGCTGTCATATTCATAGATTCATCGTCAGGATTGGGGTTGGTGGCGACGCCAGGACTTACGACAGACCCTGTACCGATGAAGTTATTCACATTCATCTCGTTTGTCAAGAAAACACTTGTAGGGGAAAAGGTGTAACCTGTTTTCACTGCTGAAAGGTATAGTCCCCCCATATTGTTAGAAGAAAAGTAATACCAACCATTGGCATCAGTAGTTGCTTTCAATACACTGCTTACATACATCCCCACGCCCTGTATCGGGACATTTGCAGCGGTTTTTACGTAGCCTGTAGTGGTCCATGCGACTCGTTCGGGACCATCTGTTTTTGCTTCCAACTGCAGCGTAATCCCAAACAGGATTGCGGCTATCATGATAATTAAGCTGAATTTCTTGAACATTTTACCTCCTATGTTCAACTGTAATGTTGTTTGTACCCGATACATCTATATCGAGTTCCTCTTTTTCAATGGATTCTATTTGTGGACTAGCCGGAGCCATATTGTCTAATACTTTGTGGTGCAAGGCTGCGATCTCCTGATAGCATTGGCTGCGGTCGAGCGCTGAATAGTTTTGAAAGATATTCAAAATTGTGCCATTCTGGAAAGTGATGGTAAAACACAGTTGAGGGTTGTTTTGCCTATCGATATCAATGATATTGCTTACCGCAGAGATCTGTTTTAGTGTATTGGGATACTCTATAATATCGGCAAAATCTTGTCTCATCTCTATAATCCTCTTTTTATTCATTGATACCCTTATTAACGCATGAACAGAGCCACTTCAAAATCGAATAATTTTGTCACCGCAACTAATTACACATCATCCACTTATAGATTTTAACAAGAAAGTGAGGTTTTGAAAACATGGTTCACAAAGTGGTTCACATGGTCAGATTGACTATTCACTTTTGAATAGGTAGCCAGGGATTTGGACCCGCAATTGAATAGATGAGACAGGTCATTGAACAATCGGAGTGGAGTGGTAGCGCTGGCTTCAGGGTGTTGACGAAGTTCGCACGGGGCTGAAGCCAAGGATAAAACCGTCTTGACCTACAGTTTTCAGGGGCTATCCCAGCTTTGATATTGTCCGAGGTTCAGGTCATCAGAGCCAGACTGCACATGTATCCCGACAAAAACTGTGGGTTAAAACTGATGCTACCGATGTGTTTTGTGTCGCCCGTGAAGGGCTAATATACTTCTAATTATGGCGTTACGAGGGGCTTCGCTGTGCTACGCACCCTCGCTATGATATATCGCCCGTAAAGGGCTTCTCCATCGGACTACGATTAGGGATCATAGATTCCGGAATTTGGTTTGTACCATGATCATATAATCCGGTTCTGTCATAATTGCATGCCTGGACTTTGCCAAGAGTCTTTACCCGTTTTAACGGGTAACGGATTGCAGACGTGGGATTCATCCCACGTATCGGGCAACCAACAAACAAACTCAAACCGGTTTTTCCGGTGCCGGACTTTGAAGGGGATTTCAATCCCTGCTCTGGCGTACAGGGCTAGTTCCGTATCGTCCGCGGGACTTGTTTGAAATACGGATGCACCGATTACCTACTGTCTTTAGGGCATGAAAAAAAGCGGTCGTAAAGACCGCTTTTATCAAATGAATTTATTTAGGTAAGTGCTTTGATTCTTCGCTTGATTGTAGAATATGAAATGCCCATGATTTTGGCGGCTTTGGCATGGTTTCCGCCTGCTTCTACCAGGGCTTTTTGCAGGAGGTCACGCTCGACATCTTCCACTGTCATCGTATGAGGTATGGCGTGCGGGGCTTCCACGGCTTGCTTCAATGGCATACACTCAAAATCGGCAATTGTCAGCTCATTATGGGAGAGGAAGATCATAGCCTTCTCTATCATGTTGCGGAGTTCACGCACGTTGCCAGGGAAGTCGTATTCACACAGATAGTTCACCAAAGAGCTACTATAGAGGGGAATTGGCTTACGCATGCTCTTGGCAAATTCCGCCAGATAGTGCCGCAGGATCGGCTCAATATCGTCCTTCCTATCCCTCAGGGGGGGGATATGGATCTCTATGGTATTGATCCGATACAGCAGATCTGCCCGGAAGGAATTCTCCTGAATTAAGGATGAAACATCTTTATTGGTTGCAGAGATCAACCGGAAATCTACTTTTATGGCTTTGCTGGAACCCAGTCTCTTGACTTGCCTGGTTTCTAATACCCGCAGGAACTTTGCCTGCAGGAGCAGCGGAGTGTCGGCGATTTCATCCAAAAAGAGGGTACCATTATGCGCTTCTTCCAGAAAACCCGGTTTGTTGAACATTGCTCCTGTAAAAGCACCTTTTTGGTATCCAAAGAATTCGCTTTCTGCCAGAGATTCAGGGATCGAGCTGCAATTGACATCTACAAACATCCCTTCTTTCCCCGGTCCTGCATAGTGAATGAGCCTGGCTACTATTTCTTTGCCCACGCCACTTTCTCCCGTGATCAGGACATTGGTATCCTTATGTGCTGCAGCCGTCATAGCCAGTTCCTGGACTTTACGAATGCTGGGGCTGACTCCCACAAAGCTCATATCAATCGCTTTTTTCAAAGCTTCGGTCACCAAGGAATTCTGCTTTTTGACTTCCTCCAACCGAATGGTAGTTTCTTCGTATTTCTTTTGCAGAGAAGACAGCTTGTCTATCAATTCTTCATTGAAGACTGCATCCTTGCTTTCACTGAACTTGACCTGATATTCCAAAGCAGTTTTGTAGTCATTCTTGGCAGCATAGATTTCACTGAGGGATTTATAACAATTCAGGACGTCCATCCTGGAATCTTCCGCTGATGAAAGCTCCAAACTGAGTATAATTATTTCTATTGCCTGATCATGCAAACCTTGCTTGAAATAAACCATGCCAATGTGCTTGAGGATTTTAGGACGGTACATGGACATTTGATTGTCCTCTGCCATTTGTAAAGCTTCTTGATAATAGCCCAGGGATTCGGCATATTCACCTCGGTTTTCATAACAGCCACCAATATTGTTGATGAGTGCAATCTGATGGATCACTGCAAAATTGGGGGTGACATATTCCCGCGCTTCCAATAGGCAGGAAAGGGCTTTATCCGAGTCGCTTTTATCGTACGATGCTCCCAGATTGATCAATCCTTGCATAATCCCTACCGGATCTCCCAGCGACTTTCTGATCTTCAGGTTCTGTAACAGATACTCTTGAGCTTTTGCATACTGGCACAATTGACTATAAATGATGCCTGTTACTTCCAGAGCACTGCAATAGCTGTGCCGAGCCCGCAGGTTTTCCTCTTGTTCCAATTCCGTTTTGTTCTTGTCGTAGATTTCCAAGGCACTATGCATCTGCGTCAAGCTACGCTCAAATTGCCCTAACTCGCGATATATCCTACCGATATTGATATTTACTTCCGCACAACCAAAATCATTGCCAATTTTGCGATAGATTTCTAAGGCCGTAGTATAGTTTTCTTCAGAGGCTTGATAGTCCGCCAATCGCAGATAATTGGTGCCAATAAATACATATTTACTGGCGAGATCGATCTCATTTCCTGGTCCTTGACACAAAGTCACCACATCTTTGCAGTAAAATATGCATTTATCGAAGGCATTTTGTGCTTGATGATAGCGAATCATATTATCCAAGGCTTGCCTTATCTCTGTAGGTTTCTGGGTTTTCCTTGCATCTGTCAGAGCTTGTTCCAAATCTGCTTGCTGGACTGGAGCCGTGGTAGCAACTTTTTTCATATGACCTTCCTCTGCATCTCAGTTTATGCTCTCACGATATTGCCCGAGCAAATTTGTCAATTGTTATTAGCAAGCGGGGGGATTCAGGTTTTCCTTTTTCTTGCGCATCACTACTGGTTCAGAGTCGCTTTTTAGTACCACCGATTGAGCTGTTCAAGTTCTTCTAGCGGTATCTTTTCTTATACCTTCCCTACTATGTTGTGGCTATGATGTGGCTATGCCGCCCTATGTTCATGGGGCGGCATAGCCACATCATAGCCACAACTCAATAAGGAAGCCTCATGATAGAAAATAGAAACAAAGATAAATGACCCACAATCCTGATAAACCAGGATCATACTATTGGCATAGGACCCACCGCAGGTGACAATGACCTCAAACACATCATACCAATACCGGATTCATCCGGTTTCGGATTATAGGCGTGGGATTTATCCCACGTATGTGCTGAGCCCCAAACGAGCAATATCCCGGTTTTAACCGGGATCGGACTTTGGAGGGGATTTTAATCCCCGTCAATCCTCCCCCCATCACAATTCATTTCCATAACATAGGAGTAATCAATTAGTTTGGCATGCAGTGCCAGCCAGATAAGGGTAAATGCAACGGCGGAGATTGGGGTCCAGCCAATAGTCCGTAACCCATTTCTGTAAGTTGTATCATCCAATAAACTTCTACAGGTTTAGCTTTGTGTCGCCCATGAAGGGCTCTATCGGGGAGTAGATCCATAACGAGGGGCTTCGCTGCGCTACGCACCCTCGCTAATCCTACATCGCCCACGAGGGGCTAATCCATCGGACTATGATTTTACAACAGATAAAATCCGTAGCGTGTTTAACCAGATGTACCTGAGGGGTTACACTGCACTTCAAGCATTACGCATCCATATTGGGGCTTGGTGGGCACGATTTCTGATAGTGCAATGAAACACCAATACAGCCCCTTGCACGTTAACATTGGCTCGTATGACTCTTTGGCAGGCAATCCCGCTATCGCTGCACAAGTGGATTGAACGCAAAAAAAGCCCCCACAATGTGAGGGCTTTATTATTAATTCACACGCAAGGTGCGAATGAATAGAGATTATTTCATCAGCATCATTTTTCTGGTTTCAGATTTGCCATTGGTAGTCACTTTGTAGAAGTAGATACCGCTGGTTACGCTGCTACCGCTATTGTCGTCGCCATTCCAAACAACACTGTTTGAACCGGCAGTTTGGGTGCTATTGACCAAAGTCTTCACGAGCTGGCCTTTCACGTTGTAAACGGAAAGGTTGACGTTTCCGGTTTTGGGCATATTGAAGCTGATAGTAGTAGTAGGATTGAAGGGGTTAGGATAGTTCTGCTGAAGCATTGAAGCTACAGGAGTAACTACATCGTTGTTTGCGGAAACATCAGGAAGAGGGAATGTGATTTCAAGTTCTGCAAACATAATGCGTCCACCATCGTTGGTAGGATGCACTGGAGGTGTATTTGCAAAAGAACCCCAGGTAGTATCGTCATAGAACATCAAGCCGATCTTACCTTTTTCTTGATCACCAACCATACCAGTGAACTTGACTTTGTCTGCAGGATAAACCCACATAGGTTTGATACCTGTCAAAGCAGGAGTTTCAATTCTATTCAAAACAATGGGTTCGGACCAAGTGCCACCGTTGTCAGGAGATACAGCAATGTATATTTCCGGTACGTTTGCATAAGCAGTGTAATCGGTATTACTGTAATAGTTCGCCTGTCTGGCTCTCCATGAATTTTGCCATACACATACCATTTGACCTTCAGCATTAGCTTCTGAAAGTTTGATATTGTTGTAATGGAACATCATAGCAGCGTCATGAACAGTGTCATCCCAATAGCAGAAAGGCCAATCTGTAACGAATAAAGGGAATCCATTTTCGTCTACTTCATCGACATCACCCCAAGGAGCGACTACGTCCCATGGTTGGAATACACCGGCAGGATCGTCGGTCTGAGGATAGATTTCTTTGATGTTGAAGGCAGTAGTTTGAGGATCAAAGGTAAATTCTTTGATGAACTGGAAAGCAGGCCAGTATGAACCCTGGTCATTACCAAGAGCCCAAATCGCTGCTACGTGAATTTTGCCTGTTGCATCTACAACAGCATTGATGTGACTGGAGTTTGAGATAGTCCAGCGCATTTGTTCATCTGTGTAAGGGATATCGTTGTTGTCTGCATCTGTGAAGTAATCCAGAGGATTCAAGGAAGGAAGATCTCCATTAGACATGAAGCGTTCCCAAGTACCTTGGCCATAGTTGCCACACTTAAAGACATCGATATCGGGTTCTACAATTGCATCACCATCGGTACCAACATAAGCAAAGTGATAACCTACATAGTAGATATTACCAAAGTTGTCGGCACAGAAAGCATTGCTGGGACGGCGCCAGTTAACACTGTCGGCATTCCAGTTGTCCATTTCAGGAATATGGGTATAAGACCACACGAGTGGAACTCCGGCTTCGATGGTATCAGCATCAAAATCGGCATAAGCAATATATGGGTTTTCGCTGGGTGCGCCAACAGGTGCACTTACGGAATTACGACCCAAGATATAGATTCTTCTCATTCCGGCAATCGGAGATGGTCCGATTACATTTGTAGGCCAGATGAATTCATTGGCACTGGTAGTAACTCCACTGGGAGAGGTGATAGAGATAGGATTATCCACAGCGGCTACGACATCATTGAACAAACCGGCAAGGCCATCCAAGAACGCATCGGATGTAAATTCGATCTCAAGCAGAGCTTCAGTATCGTGATTTGCATGCCATGAGTACAGAGGTTTTCCGCTCACCGGGTCAACAGCTACAGAAGTGTAACCTTCTCTATTGGTAACTGTAGTAATTTCATTGTTTGCAAGCACTGCGCCGGTGTTGCTGATGTAGCTATAAAAAGCGCGACGTGCTGTAGCAGCAGTAGAATTTGTACGTGAGCCATGATAAGACATAAAATAGCCACCACCAGCGCTCTCTGGGATCACGCGTAAAGGTAGGGCATTGTAGTTACCTATCATATAATCATAATAGGAGTCCATCAGAGAAACTGGTGGAACGGTGAATGAATAAGCAGGGACTTCTCTGGAAGGAGCGAGTTTGATTCCAGCCGGGGAAGCTAACTTAGCTTTCTGTGGGCCAGCTTGCATCTCTTGAGCATAGATCATACCTATCATCAGAGAAAGGGTTAAGACGACCAATAATACTTTTTTCACAAGTACCTCCTGATATTTTATTGAGTTTTAGTATTTCATTTTGATCGATACACGGTGTGCACTGCTGAGGAAATCTTCCTTCAGTTTGCCCATATCCGTGTATGCATAATCGATATTGAAAACTGCGAATCTGGTAGGAATTTGCCATCCCAAACCAGCACTATATCCAGTTGTATCATAGTTTAATTGATAACCGCCACGAAGGAATATATTCCCCAGTTTGTATTCGGTTCCCAAATTCCATGTTTCCATTCTGTCGATGACATTGTCCAGCTGCAAGGAAGCAATCCAGTGGGTGGTTTCCGTGCGTTTGAGATCGCCACTGATTCCCAGAGAGAAGCTCATTGGTATCTTGCTTTCCAGTTCGGAGCCATCTTCATCGATGGTACCATCACCGTCATTGTCCAGCAGATCATAGGGATCTTCGTCGTAGCTGCCATCTTCGTCATTATCCACTTTGTATTTGATGTCGGGGCCAAAGTTCTTGAGGGCCATCCCAATCTTCAGATTGTTCCAGCCTGTATTGTACATTGAACCCAGATCAAAAGCGTAGCTATTGACAGAATATTCATATAAATTCTCTCTCAGATATTTAGCAGAAACACCTGCGGAGAATTTACCAGTGAATTGTTGGGCATAGACTATGCCCAAGGCCATATCACTATTTGTGAATTTTTCCCCGGTGGGACCCCATGATTCTTCATCCGTGACATCCATGTCGTCCATGTGCAATACAGAGGCATAAGCAGCCCAGGTTGATACACCGGTGGTGTATGTCGCTGCGGCATATTCATGCATGATATTGGCAGGCCAATTGGTGTGGGAAAAGAATACTTCATTGGAAAAAGCAGGAGCTAAACCGGCAGGATTCCAAAACGTGGAAGAGATGTCATCCGTTATTGCGGTATAGGCTTCACCCATACCAATGGCACGGGCATCAACACCCAGTTTCAGGAACTGCAGGGCAGCCGTTCCGGTTTTTCCAAATGGGCTTGCAAAAATCATACAGGGAAGTACCAGCAACAATGTTACAATGATTAGAGTAATATTCTTTTTCATCATCTCTCCCCTATTTGATTATTACGAATTTACCGACTTTGATCTTTGAATCAGCTTTGTTTTCTACTGAATACAAATACACGCCGGGGGCTATAATTTGATTATTCTTGGATAATAAATTCCAAGAGTGCATAGCATCGCCGGAAATACCAGCTGCTGCTGCCTTGGAAACATTGATGATATCTTCGCTGTATGCACCATCGTGATCGATCTGATCCACCAGGTCTCCAGCTAAGGTGTAAATGCGGATTATACAACGTGGCGGAATATTTGTGAACCACAATCTCCGGCTCTTATCACCTTTGGTGTCATTTTCTCTTCTACCATCGAACTTACTGCTGCCGATGTACGGGTTTGGTACGACATAGATGTTGTCCATATTCGAGCTTGAGAGTGAACCCGGGAAGAATACTTTCATGTTTGCATCAGCATCTCTACCGGTTTCCAGGTAATTCAAGTCGTTGGAAGGAATACCGCGGTCGTAAGCTGTGACAGCTACATAGTACTCGATTCCTTTGGGAGGATTGGCGATGGACGCTGCATAATATCTGCGGGCCAAACGCTTTTGTTTGAGTTCATTCAGAGCATCGTAGCTATGGTTGTTCTCATCACTCGGGATAGCCACTTGTCCACCATGTCCCAGGAGCGGAATAACTTTGGAATCTACCAATTCATCGTAGATATCCTGACGGATATCCGGATTACGGAATAGTCTTGCTTGCAAGACTTTATCTGCATCCGTCAGCATAAGGTGATTGGCTACCATAGCGTCTGCTTCGGTCTGAAGTGCTTCGCTCCATTCAACTGCGGGGTTGTAAATCGGTAAACCGGCTACACGATCCCCGGCGTTGACATGAGTATATAGATAGTATTCATTGAAGGCATAATAACTGGTGTCAGCAACTG
>PHBQ01000069.1 GCA_002841975.1 Candidatus Cloacimonetes bacterium HGW-Cloacimonetes-1
TACCTAAACTATCGTCCCGATGGGACTTTGTCAACAGCCTGAGTTCCGTAGGAACGCCAGTTTAGGTAGAATTGTGTGCATCATACGAGCCAGTGAGTTCCGTAGGAACGCCAGTTTAGGTAGAAAACGCAATCACTTTGTCACATGAGTCCAAACGGTATGGAGTTAATGGCGCAAAACCTTTGCATATATAGTCTTCGATCTAAGTAGCGCTATGGACTTCATGACCGTAGGAAAACTGACCGGGATAGAACAAATTCTTGAAGTCCAGGCCGGCGTTGAGGTTGTATTCTACCTCAAAGCTTAGCTTGCCGGCATGAACTCCAAATCATCAGCAGCAACGGCGTGCTGCTCTACAAAATCAAGGGGAAACCCTGACGCAGCGAAAGCCTATGATGTAGTTGCTGCCAGCAGCATAGTCGTAGCTCCGAGCGGAAACGGGGCAGTAGGAGGCATTGTAGTACCAGCCACCGCCGCGTAACACACGGTAAGACCCGCTTGCTGCACCCGTAGGATTGGTTTGTGAACCACTGGGGTAACTGCCATAAATATCCCAATTCCATTCCCAGACATTACCACTCATGTCATACAAGCCAAGTTCATTGGGGACTTTGGTACCTACAGTGTGAGTTGTGCTACCGGAATTAGAATAGTACCAAGCCACAGTATTGACGTCATTACTGCCACTATAGGTGTAATTATGGGTTTGGTTACCTCCCCGGGCAGCAAACTGCCATTCCATCTCGGTAGGCAAGCGATAACCATTGGCTGTCCAGTTACAAGCTACATTAGTGTGATTTGTGTTGCTGGTATTCCAACCAGCCGGCCAGTTGGCAGGATTGGTGCCGTAGCTACTATAACTGTAACAAGGCGTTAAGCCTTCGTTGATACTGCGCCGATTACAATACTCAATCGCTTTGAACCAGCTAACAGAATAAACAGGATAATTGCTGCCAACCCCATAGCCGGTTGCGGGATTGCTACCCATCACAGCCTGATAGCCCGCTTGAGTCAGCTCGTACTTATCCATATAAAACGAAGATACCGTCACATTAGAAGTGCCATTGCTAAAGGTGCCGCCAGCCACCAACACAAAGTTTGCGGGCAGGGGAAAAAGCCCGTCTTCAGCGGTGAATTTGACCATGAACTGGTTGCCATCGTAGCCTACGCCTTCGGCTCCGGCATTCCAGATGATGTACTTGCCAAAGCCGGGGGCTATGCCTGCTCCGATATCTCCACTCAGGAACTGGGGACTGGGAGTGATGGCAAAGCTGGTTCCGCCGTTGTCGGAGAGCTTCAGCGTCACTTCGCAGTTATCGCCATTGGCATCGAAGAGGTCATAATAGATATCCACCAGTTTGCTTCCATCGGTGCGTTGTGCCACCGAGGTATTATAGATGATGGGTGCCGTAAATTCTGCTTCGCTGGCATTGACGGAGAAATTGTCCCAATGAACATACTTGTCCATATTGGCATTGCTGTATGAGGTAGCTATCTTGACTCTGACGGTGCTGGCAGTTTGAGGGATATTGATCGAGAATAGCGACCAGGCCTGGGTGTTCAAGAGTAGCGGAGTCCAGTTTGTCCATTGGCTGCCGGTGTCATACTCCACACAAATCTGCAATTGATCTGTGGCAGCAGCGAGATTCTTGCTGTAATAGTAAAAACTGATGCTGTGTTGTGTACCGGGAGTGATGGCGACATTGCTGAACACCATGCTTGCTGCGCTATTTTCCATTAACCAGCTTGCCCAATACCAGGAACCGTTTTGAGCACTGGCGCCACCTTGGGCTTGATTGGTCCGTCCCCAGAAATAGGGAACAAAGCCGGAAGGCGAGGCTGTGTAAGCCCAGGTATCGGATGCGCTGTTTTCAAAGCTTTGCAGGGCAAGGGGAGTGGCAAAAAGCGGGCAGGCAAGTAGCAGAATCAGGAGTTGGAGCCCCCATATTCGGAGCTTGCCATAGCTCCGCGTCGTTTGATCTTTTACTCTTTTTTTTGCGGAGGATCGGCATCCTCCGGCTACGTCGTACCGGAGCTTGCTGAAGCTCCGCTTAAGATAATCAGGGAATCTATGCTGTAAGATAAAGGTCTGGGGGCGTTCATTGGTGGAGGATCGGCATCCTCCGGCTACGGTTTTAGCAGCAACGGCGTGCTGCTCTACATGTTGCTGTCTCATTTGTCACCTCCATTGCGGGCTTGCAGTTTGGCTTTGATATCTGCCAAACTAAGTTGTTGGGCAGGATCACGCTCGGAAAGTATCTCCGCCAATCTGCCGTCAAAGTCCTTGAATGCCACCACACGGTAATACATCTGAGCTCTGCGACGTGCTACATTGTGATGAGTATAGGTAGTAGCTGTGGAAGTTTCCCCCAGATAGTAATAGAACTGCTCGTCTTCATAAGGAGTTTCATTATAAAGCACCATATAGCCATCCGGTGTAATAGGCGTGCTGTAAACAGTCTCTGTTACCGGCTGCCAGGTGATAACAGCATCGATGTTGTTAGAGATATCAATCTGTACATTGTCCGGGGAGTCCGGGGGTACATAGGTGATGGAAAACGCTGCGTCTGAGGTTTTTTGCGAGATGTTACCAAAACTATCTGCTACCTGGATCCGCACTTTGGCATTGTAGCTTTGAATCTCGGGTAATTGCCAGGGGTAGCTACCCGTGTTTGCTGTCCCTGCCACCAGACTGGTGTAAGCAGTACCGCCGTTCAAAGTGTACCACAGGTAAACCGAATTGGGAGATATATTGGTATCCGTAGCAGACCATAAGATGTTGTTGGTATCTCCGATGTACCACAATTCGCCACCGTTGGGAGTGGTGATGGTAATGATTGGTGCAATCGTGTCCATGGTAAACACTGCCGAATTGGTGTTGCTGCTGATGCCAAAGATGCTAACAACCATAAACAATAACAAGCCTATCAAAGCCGATGTCTTCATGTTTCCTCCTGATGATAGGGACTAATTCCTCTTTCATTTACAATTATCCCATGTGAATAAAAGCGATTTATTGTGTCAATATTTATATATGCAGATCCGGGGGTTGGTGGGGCGAATGGAGGCTCGCTGTTGACAAAATGTTTGACACTCTCGGGCATTGCTGTATGAATGCGCAAAGATGTCTTTTAGGAGGATTATATGCAATACAGATCCATGAAAACAACCAATGATCCCTTATCTATCCTGGGTTTTGGATGTATGAGGTTTGCAACGGATTCGGAAAAAAATATTGATCAGGATGTAGCCCTTTCACTGCTCCGCAAAGCTTATGAGAGCGGAGTCAATTATTTTGATACCGGCTGGCCCTATCATGGTGGCAAGAGCGAGAACCTGCTCGGTGAATTTATCCAAACTGTCCCCCGTGAAAAGATCCGCATTGCCGACAAGCTACCCTGTTGGTTGATCAAAACGCATACTGATATGGACTTTTATCTGGAACAGCAGTTGGGGAAGTTGCAGACGGATTACATAGACTATTATTTGCTGCATGCCCTCAATAAAAACACGTGGCAGACCTTGCTGGACAACGACGTATTTGCATTTATAGCACGGGCCAAAGCCTCCGGCAAGATTCGCAATATCGGCTTTTCCTTTCACGATCAGTACCCGGTGTTTGAGCAGATTGTGGATGCCTACGATTGGGACTTTTGCCAGATTCAGCTCAACTATATCGATATCGAAGAGCAAGCCGGAATGAAGGGTTTGCACTATGCGGCAGCCAAAGGTATGGGTATCATCGTGATGGAGCCCGTCAAAGGCGGAAAACTGGCCGGTAATATCCCGGGTGAGATCTCACAAGTATGGGATCGCTCTTCCTACCGGATCAGCCCTGCTGCCCGTGCCCTAAAATGGGTGTGGAATATGCCGGAAGTCACTCTGCTGCTGAGCGGAATGAACACGCTGGAACAATTGGACGAGAACCTCGCGCTGGCCGATAGTACAAAGGCAGGGGAATTGTCTGATCTGGAAATGGACTATTATAGCGAAGTGCGCAGCCTTTATTTGCAGAAAATGCCAGTCCAATGCACCGGGTGCCGTTATTGCATGCCTTGCCCGCACAATGTCAGTATCCCTATGGTTTTTTGGCTGTATATGGATGCCCACATCTTTGGCGATCTGCAGCGCCACAAAAACGAATATCAGATGTTTGTTTCGGAAGAAAATCGTGCCGATAAATGCGTCCAATGCGGCGTCTGCGTTTCCAAATGCCCCCAGAGTATAAACATTCCGGAAGAAATGCCCAAGGTCGCAAAGTATTTCGCGGATTGAGGATATTCTGAAGCTTTCCGGAGCCGGAGGATGCCATTCCTCCGCAATGAGAAAAGATCGGAGCTTCAGCAAGCTCCGGTACGGAAAGATCGGAGCTTCGGCAAGCTCCGGTACGACAAACTCCGGTACGGGTGAAAATGCCTTTATTGACAAAAACTCTGTGCAGTAAATTGTTGCAGCCTATGAAAGCACAAGAGATTGAACACCATAAAATCCTGATGATCGTCAACGAATTCCCCCCCACGGGGGAAAGCGGCGTGCAGCGGCCACTCAAGTTTTTGAAATATCTGGATCGTGCCGGCTGGCAGACATATGTCGTGACACCCCGCAAGCCCTCGAAGACGGTTCTGGATCATAGTCTGTGCACAGATATCCCGGCACAAAGCCGGATATTTTACACTCCTAGCTGGGGATTAACTGGTGCTGCAACAGACAAGGTGGCGGAGCTCCGAGCCAAGACTCAGCCCAATCCCCTCCGGCAACTGGTTTGGAAGACTCTCAAAGGGATCAATGATCTCATCTTCCCACTCGACAAACAGATCGGCTGGGTACCCTTTGCCATCCTCAAAGCTATCTATTTGATCCGGCGATTCCAGATCCGCAATGTCTATATCACCGGTTACCCTTTCTCCGCCTTTCTGGTGGGAATCGCTCTGAAGCGCATCTTTGGAGACAAAATCTACTGGGTGGCAGACTATCGCGATGCTTGGCAATTCGAGCCCATGTTCGAACAGAACATCCTGCCCTTCCGCCAGGCGATCATCCGCAAGTGGGACGACCGAGTGCTGAAAACCTGCGACCGCATCGTGTTTGTGACAGACTTTATCAAGGCCCGTTATCAACAACGTTTCCGCTGGATTGCAGATAAAGCAGTCGTAATCACCAATGGCTATGACGAGGATGATTTCACAGGGATTATTCCACATCATTTTGAGCGATTCACTATACTATACATGGGTAAAATTTACAGTTATAAGAGTGACCCCATACCTCTTTTGAAAGTGATTTCTGAACTGACGGAGCAGAACCTGCAATACATTCACATCGGGACCATCACTCCCGATATCCTGGCAGACATTCACTCCCATAACTTCCCGTTCTTCCAATATCAGGGCTATCAAAGCCATTCCGACGCACTCAGTTATGCCGCCGGAGCCGATGTGAATGTGATCATCCTGAATAACGATAAGGAGTCCGAAGGCGTATATACGGGCAAAGTGTTTGAACTGATCCGGATTGGGAAGCCGATTCTGGCTGTGGGTCCCAAAGTATCCATCCTAAAAGACCTCTTGGACAAGATTCAGGGTGGAGAGTATGCATCCATCGGCGATAGTGATGCAATCCGTGCAGCTTTAGCTAAGCTCTTGCAAAAACCCACTTCGCAAGATTCCATAACCAACTCCATCACACAATTCTCCCGCGAACAGCTTTGTAGGGCGCTGATAAAATTGTATGCATAAACTGCGTAATTGCTTCAAAATCCTGCTCATGCTCTGCACCTGGATAGCGTATCGGATCAAACGTGCGAGTACGCCATTGACGACACGGGATCCCCAAAAAATACTGGTGTTATATCTCGCCGGCATGGGAGATATCCTCTGTATCTCGCCTTTTCTGAAGTCACTGCGCAACAAGTATCCCGATTCACAGCTCGACGGTTGTTTCCAGGCTTCGTTTTGTGCCCTCCAGAAGGACTTTTATATGTTTGACCACTACATCCCCCATCGTGGATATGTAGCAACATTAAAGGCCATCAATTACGAGCATTACGACATGATCCTGATTCCCGGCTGGCTGATGCGCAACAGCGTTTTGGCTATCTTTTCCAATGCGGCATCGGTTCTGGGCTTTATCAATGATCTCAGCTTTTCAAATCGGTATCTGAACACTTTCCATCTGGAAGGAATCGGAATTCGAACCCCCAAATCTGGACTGGATATGAGCAAGCATCATCTTTGTGAACGTACAATCCCCCTTGCTAACTTTCTGGGATTTGAGTCCACTCCGGCTATCGGTATGAAGATAGAACGTAAATGCGCAACTCGGGACTATGCCGTCTTGCACGCCGGAGCCAGATTTCCGGGGCGACGCTGGGAACCGGAGCGGTTTGCGCAAATAGCGGATTATCTGCTGTCTCTGGATGGGATTGACACCATCTACCTGATTGGAGATAAAGACGATACGGCAATCAATAGATTGATCATGAATTTTTCAGAATCCACAGCGATTATAGACCAAGCAGGGCAGCTCAATCTGTTGCAAACCAAGCACTTGATTGCAGAAGCAGCTATATTTATCGGTAATGATAGCGGCCCCATGCACATTGCTGCACTCTGCGGAGTGCCGACCCTGGGACTTTTGGGTCCTAACTTTCCGCATATCAGCGGTCCCTTGGGAACCAATTCCGGGTTTATCTTCCATAGCTTTGCTTGCAGTGGCTGCAATCAACGGGACTGTGCCTATCAATATCGCTGCATGAACGCAATAACCACTACCGAAGTAAAAAACAAGGTTTTAGTATTACTCTCATGAAAAAGATCAAGATTCTCCATATCGTGACCAGATTGAATATCGGCGGGGTCGCCTTCCACGTGATTCAACTCGCCAAAATGTTTGATAATGACCAGTATGAGTCCACCATCCTCTTTGGTGACGTTGATGCCCACGAACAAGATATGCGCTATCTGGCAGATCAGCACAATATCCGGCTGATCAACCTCCCCTCCATGGGCAGATCCATCAATCCGCTGGAAGACATCTTGTGCCTGTGGAAAGCATACCGCATCATCCGCACAGAAAATCCGGATATCGTGCTCACACACACCGCCAAAGCTGGTGTAGTGGGCAGGATTGGCGCAAAGCTGGCAGGCGTTAAATCTATCATTCACACCTTTCATGGCACCAATTTTACCGGATATTTCGGCAAATTGATGAGTAGTGTTTCCATGAATATCGAGCGCGTCATGGCAATGCTCTGCACAAATGTCATCGTCATTAGTGATCAGCAAAAGGCAGAACTCTTACGTTTTCGGATTTGCAATGCCGCCAAGATCCGGGTGATTCATCTGGGCTTTGAACTGGAAGATATGGTCTATGCACCATCCGATGCAGGCAAATTCAAGACTGCTCTGGGAATTACCCCGGAGAAAAGAATCGTGGCTTTCGTAGGCAGACTCACATCTATCAAGAATCCCTTTCAGATCATCAAAATAGCGCAGCATTTACTACTGATTCGAGACGACGTAGTATTTGTCTTTGTGGGAGATGGTGAACTGACGGAAGGCTTGAAAGCCGAAGTGAGACTTGCCGGATTGCAGGATTCAGTGTTGTTTACGGGATTCTTGCAGGATCTGAAGCCACTCTATGCAGATATGGATATCTTGTTGATGACATCACTGAACGAGGGAACTCCAGTCGCTATCATTGAAGCGATGGCAAATCGCAGGATTGTAGTCTCCAGCCGCGTCGGTGGGATCCCCGATCTCATCACTCACAACGAATCAGGGTACCTCTTCCCTCCAGATCAAACAGATAGTTTTGTCGCCGCTATTTCCGCGATTTTAGACGATCCTCAGAAGTACAAGCAAATGACCGTACTCGCCCATCAAAAAGCCGTAACAGAGTTCTCGGCTACCCGGTTGCAGGCCAAGATGTCTGCCTTGTTTAAAGAACAGTTTTAGATACAAAAAAAGCCCGGCTTTGCAGTCGGGCTTTTTTATAATCTATTGCTACGTATAGCAGATCGATTTTTACTTTGCGATTGGAATGACGGAAATGTATTTGCGTCCTTCTTTCTTGGTGGTAAACTTGACGTGACCTTCGATCAAACTATAGATCGTGAAGTCGCGGCCCATGCCGACGTTTTCACCGACGTGGAACTTGGTACCTTTCTGACGAACGATGATGTTTCCCGGTATTACAAGCTCGCTACCGTACTTTTTTACGCCACGATATTTGGGTTTGCTATCCCGACCATTACGACTACTACCAACACCTTTTTTATGTGCCATAACTGTACTCCTTTATAAAGACTGGATATCGGTTACTTTGATATCGGTGAATTGCTCGCGGTAGCCCTTTTTCACGCGGTAGCCTTTACGGCGATTCTTATGAAATATTATAACTTTCTTGCCTTTTCCGTGTTCAACCACTTCGGCAACTACTTTGGCGCCTTCAACTACAGGCTGGCCAATCAGGATTTCTTCGTCATTGCGAAGCATTAGGACGTTGTCAAACTCAAGAGTCTGACCCGGTACAGCCGTGCTCAGTAAGGGAACGCGCAAAACGGCGTTTTTTTCTGCCCTGAACTGAAATCCACTAATTTCTACGATGGCGTACATCTTTTCTCCTTGGAATTTTGTTCTGAAAGTACAAGGGATTATTTACCTAACTATCTGTCAAGCGTTATATTTGGAAGTGATCTCGTCCATGGATGGGATTTTGAACACTTTAAACTGGTCTATTTTCATCTCTGCTTCTGCGACAAAGTCCAATTGATCTTTGTAGATGCTAAAATACTCTTTGTTATCGCGGATATGGAGATACACATCGGGATGCACGACGACGCGCAACATGGTGTCCTTTACAAAGTACTCGGCGCGGCTGAGCCAACGATTGATGCGGAGAATCACAGCGTCCTTGGATACTACTCTGCCGGTGCCGTTGCAATAGGGGCAGGGATCGGAGTAGTTTGCAATGAGGGTGGAGCGCATGCGCTTGCGGGTCACTTCCACGAGGCCGAGGCTGGTAAAGGAATAAACCTTGTTTTTGGCTCGATCACGGTGTAGTCCCTTCTTCAGGGTGTCCAATACTTCCGTTTTGTGGCTTTCATTGGTCATGTCGATAAAATCTATGACTATCACACCGCTGAGATCACGCAGACGGATCTGTCTGGCCACTTCTGCCGCAGCTTCCACATTGGTCTTGCGGACTGTCTCATCATAGCTGGATCTGCCGGTAAAGCTACCGGTATTGATATCGACGGCGACCAGCGCTTCGGTCTGCTCGATCTTGATATTTCCACCGCTGGGGAGATAAATGCGGGAGTGGAAGATAGTCTCAATCTTCTTTTCGATAGCCCAGGCATCAAAGATCGGGGAGTCTTCTTTATAGACTTCGACCTTGTCGATCAGTTCCGGAGTGATTTCCTCCAGTTGCGAGATGATGCGGCGGGCAAAGGCTTTGTTGTCGATCACCAGTTTATCTACATGCTCTCCAAAGAGATCACGGATCAGGTAGTTTTCCAGGGCATTTTCCTCAAAGACACAGACCGGTGGTTTGGCATGCTTCAGTTGCTTCTCGATCAAACGCCAGGTCTTTGCCAGGGCGTTGTATTCGTTGCGGAAATCGTCTTCTTCACAGCCTTCGGCTTCGGTGCGGACGATGATGCCGTAATTGGGGTCTTTGACCTCGGTCAGGATGTTGCGGATGCGGCTGCGTTCCCCGGCACTATAGATCTTGCGGGAGATCGCAATCTTGCTCTTATTGGGAAAGAGTACGAGGTATTTGCCGGGAATGGAGATCTGTCCGGTCAAACGGGCACCCTTGGAGCCGATCGGTCCTTTGTGGATCTGTACCACTATTTCCTGTCCGGGTTTGAGCAGATTTGTGATCTGGGAAGAATCTGTGGGGTTGAGACGCTTGTGCGGTCTTTCGTTCTCAAAAATATCCAAAAAATCCAAGACTATGTCGGAGTAGTGCAAAAAGGCAGTACGATCCAGTCCAATCTCGACGAAGGCTGCACCCATCCCGGGAAGAACGTCTTTGACGATTCCTTTGTAGATGTTGCCTACCGGATTTTGTTTATCTTTTTTCTCCACAAAAAGTTCGACTAAGCGGTTTTCTTCTAATACCGCGACTCGTTTTTCCAGTGGATGTACGTTAATTATGATTTCTGTTGATATGTTGTCTTTCTTCATTTTAGTCCATTTTGAACGGCATCATATAGAGCCATTCGTTCGTAATTATGCTGTGGTCAATGTATTCTTGGATTTGCGCCGGAGTCAAGATATTTATTTTCTTCATACTGGATAAGGCGCGACTCCATGAACCGCTTTTGCGGATTGCATCCCACAGACTGATTGGTTCCGGGAAATTCACGGTTTGATAATCTTTTATTTTTGCCAAGCTTGCCGCTTTTGCTATTGCGCTATTCAGCCCGCCAATCTCGTCGATCAAGCGGTTTGTTTTGGCATCAGCAGCAGACCAGATCTGGCCTTGGGCAATGGCTTCAATCTCGGCATCTGTGTATTTGCGATTGTCAGCAACTCTGGCCTTGAACTCTGTGTAAACCGCGGTAGAGTTGCGTTGCAGGGAATTGAGGAATTCGGGATCCGGCTTGCTAAAGAGATCAAAGGCTCCTGCGTATTTGCCAAAGCTGATGTTTTGGTTGCGTACTCCGATCTTGCGTCCCAGTCCTTCGCCATCGGGAATCATCATGATCACGCCGATAGATCCCGTTATGGTGTATTCATCCGCGATGATATAATTCGAGGCGGAACTGATGTAATATCCTCCGGAGGCAGCAACACCACCCATGGAAACCACCACGGGGTAGGTCTGTTGCAAGCTTTTGAGCTTTTGGTAGATCAGTTCAGATTCCAAGGCAGACCCACCGCCGCTATTGATACGAACGACCACGGCTTTTACAGCTTTATCGGCTCTGATCTCCTGGATAATCTTTTCCACTTTCTGGGCACTAATCGAAGCCTCCGTCCCCATGGACGGAGTGTATCCCGGCATGATGTTTCCGCTGAGGTAAACAACGGCTACGCGGTCACCGGTAGGTACGATGGACTGCTTTACTTCGTAATCTGCTATCGCTACGCTTTTCTTTTCAGAGATCCCAAAGCTGTTTTCAAAAGCGTCTCGGCTCAGCAAGGAATCCACTAAACCAAACTTCTGCGCCTGAGCAGAGGAAATGAAGTAGTCGGCTCTCTGTTCGAGGATGTCTTTCACATCCTCGGGGCTCAGTTTACGGCGAGCGGCGATGTCGCGGATAATGAGCTCATAGCGGGATCCCAGGGCTTGGCGGTAATTTGCCAGCGTTCCCGGCTTCAAAGATGTCTGTGAATAAGGTTCGCCCGCCCCTTTGAAGGCACCGGATTGCAAGACGTGGACTTTGACGCCGATCTTGTCGAACAGTTCCTTGTAGAAAGTAATCTGGGCGTTCACACCCTCGAGACTGATCTCGGCTGAGGCGGATGGCTCCATATAGATTTTATCTGCCATCGTCATCAAGAGATAGTCCTTTTGAAAGATCATGTCTCCTTGGGCATAAACCGGTTTCCCGGATTTCCGGAATTCTGTCATTGCCGCGGCAATTTCAGAGATGCCGGCATAACTGATTTCGAGCATTCTGGGACGGATCACCATCCCGCGGATTCTGCTGTCTGTAGCAGCTGCCCGGATTTTGGCACAAATATCCTCCACACTGCTTTGCCGATAATCAAAGATATTCGCATTGCGAACCTCTGAATAGTCTGCAAGCATCCCTGTAGGATTGAGAACTAACCACGAGTTATCAGCAATCTTTTTGGCGGATGTGACGTCTTTTGCAAAGGCATAAAAGCCTATTACAAAAGCTACGATCAGGATGAGAGGAAATACCAGACAACCTATTACAATGCCTTTAGTTTTGGCCATAGTAAACTCCTAAATATATCTAAATTTGGGTAAAATTATGTTGAATTCAATGCAAATGGGGGAACTTGAAAACAAGTGAGGAAGGAATTCAAATGCTTGAAGTAGTAAAAGTGGCGGAGATGTAGGGATTCGAACCCTAGGTACACGTTTCCACATACACACAATTTCCAATCGTGCTCCTTCAGCCAGCTCGGACACATCTCCACTATACGTTTCGTCATATTTTTTATGTCGTTCTTTCTGTCAATTAAAATCAATGCCGGAAGTGCCTTACTCCGGTAAATATCATTGCAATGTCATGCTCGTTGCAGGCAGCTATGACTTCCGAATCGCCCTTGGAACCTCCAGGTTGAATTATCGCTTTGATCCCTCGCAGGGCTAAACTATCCACTGAATCTCGGAACGGAAAGTAGCCATCGGAGGCACAGATTGCCCATGCCAGATCGTGCTGAAATTTATCTGCACGCAGCATCGCAATATCCGTGGAATCTATCCGGCTGGTCTGTCCCATGCCCAACCCCAGAGTCCTGTTATCGGTCGTGAGCGCAATCGCATTGGATTTGAGAATCGAGACTGTACGCCAGCCAAAGAGCAGAGCTTTCATCTCATACTCTGTGGGATTGCGTTTGCTGACAATATGCCAATCCGCCACATCGGAGGAACCCAAGTCCCAATGCTGAATCAGATACCCGCTAAAGAGAGTTTTGATATCATATTTGTTATCAGGGGTTTGGAGCTGTTCCGGATTGTAACTGATCAAGCGGCGATCCTTTTTCTTCTGCAAGCTTTTGAGTACTCCTTTTGCATAAGCCGGAGCAATAATGATCTCCGTAAACACGGCATTGATGGCATTTGCAGTCTCCAGATCGAGCTCGCGATTGACTATCACAATCCCGCCAAAAGGTGACAAAGTATCTGTTTGATAGGCGGCCTGATACGCTTCCAGCAAGGTGGCACCGGAGCCAATTCCACACGGATTTGTATGCTTGAAAATGATCACAGTCGGATCTCTGAACAAGCGGATACCACGAAAAGCTGCATCAACATCCAATAAATTGTTAAAAGATAGTTCTTTGCCGTGCAAGACCTGCCAGGCATCATGCCCGGTACCATAATATCCTGCCTGCTGATGGGGGTTTTCTCCATAACGCAGGGCTTGGGTCTGGCAAAAACTCCGTTCGATGTGTTCCGGGAGCCCTACCGGCAATAACGGATCTTTGAGGCAGAAATAATCCGCGATCTCTACATCATATTCGGCAACTGCGCTAAAGGCTTTATGTGCCAGATGCCTTCTCCACCCCAGTCCGGCTGCACCGCTGAGCTTGGTCAAAGTCTGTTCGTAATCATTCGGATCCGTCAGAACCGTCACATTCCGATAGTTCTTGGCGGCTGCACGGATCAGAGTCGGTCCGCCGATATCAATATTCTCAATGATTTCGGCAGGTGTGGAGTTTTGATCGGCACGAACCTTGCTAAAGGGATAAAGATTGACGATCACGATGTCGATGGCATGGATGCCCAATTCTTTCAAAGTCTCCACGTGAGCGGGGTTTTCCCGATCTGCCAAAATCCCACCGTGGATCATGGGATGCAGGGTCTTGACTCTGCCATCCAATATTTCCGGAAACCCGGTCAAACTCGATATCTCGACAAGATCACTACAAAATTGGCTCAGATATTTGAAAGTATTCGATGTCGAAAGGATAGTGTAACCCAAATCGTTCAAGGGAGTGGCTATCTTTTCGATACCGGTTTTGTCACTTACGCTGATCAGTGCATATTTCTTCATGTGTCCTCCTCGACGCCCAGTATTGCTGCTAGCTCTGCCAGGTCTTTCTTTGCTATAAAATCTTCCAGTTTTTGGTTGAGCTTCTTGCCAGAGTACATCTCCAGAGTCAGCTTCACCACTTTTTGGGGATTACTTTTAATAATCTCGCTGCGATCTTTCTGGTCTATCACTGCCACCAGCACTATTCCACCCAGGATGATCACCCAATTGATGTAAACCCAGGTGAGGAATATTGGTATCGCTGCCAAAACTCCATAGACGCGCTGATAACTGGTCAAATTGAAGATATAATAATCGAATATTGATTTTACCAAAACCCAGACCAAGGTGGACCAAAAAGCTCCCCGAAAGAGTGAGCTGCGCCGGATCTTGATCGACGGTAAGATAGTGAAAAGGAAGATAAATGCCACAAATTGCAATACAAAGGGCAAGATATATAGTAGCTGCTGCTTCAGCAAGTTAAACTTCAGTAAACGAGAGACAATCGGCAGCGAACTGCTGGAAAATAGTAAGATACTGATTAACAATCCAAAGATCAGCGTTCCCAAAAACTTGATGATCTGAGACAAGAGATCAAACGAGGGCTTGAATTCCATGCTCAGGATACGATCAAATGTATCACGGATCACCTTGAAGATCGAATAAGAAGTAATCGACAAGATCACAAAATTCATGATATTGAATGTGAACCGGCTCTTCAGAGTTTCGTCGATCAAAGAGACAATCTGGTTGGCAGAGCCGGGAAGGAAATTTGCCACGATCACACTCTTGAACTTCTCTTCAAAATTCAGGAACGGCAGATCCGGGATGATCATCACAATAAAGGTGAGAAACGGCACAAAACTCAGCAGCGTAATATAGGTCAGCCCTGCCGATTCCTTGAGCACACCTTCCGTAGTAACCCGATGAAAATACAGCCGGGCAAACTGGGCAACATTCGTCCCGATTTGCCGCCGTTTCTTGGAATCATGCAAATATTTATACGTCGTAAAGACGTCTTCAAACAGTACGGAAATATAGGAGAATATGCTTTCAGATACTCTTCTTACAAAACTCTTGCGTACTTTTCGCATAGCTAATCCTCCCTCAATGCGATGACCGGATCGAGATTACTGGCGCGCACAGCGGGAGCAATCCCAAAGATCAGACCCACTCCGACCGATACCGCCAAAGATATCCAGATCATTTGAACCGATGCCAATACTGCGATCTGCAAATAGTTGCCCACCAGATCCAGGATCGAAAATCCGATAACAATCCCCAAAATCCCTCCCATAGCGGTGATCAGGAGAGTTTGTACCAAAAACTGCAGGAAAATATCCATCCGTCGTGCCCCAATAGCCAGGCGAACCCCGATTTCGCGAGTTCGTTCTTTGATCGATGCCAGCATGATATTCATGATCACAATACCTCCCACCAGAAGAGAGATCACGGCAATCATGACAAAGATGGCAGTAAAAATCATGGAGTTTTGTTTCATGGCAGCCATCTGTTCCTCCATGGAAGTAACGGAGAAGATCTCTTTGCCCTGGCGGAGATTGAGCACCACATTCTCCAATTTGGGACGCAACGCTTTGGCTTGTTCCGGGCTAAAAGTCTTGATTTCAAAACTACCGATGTTCTGGGAAGGCGAGATCTTGTGCAGCATTGTGGACAAAGGTACAAATACCCGACGATTCATATATTCCAGCGAATTTTCGCTAAATGCCTGTTCCCCGC
>PHBQ01000070.1 GCA_002841975.1 Candidatus Cloacimonetes bacterium HGW-Cloacimonetes-1
CTGTGGTAGGCGGTGCAATAGCTGCTGATATGGCTCTGACTGCTATCACCAGAGGTGCAGTTCACGTGGAGATGATTGTCCTGGAATCATATCTGGAAATGCCTCTAACCAAAGATGAGAAAAAACACCTCTTGGATATGGGCATTCATTTTACAAATCGTACTCGTATCACCAAGATCGCCAATGAAGGCGATACCTTGAAAGGTATTTATACAAAACCCGTAATGCTACCTCAGGACACCAAGTTCCATCCATCTTTAATAGTGGATGAACCACTCAGTACAGAACAATTCCGTGCCTTTGATATGGTTGTATTGGCTGTAGGAAATCGTCCCGGTATCAAGATTACAGATTCGTCTGCCTTCTTCTGTGGCGACATGGCAAATGGACCTACCACAGTTGTGGAAGCAGTGGCTGCAGGAAAAAATGCTGCACTCAGACTTCATGCAAAGCTAAATAACCAATCCGCTCCGCAGATAGATAAAAGCACTAAAAGCCATACTGCAATATCAGGCTGGAAAAAACATCCGGTCGCATTGGATACAGATTTCTTTGGCAGAACTATCAGCTCTCCATTCTTGCTTTCCGCAGCCCCTCCCACCGATGGCTATGAGCAAATGAAAAAAGCCTATGAAGCAGGCTGGGTAGGTGGAATCATGAAGACTGCATTTGACAATCTGGATATTCATATTCCGGGTGAGTACATGTTTGTCTTCGATGATAAGACATGGGCAAATTGTGATAATGTTTCGGATCATCCGTTGGATCGAGTCTGTGAAGAGATTGGCAGATTAGTAGTCGAATTCCCCGATAGACTCACTATGGCATCCACGGGTGGCCCTGTGACCGGTGATGATGAAGGCGATAAAGCAGTATGGCAAGCCAATACACAAAAGCTTGAACAAGCAGGTGCCATGGCAATCGAATATAGTCTTTCCTGTCCCCAGGGTGGAGACGGAACACACGGCGATATAGTTGCACAAGACGCAGTTTTAACCGCCAAGATTATTGACTGGGTGATGCAGATCAGCAAGCCCGATGTACCCAAGTTATTTAAATTAACAGGTGCCGTAACTGCGATCTATCCTATTATCAGTGCCGTGAAGGAAACTCTGGATCGATATCCGGACAAGAAAGCCGGCATTACTCTGGCAAACACATTTCCTACCTTGGGTTTCCGTGAAGGTAGTGGGAAATGGGATGAAGCCGTCATAGTCGGTATGTCCGGTGAAGGTGTCCTGCCGATCAGTTACCTTACCCTGTCCAGAGCAGGCGGTAGAGGAGTAGAGATCTCCGGTAACGGTGGTGCCATGGATTATCTCGGTGCTGCCAATTTCTTGGCTCTAGGTGCCGGTACCGTCCAGTTCTGTACAATCGCAGAGAAATATGGATTGGGTATTATTGACGAATTGAACTCTGGGCTCAGTCATTACCTTGAATACAAGGGACTGAAGTCTGTCAGTGAATTGATCGGTATAGCTCAGCCGAATAGCGTTACCGATTTCATGGATTTACACGCACAAGACAAGGTATCTGCCAGCGATCCGGACCTTTGTGAGCATTGCGGTAACTGTACCCGGTGCCCGTATCTGGCTATTAGTCTTGATGATAAAAAAATCCCCGTCATCGACGAGGATAAATGTGTGGGATGTTCGCTCTGTGTGCAGAAATGCTTTGCTGGAGCACTCTACATGAAACCTAAATCAACTAAATAAACTATCACATCGTTCGATTATGGCTCGGTGCTCTGGAATACTCCAGCCCGAGCCTTTTTCTTTAATGCCTTAGTAAAGCATGCTATTCAAAAAACTCTGCAAGGGAAGGATCCGGTTCCACAACTACCCATCTGTCGTAACCATCATAATGAAAGCGTAACTTGAGAGTAGTACTGGGCAGCAGGTTTTCTGCCAATTCCGGCCATTCTATCGCAGTGATTCCATTCTCGATCATGTCAAAGATCCCGAGATCCAGTAGCTCTTCCTCACTCCGTAAACGGTACAAATCCAAATGATATAGAGGGACTCTTCCGCTGTTGTACTCTTTGAACAGCACAAAGGACGGACTATCTATCTCTTCATTAATGGACAAGAACTTACCTACTTGTTTTGTGAAGAAAGTCTTTCCGCTTCCCAGTTCTCCGTATAAGCACAAAACATCACCGGGCTTCAATAAAGGAGTTACAAAGGCAGCAAGATCAATCGTATCTTGCTCTGAAAGTAGATCTATCTTTTTAAACATTTTCACCTCAAAATTATGTCCCAAAAACCACCAGGTGACCTTTGGGACATTTATGTTACAGTCCTTTGGATATCATATTCAATTCTTATTGATGTGCAATCAAGATTTGAGACTTTTGCTACGGCACACTGCAACAGGTAGTATCATCTCTTCCATGGAGACGCCACCATGCTGGAAAGTGCCATTATATTGTCTTTGATACTGATGGTATGAGTTGGGATAAACAAAGTAGTAATCGTCCTTTGCAAAGATAAAGTTATCGACGATACTCTTTTGCGGCAAGCCGTACTCTGAAGGCTTTTTGGCAAAGATTGCATGCCTGTCATTGGCAGTCAGATTCTTACCTTCTTTGTAACGTACGGTCACGGAAGTATCACGATCACCGATCACTTGAGTAGCACGATTGACTTTGATCGATCCATGATCGGTCGAGATCACTACAATCGCATCCTGCTTGGCTATCAGCTTCAAAGCTTCATACAGAGAGGAGTGTAAAAACCAATGCTTTGTAAAGGCACGGAGCCCTTCCTCATGCGGGATGGTCTCTTGCAGGATTTGATCTCGGGAGCGATGATGAGCCAGTAAGTCCAGGAAGTTATAAACTAAGACAACCAGCTTTTCTTTACTCCATGTTTCGACCTTGCGGATCACAAAGTTGCCCTCATCCATGTTAAAGATCTTTACATATTTGGAGCTGGGATCCAGCTTGTAACCCAGTTCTGTAATATGTTCATCCAGTAACTGATGCTCATTGCGATTCCTGCTATTGTCCATCTCCGAGCTGGTTACCCAATACTCCGGAAAGCGCTTTGCAATATCGATCGGCAGCAAACCGCTAAAGATCGAATTTCTGGAATAGGGAGTTGCCGTCGGCAAAATAGAATAATATAGATCCAGTTCTTCGTCAAAGAGCTCCTGAATCAGAGGTTGTATCGCCAAGTATTGATCCAATCTCATGCAATCGATAATGATAAAATACACAGGAACACCAGCTTCAAATTGCGGTGCCACATATTGGGATATCACATCAAAAGACAGATTGGGGCGATCATCGGATACCAACCATTTATGGTAGTTACGCTCGACATAGTTTGTAAATTCCGTATTACAATTACGTTTTTCCAGGAAGTGAGTCTGACGCAAACCTTCGTCATTGACTTCGTCGATCTTGAGTTCCCAATATGCCATTTCCCGATATATCTCTGCCCATTCCTGCCAATCAGGAGTAGTAAAGAGCTTTTGATTGAGCTTTGCCATGTATTGAGAATACTGCTCACCGATCTGATTTGCGCGAATTTCGTCGGCTTGAAATATCTTCTTGATCGCCATGATGATCTGACTGGGATTGATTGGTTTGATCAGATAATCTGAGATTTGAGAGGCGATGGCTTTGTCCATCAAGCCTTCTTCTTCGCTTTTGGTAACCATGATGATTTGGATTGCGGGATTGATGCGTTTGATTTCTTGCAGGGTTGTCAAGCCATCCAAGCCCGGCATCATTTCGTCCATAATCACCAAGTCGTATTTTTCTTCAAGTACTTTTTCTATTGCATCGTTGCCATTGTTACATGTATGTACTATGTAATTGCGCTCTTCTAAAAAGAGCACAAAGGGTTTGAGCAGGTCTATTTCATCATCTACCCAGAGTAGTTTCATTTGCTTCATTGCTTTTCCTCCTTGGGGGATTGCATCTCCATTTCAAAGAGACGCTGTCTTTCTTTGACGACTTTTTTAAGGTCATCGAGATCGGCATCTTGAAAATAAAGAGCCATTTTAAAATTAAATTCCTTCAAAGAGCAATTAAACCATGTTAGCATTTTCTCCATATATTGTTCAATATAGACCTGTTTGAGATCCTTGTCTTTCACTTTTTCGTTGTCGCGAACTTCTTTGATGTGAGCCCGCAGTTCATTGGTAGGCATAGTTTCTGCCAATTGTACCCATTTGTCCTTAATCTCCCAATCTGCTTTCTGGATAATGGGACGAATCATCTGCAAGCGGTCAAAACCGATTTCTTTGACTGTGATCTCATCCATATCCATTTCCTCGATAAAGAGCTCGAATGTTCCTGCCAATTTATTGGCAAGAGTGCCACCCAGATTGTATTCAGCTTCGATAAAGTCCTTAAAGTTCTCATATCCTTTAAAACGAAAGAGACGTGTACGTTTGATTTCGGAAAGCAATTGCCCCAAACTCACAAAGTTATCTTCCAGTTGTTGTTTCAAAACTTCTATCGCGGCAAATTTCTCTTCGGGTGTCATATTTTCTGTGAACTGTTGTATGTTACTCATGATCAAAAACCTCTATTTGTATTATTTTGTTAATCTTAGCTCTGTTCAATGGGATAATAGACATGCTCGAGAGCCGGGAATTCACCGTTGTGAACCTCTTCCCCATAGCTGCGAAGAGCCTGCACTATTTGTGTATTTAAATCTGCATACTTTTTTACGAACTTAAAGTTTCCATCGCCATAACCCAGTAAATCCTGATAAACCAATACCTGCCCGTCCGTAAATCGACCAGCTCCAATCCCTATTGTAGGAATCTTGACATTGGCACTGATCTCTTTACCAAGCAATTCCGGGATTCCTTCCAAGACCAGCATAAATGCCCCGGCGGTCTCAACCTCCAAAGCTTGACGGAAAATGGCATCGTAGTCCGCATCCGACTTACCTTGAACCTTGTATCCCCCAAAGACATGGATGGACTGGGGAGTAAGTCCCAGATGCGCACAAACCGGTATTTCACAATCTACAATAGCTTTGATAGCATCAATTCGGGAATCGGTTCCACCTTCCAGTTTGACGGCATTTGCTCCGCCTTCGATGATCAATCGGGAAGCATTGATTTTGGTTTCTTTGATACCCACGTGATAACTCATGTATGGCATATCGGCAATTATAAAAGAGGTGGGTGCGCCACGGCGGACCGCTGAGGAATGATATATGATGTCTTCAATAGTCACTTGTAATGTGTTATCATAACCCAAAACTACCATGCCAAGGCTATCGCCTACTAGGATCAGATCCAGTTCTGCTTGGGCAACGCTTCGTGCCATCGAAAAATCATACGCTGTCACCATACAGATCCGTTTGCCCTTTTGTTTCATGGCCAGAAATGTATTGATCGTCGGTGCTGTTGGTTTGTTTTTAATCACTGTTATCTGTACCTTCTTTTTCTAAATCATCTGCCGTATCATCCTGCCTGCTTTCGTCACTGTCAAATAGATAGTCTCCGCCCAGTTTCCCTTGATTGAGGACCAGGTTATAGATCACTCTTCCATCTGCATACCAGCCCATGAATCTACCATTGGGGGCACCTTTGTAGTAATTTGTATAAAGCTGCGGTGCACCGTCCGGATACCAAATCATATATGGTCCGTGCACATAGCCTTTTTTAAATACCTGGACGCTCTTCAGCTGATTATTGGAGTAGCGATCATAACCAATGCCGGTAAACACATTCCCTTGGTACATATATAGGCTATCCACCAAAGAAATATCGCTCTTGAGGACAGCATTGTGGTCCAATTTATATTGTTTCATCGCAACATAATCGTCTACAACGACTTGAGCGAATACAGCCGTCGAACCAAGTGATAGAAGAAAGATAAAAACAAATAGCAAATTAATCCGATTGCTCATCTGAGCAGTTCTTAAACCTTGTATAAGACGTAAAGTACACATAATTCTACTCCAAATAGTTCGTCAACCTCTTTGTTTTGTCCAAAGGGAATATGGTTCAATTCACGCAGACTTTGACCATCTAACATCTTTTCTATAGAGCAAGTCTAATCAATTTGCGTATTCAGTCAATAGATTAGTTTTGTGATCTATTACATTTATCAAGACTGATCATGATATCTAACGAAAGACTATTGACATTTATCATCTCCACATAGCATGGGATAATTCTTGTAACGAGGTGATAACATGTTAGAACGCAACCGCTGCAATTGGCCGGGAACAAACGATTTGATGATACAGTATCATGATCTGGAATGGGGAGTCCCCGTCTATGATGACAGTAAGCTCTTTGAATTTATAGTTTTAGACAGTTTCCAGGCAGGCTTATCATGGTCTTGTATCCTCAACAAACGCGAGAACTTCAGATCTGCTTTTGATAGTTTTGACGCACAAAAGATCGCAGCATACGACGAGCACAAAGTTGCAGAGTTAATGGCAGATAGCGGTATCATCCGCAACCGCCTCAAGATTTTGGCAACCGTGAATAATGCCCGCAGATTTTTGGAAGTACAAAGTGAATTTGGTTCTTTTGCGCAGTACATCTGGCAATTCGTAGATGGGAAAATGATCCTCAATCAGTGGGAAGATACAGCCCACATTCCTGCCAGTAGTCCCGAATCCGATGCCATGAGTAAAGATTTGAAGAAACGGGGATTCAAGTTTGTAGGCACCACCATCTGTTATGCCTTCATGCAAGCTGCCGGGATGATAAACGATCATTTAATCACGTGCTATCGGCATTCGGAAGTAACCAATTGATACTATAAACCTGAAATCCATCCACATAGATCCTTGATCTAATCTCTGGAACTGCTGAGGAACTTCTCTGGTAAATCCCGGGTCCGACCAGCGAATTACGAGGGGATCACGAGGGCGTCACGAGGGAATCAAGTAAGGAGGCAAGACTGTGTTTTTTAGCAGCGGTCGAGGTCTTGATGGATTAAATATCAAACAGTGGGGTATGTATATGCTGATGGGCAACGAGTAAACGGATGTCACTGCGGATGGTTTGCAGATAATTGCGCATAGTTTGCTCTGCCAATGCAGGTGTATTATTGGTTTCGCTGAGGTGGGCAAGGATCAGAGTTTTCAACCCCGGATGCATAACCTGACTGATCACACCTACCGCCTGTTCATTGGACAAGTGTCCCTGGATGCTTTTGACTCTTTGTTTGAGGAACCACTCATAGGGTCCTTCCATCAGCATTTGAATATCATGGTTGCTCTCTAATATCAGCGTAGTGCAGTGATTTAAATGCATGGTAGATAGTTTTGATGGATAACCAAGATCGGTTGCAACACCCAGTTTTACATCGGCAATGCCCTTTTTGTGAAAAGTAAAGTTACAGCTGTCGATGGCATCATGAGAAGATGAAAAGGGATGAATGATAATATCTCCCAGTTCAAACGTGATTCCCGGCCGGAAATGGCGTACATAGTCGTACAATTTTCCCAGCTTTTCTCTGCCTTGTTGCAAAGTATCCTGGGTGACAAATAGCGGTATCTTGAGGGTTCTGGCAACCGAACCCACACTCTGGCTGTGATCTGAGTGCTCGTGACTGAGGATCACCGCCTGGATGTCCAGAGGATTGATTTTGAGCTGTTCCAGGCTCGCAAATATCCTCTTCACGGCTATCCCTGCATCCAGGAGTATAGCTGTAGTATCTGTGCGTACAAATACGCAATTGCCCTTGCTGCCGCTGGCTATAACTGTTGTTTGAAACATATTGAATTATGGTCTGTATATTTTATAATAGCGATTGTTCAGTCTGTCAAATTCAGTCCAATCTGCATTTGGAGGTGCGCTTTCCACCAATTGTAATACTCCCACGGTTTGGGCGTCCATATTATCGGCTAAATGGAGTACCACTGCTTCCAAAGTTTGTGGCAAGCGTACCGATGCCTTTTCATATTCTCCATGGTGAGATAGGATCAAGTGCCGAAGATTGATCAGTAGAACTTCAGGAAATCCGTTAATCTTGGCGGCAGTTTCACAGACTAATTGGTCAGAAAGACTCAAGTGCCCGATGAGGCGACCAATATCAGTAAAATCTATCTTTGTTTTGCTGGAATATTCCATGACCTTGGCAACATCGTGCAAGATAGCACCGGTGATCAACAGATCATAGTTTACAGGATACTGAGTAGAGACAAAATCGCAAATAGTGGCGACTGATACAGTATGCTCTATCAGCCCATGTAAATAGCTATGATGCCAAGACTTGGCAGCCGGAGCTTGATAGAACTTGGCAAAAAACTCTTTATCTTCGAAAATCAGTTTCAGCAGCTTGTTTAAATACTGGTTTTCCACTTTGTCCACAAGTGCAAAGAATGCAGCAGCCATGAGATCAGGGTCTTTGTTACTGCGTGAGAGAAAGTCCTCGATATTGTATTCGGAGGCATCGGCAAAGCGGACTTTGGTGATTGTAAGCTGCACTTGCCCTTTGTAACTGATCACATTTGCCTTGATTTTGATGATATCGCCTTCGTCAAATCCCTGAGCTTCCTGATCGGCATTATTCCATATATTCGCACTGGAGGAGCCGCTTTTATCTTGCAGCTTCATCCGTAAATAGTTACCTTGCTTACCTTCACGTAGTTCCTTTTCGGCGACTAAGTAGTAGCCGGTCATTTCTTTTCCTACCAGGAGGTGTAAATCTTTGATATCAATGTGTTGTTCCATGTTATACCATCATTTTATTATAGTTATTTTGTTGAGATAAGTAGTAGATACTCCCTTCGCATCTATGCAACGGGTTCTCACAAAGTAGATACCGGAGGCAGGAAAATCTGCCACTGGGATTGTAAATTCGCGTGTATCTGCCATCCCCACAATTTCCGGGAAGTCCTTGATTTTTTGCCCTTTCATATTGTAGATCACTGTTTGTACAGATTTCATTTGAGACTTTGCATTGAACGATAGTTTTAGGAATTCCCTATTCAATACAGGATTGGGATAGACGTTTATACTAAACCGGGGCATCAGGACATCTTCGTTGGGCACTACTGCATCAAAATTTTGAGAAGCTGCAAACAAGATGTCACGATTATCCGTTCTCTGCAGCCAGATAATGGCCACATAGTCTCGATTGAGGTCTGCTATACTGATATTATCAAGTCCCATGTTATATGCTTTGGTGATCGAACTACCGTGAACTATCGCTGTATTGATCGTATCTCGATAGGTTATCCACTTTGAGAATACATAACGGGGTTGATGATCTATGTTAATTTTTTTGAAGAGGCCAATGTAGAGTCGTGATAGACTGGTCAGATTCAGCTCTGAAGTACCGCTGTACAAATAGGTGTTGTCATTTGTGAGAGTAAGCTGCAGCCTGATATAATCTCCGACACTGGGATGGGTAATCCGACAGTCCCAATTCGAGATGAAAGTTTTTTGGTTTACTGCCGCAGCTGCATAGCTGTGAAACAGATTCCAATAATCCGCAATGTGCGATCCGATAATCGGTGCATTGCCATGCACTATAGTAAGAGGAAGCGCACTGTATCCATATGCATTGTATCTCTGCAAAGCTCCTAATTGAGACAATGTGTCTGACAGAATTGGTAAGTAGTACAGTGGCTGAATTGAAACATCTTCTAACTGATCCTGAAGACCCGAAATGTAAGAAAAATCATTGAAGCGAATAAAATTTTCCGTGATATAAAGCGGCTGGGGTGAAGTAAAAATATTTGCATAACTTACGATCGTATTGTTTGATGCTATATCCAATTCATCGAATTCGGTAGATAGAGTTGCCCGGATGCGTATTTGCATGGCGTTTCTGTTTAACAAAAAAGAGGTTTGGCTGTATCCCGGTGTTGTGGAATTAACTATCAATTCCGAATGGGGTGGAATAGTCCCAATGATGGGTATTATCGACTCGTGTATAATCTGATCCGGATTGGGGCTGGTGACTTTCAAGTCGATTGTGGCACTTGTGATTGGGTTATTGGAATGATTGTATATCCTAAAAGTAGGGTTGACTCTTCCCTGGGGAACCATATCTCCAGCCAGTTTGAAATCCACAAGTGCGACATCAATGCCTGAAGTGACAAAATCTCCACCCAATCCAAAGAGAAACTCACAATTGAAGCCGGACTGCGCCATATTTGCATAATATGCACTGGTGGAAGAACCGGTTAAATAATAGCTGTGTACACCTGTTCCTGTCGAGGCTGCTATATATGGCCCAAACATGTCTGTATTGTATTCCACAACCATCCATACAGTATCTGCAGTCACAGTCTGGGGAAAATTGAAGGTCATGTTATGCGTAGTGATATTTGCAGTTGCGGTTGCCAGGGGCGGAACTACAGCAGGCTGCCCATTATTGTTTGGAAAGAGCTTCACAGTCGCAGAACTCCCAATTTGAGGGAAGTAGATGAAAGCCTTTGTGATGGCAAAGTTGGCATTATAGCTAGCGGGATATGCTTCTCTGAAATTGAACATAACAGCCCAGCGCATGTCTGTATTGGTGCTAAACCACTCGTAATCGTTGGTGCCGTTATGATAATTAAAGCTGTACTCTCTGGTATCGATGCGTTCCGAAGTACCAGGACGATAGTCAATGGCATATGCTGCATTGAATATGAGGCTCAGGATCAGGATTAGGAGTACTTTATTGAAGTATCTCATTACTGATGATAGTCCTTGCCAATGATAAGTCTGCTCGCATTGCATCAATCAATTCTTCCTTTGTTCCAAATAGTTTTTCGTCTCTTAAACGTCGCAGAAAATCTATGCTGATATCACATCCATACAAATCCTGATCAAGATCGATAACATATGTCTCTACAATCGTTTTACCATCGTTTCTCACTGTTGGGCCTTTGCCGATATTTGTCAATCCAAAATATGAGTCATTGTTGATCAGTACTTTGCTCAAGTAGATACCAAGCCTGGGAATAAGCTGATGGGCATCGCATAGTTCTATGTTTGCTGTGGGGAACCCCAATTCACGGCCTATAGCCTGGCCATGTACTACTTTACCAAACATGCGATATGGCCTATTGAGCAATTTGTTTGCGGTATCCAGATCACCTACGGAAAGCATATTGCGGATAGAGGTACTGCTGACAGGCTTTGTGCCTTGCATCGTGGGAGATACATACATCGTTTCATAGCCGTGCTTTTTACGTTGTTTTCTCAGAAAAGCGTAAGTGCCTTCTCTTTGATATCCAAAATGTGAATCATAACCGACGACGATAATGCGGGGATTAAAACGCTTCATGATGATTTCGGAAAGAAATACTCTGGCCTTTGTTTTGGCAAAGTCCTCTGTAAAATCCAACAATTCTATGTGTTCTATTCCCATTTCTTTGATCATCTCGAGCTTGCATTGAAGCGGGGTCAGAACCCTGTGATCCGGGTTTCTTTTAAAAGTATGGGCAGGATGATCTGAATACGTGATTACTACAGAAGTTAGGTTTTCGCGTTTGGCAGTGTGAAACATTTTATGGAGCAGTTTCTGGTGCCCTTGATGCACTCCATCAAAGGTGCCAATGGTAAGAATTGTATCATTCATGATTTTAACCAAGATTCATTTTGGGGCACAGAGCCCCGTCTTTTCTGAAGGCGATACATCGCACAGAGCCTATGGCATCGTACACAATCACAGAGGGATTATCAATCCCAACTGAAGCAATACTTTGCCCATTAAACATAGTATTTAGTGACGCTTGATCTGCTTCGAATGGTTCAAAGTCCCGGAGCAAATCAATTGCGGGAAAGAGCTTGGCTTGCCAGTTATCTTCGTTGATATCTGCCAGATCTGTCGCCAGTGGTAAGGCAATATCTCCGATTGATTCTCTGGTGAGTTCCACAGTATGTCCTTCGGTTCCCAAATATCTGGCTATCCATTCACTGAGGCTACGGATATATGTACCCTTGGAGACTTTACAGCGATATTCCAGGCTCTGCGGATCTATCTGGATCAATTCAAAGCTGTGAATCTTGACATCTCTATCCGGGATTTCGACTGTTACATTATTACGGGCATACTCATACGCACGCTTGCCGTCAATCTTGACCGCAGAGTACTGTTGAATATGAAGGTTGCTGAGCTGCAATATAGCTTCCGGAAGAGTTTGAACCATGCTTTCGTCGATATCTACCGGTGCTGTTTGAACCACTGTTCCGGTATTATCTCCGGTGTCTGTGGCGCTGCCAAATACCATGACGGCTTTGTAGCTCTTGTCTGCCTTTTCCAGCAAATTAGCGATTCTGGTGTAACGATTGATGCAATAAACCATCAGACCCGTGGCAAAGGGATCCAGCGTGCCTGTATGACCAATCTTGCTGATGCCCGTGATTCTTTTTAAGCGGCGGATTACATCAAATGAAGTAAGCCCTTGAGGTTTGTTGATCAACAAGAAACCGGATATGTCAGGACCTGTTTTCTTCATCCCATACCTTCAACTGCGCTACCAGCGCATTTAATACTTCTTTTTCTATATCTTCCAGACTTCCCGTAATGCTGCATCCGGAAGCAGAACGATGCCCACCTCCGCCATGCTTAACGGCAATCTGATTCACGTTTAAGATGATTGATCTGAGACTGAGTCTATAATCGTTGGGGGCAGTTTCCCGATAATAGACTATGACATCCACACCTTTGCTACCTTGCACCCAACGGGTCAGACTGGACATAGTGTCTCCGGTGAGGCCATTTCTGTGAAGCATCTCCAGGGATGAGTACATAAACAAGATACGCCCTTGATATAGCGGCTTGATTGTTGCCAGTGCTTCACCCAGAAACCTGAGCTCAGCCGGGCTATAGCTCATGAAATAGCTTTGATGCATCTGATGAGCTAAGAGACCATATTTGCAGAGCTCAGAGGAGACTGCGAAGACCTCTGCATCTGTATTGGCATTGCTAAAATTGTTGGTATCGTTCAGGATCGTAGTATATATTGCCTTTGCAACATAAAGCTGATCGGGAGCCGCCATAGCCTTGATATCCTGCTCAAACGTGTTAAACACAATGATACCAGCAGAAACATGAGTAGTGTTAATATACGAGTAATCACAGGGAATCAGGTCCCTATCCGGCACATGATGATCAATCACGATTACATGCTTAGCAGTCTGCACCAAGCTTTCCCTCTGCCCTATCCTACCGATATTGTTACAGTCCAGCACCACTACAAAGTCATACTGCAGCTGCTCGTGATATATCTGAATCGGTAAGTCTTCTACCAGATACATATATCGCGCATACTCAAAGGCATCCATCACGATATCTGCATCATAGCCCAAGTGCCTTAAAATCCGGTGTAAGCCCAAGCAAGCAGCAAAACCATCACCATCCGGATTCACATGAGTCATGAGAGCTATCGAGCCGGCTTCTGAACTGTACTGTATAAGATTCGTTCTGAGTTGTTCCAAATTAGTTCCTTTCTCGCCTACACATATTCATACCTCGGTACATTACCAAAAAAATCGCCGAATCGACGATTTTTTTGATTTGGGATAACTGAGCTCTTACGATCTTTTTTGATGGAGATCAATAATCCTCGTCATCGTCTTCAAAGTCGTTAAAATCGTCCTCGTCCTCATCGAAATCGATGTAATCATCTTCATCAAGAAAATCATCAATATCAATATCGGGATCGTAGTCGGAATCATCATCATAATCATCTTTCAAGGAAGCCAGCAAAGTATCAACTTTCTCGGCACGATCTTCGGTATCATCATAAAAGAATGACAGTTCCGGTATAGTTCTCATGATATTAGCTCCTGCAATTTGTTTTTTAAAAAAGCCGGTAGTTTTTTTCAAGCATTCTTTGATCTCGTCGTGTTCCAAAGGGTTGTTGAAATGCGAAAAATAGAGCTTGGCATAACGTAAATCTTTCGATAGCACGACTTCGGTGATATTAACCCAATTGAGCCTAGGGTCATTGACCTGTTGGCTCAAGGCAATGTTGATCAGTTTTTTGAGTTCGCTTTGCAAGCGAGGCATTCTATGTGATTTCATTGTAATTTCTTCTGTATCTCTTGGATGGTGTAAAACTCCAAGACATCTCCATCTTTGATATCCTGGAAATTCTGAATTGTCAGTCCGCATTCCGAACCGGCACGCACTTCTTTGACGTCGTTTTGATAATGCTTCAGAGACGTAAGTTCAGTTTCATTCACCAATACATCGTTACGATAAATACGTACTTTGCAAACTCTCTTGACGACACCGCGTTCGACATAGCAACCTGCTATGGGAGGTAGCTTTTTGATGCGGAAGACTTGTTTGATGACTGCAGAACCGAGAATCAGATCTTCAAAATCCGGTTTCAGCATGCCTTCCAAGGCTTTCCTGACATCTTCTATCGCATCATAAATGACTTGATATAGCTTGATCTCGACACCTTCGTCTTCAGCCAGTCTGCGAGCCACTTGCGAGGCACGAACATGGAATCCCACGATGATCGCATCTGATGCAGCAGCAAGGCTGATATCAGCTTCATTGATGCCACCGACACTTTTGTGTATGATGTTTACTTTGACTTCATCGTTGGATATCTTTTGGAAACTGTCCGCTATTGCTTCGGAAGAACCATCTGTATCGGTCTTGAGAATAATCTTGAGTTCATTGACTTTATCTTCCTGAATTCTGGCAAAGATGTTTTGCAGAGAGGACTTGTTCTGATATTTCTCACGTTCCAAACGGATTTGCTGGCGTTCTGTACTGATCGATCTGGCAGTTTTATCATCATCTACCTGATTGAGGACATCACCGGCTTTGGGAGCTTCAGAAAGTCCAAAGACTCGAGCAACATCAGAAGGGTACAAAACCTTGATCTCGACACCGCGTTCGTTCTCCATTTTACGGATTCTACCATAAGTAGCACCGCAAACTATGATATCACCTTTACTCAGCATGCCTTCACGCATCAGAATAGTTGCTATAGCTCCCATTCTGGGGTCTTTTTGGGACTCAATCACGATGGCTTCAGCAGGTACTTGAATGCGGGCGGTCAATTCTTTCATTTCTGCAGTTAAGATAATCAGTTCGATCAAGTTGAGGATACCCTCTCCGGTCACGACTGAGGTTTTACACCATGGAACGTCGCCACCATAGTTTTCCAGATATACTCCCTGTTCAAGTAGTCCGGCAATGGTGCGATCTACATTCGCATCGGGTAAATCTACTTTATTGATAGCCACTATGATGGCTACACCAGCAGCTTTGGCATGGTCGATAGCTTCTTTGGTTTGAGGCTTCACGCCTTCGGTAGCCGCTACGACTATTACTGCAATATCTGTGACATTGGCTCCACGAGCACGCATTGCCGAAAAGGCAGCATGACCGGGAGTGTCCAAAAATGTGATCTTATGTTTA
>PHBQ01000071.1:0-15013 GCA_002841975.1 Candidatus Cloacimonetes bacterium HGW-Cloacimonetes-1
CTCAGATCTGAACTGGGGATCCTGATCACGGCACTTGCGTACCGTGTTATACAATATCGTCCTGCGGACTTAGGTGCAATCCCCGGGACTTTGTCAACACCCTGAACCTCGGAGAGGTGATACTTTTATAGCCTGTGGTGCAGCGCAGCGGAACCACAGGACAAGGCATCCTAAACGGATAAGCCCTGGAGGGGCGACACTACGTAACATGATCGTAGTCTTAGTTTTAACTCGCCCTCACCCCCGACCCCTCTCCCAGAACGGGAGAGGGGAGAAAATCGCTTACTCCAATCTCAGGTAAAACCGTGGCACAACCCGGGTGATTCCCAGGTGCGACGAGGGCTTCACGAGGGAATCACGAGGGAGTCACCTCGGAGTGATGTAGGGGCGAATGGTGGTTCGCCCGTTTTGGAGCTGCGGAAAGCTCCGCTACGGAAAACAACATAGCAGGATCGGCGTCCTGCTCTACGAAGTTATTCGGGCGAGCGCAACTCGCCCCTACGGTTACGCTTTCAGCAGGATCGGAATCCTGCTAAAAGAAAAGAGACGGAGCTTCGGAAAGCTCCGCTACGGAAAAGATCTGCTAATCCGGGTCTTACTCTACAAATGCCAATCCCATGAATACGGTGTTTTTTAGCAGCTATTCTCCGGCCCCCGCATGGAGCTTCTCGGGAGTTCAAAGGCAGGAAATTTATTTTTTCGGAGCAAAGTGGCTCCAGTAAACAGTCTGTAAATATAGTGGAATTCCATCCACAGCTTAGTGCCAATCTTGTCTTGACAAAATAGCAACTTATTGATTTTCTACATATCAGCTCGCTTATGAGCTTTTACCGGAAATTGATGTTACACGTGTAACGAATTGTGATATATAGAGATGCTGATTTTTAACAATGGGGAGATTTGGATGTTTACAAGAATCCAGAAACGGAACGGACAGATTGTGTCTTTTGACAAGAGCAAGATAGCCAAGGCGATAGCCAAAGCCGGGCTTGCAAGCGGTGAATTTGCTGACGATATGGCGGAAGTGCTGACCTTGAGAGTGATGAATCTGGCTCTGCAAGTGATAGCGGACGAAGTGCCGGAAGTCGAACTCATTCAAGATATCGTGGAAGATGTCCTGCTCGCATCTCCTTACAAAAAAACTGCCAAATCTTACATCATCTATCGCGATCAGCATGCCCGAATTCGTGACCTTGTATCGACAGCCGGAGTCAATCTGATCGATCAATATCTGGAGAAGCTGGATTGGCAAGTTAATGAAAATTCCAATATGGCATATTCGCTGCAAGGCTTGAACAACTACATCGCCTCTGAAGTCAGTAAAACCTACTGGCTAAACAAGATTTATCCCCCGGAAGTGCGTCAGGCACACGTTGATGGAGATGTCCATATCCACGATCTGGGTCTGCTCTCTGTCTATTGTGTGGGCTGGGATTTGATGGATCTCTTGCTGATCGGCTTCAAAGGTGCCGAGGGCAAGGTCGAAAGTGGACCTACGAGACATTTCCGCAGTGCATTGGGGCAGATCGTAAATTTCTTTTATACTCTGCAGGGTGAAGCCGCCGGAGCTCAGGCTTTCTCCAATTTTGATACTCTTCTGGCTCCCTTTATCTATTACGACAAGCTCAATTATGCCAGCGTGAAACAAGCTCTCCAGGAATTTGTCTTCAATATCAACGTCGCCACCCGAGTAGGATTTCAGACACCCTTTACCAATATCACGCTCGACTTGGTAGTTCCGGATACTTACAAAGATCAGCCGGTAGTGCTGGGTGGAGAACATCAGGACAAAACATATAGTGAATTCCAATCCGAAATGGATATGCTCAATAAAGCCTTCCTCGAAGTAATGATCGAGGGCGATGCCAAAGGACGCGTCTTTACCTTCCCCATCCCCACTTATAATATTACCAAAGACTTTGATTGGGACAACGAGACTGTGTCCTACCTGTGGGAAGCCACTGCAAAATATGGCATTCCCTATTTCTCGAACTTTATCAATTCCGAGCTCGATCCCAATGATGCCAGGTCGATGTGCTGCCGCTTGAGACTGGACACCCGCAAATTGGAAGCCCGGGGCGGTGGATTGTTCGGAGCAAATCCTCTTACCGGCTCCATCGGTGTGGTGACCGTCAATTTACCCCGCTTGGGATATCTGGCAACCAGTGAAGCAGATTTTATCGAGAGATTGGATCATGCTTTACAGCTGGCAAAACGCAGCCTCGAGATCAAGCGTAAAGTATTGGAAAACTATACTCAAAGTGGGCTCTATCCCTATACGAAATTCTATCTTGCCAAGATCTTTGAACGCACTCAATTGTACTGGAAAAATCACTTTTCTACGATCGGGATCATTGGCATGAACGAAGCTTGCCGCGCCTTCCTGGGTGCCAGCATCGGAGATCCGGAAGGTAAAGCCTTTGCATTGCGGATCATGGATCACATGCGTGCCCGTTTGATCGAGTTCCAGGAAGAAACCGGCAATAACTACAACCTGGAAGCTACTCCCGCCGAAGGCACCAGCTATCGCCTGGCACTATTGGATAGAAAGCACTATCCGGAAATGATCAATGCCAATTCCGGGTCGGACACTCCCTTTTATACCAATTCTACGCAACTGCCGGTAAACTTTTCGGACGATGTCTTTGAAGTATTGGACTTGCAAGATGAATTGCAGACCAAATATACGGGTGGGACAGTTTTGCATATATTTGGTGGAGAAAGAGTTGAACATCCGGGTAGCATCAAGCAACTGGTCAAAACGATTTGCACAAACTACCATCTCCCCTACTTCACTTTTTCCCCTACTTTCAGCATTTGTCCGGAACATGGATATCTGATCGGGGAACAAAGCCAGTGTCCGGTCTGCTTCAAAAGGACTGAAGTGTTTTCCCGGATTGTGGGCTACTTGCGTCCCGTATCACAATGGAACGATGGTAAAAAGGCAGAGTTTAAGATGCGTCGCACCTTTGTCACCGAAAGAAAGCAGATCGTAGAATAAAATGCTGATCGGAGGCTTCCAAAAGTTTTCACTGCTGGACTATCCGGGGCAGATGACAGCAATTGTCTTTACCCAAGGCTGCAATTTTCGCTGCCCGTATTGCCACAATCCCCAATTAGTGGACCCCAACAAATATCAGGAGTGTATTCCCTACGACGATGTGATGGATTTCTTGCATACTCGGAAGCAGAAATTGGGAGCCGTCTCCATCACCGGAGGAGAGCCTACCCTGCAGGAAGATTTACTGGATTTCCTCCAGGAAGTCAAGGATCTGGGTTTCTTGGTGAAACTGGATACCAATGGGTCTCGTCCGGATGTATTGGAGCAGATCATAGAGCGCAAATTGGTAGATTATTGGGCAATGGATATCAAAGCCCCGTTACACCTATACAACGTATTAACCCGCAGTGAGATAGATTCCGCTGCGATCGTCCGGAGCATGAATTTATTGCGGGCTGCAGGAACTGAATATGAGTTTCGCACTACATTTTTTGAGCTGCTGTTTAACTGGAAAGATATCCGCGATATCCGCAGTTTATTAGTGCCGGGAGACCGCTTTTATCTGCAACAATGCAGGTACACCGATACTCTGGAAGAGGTGCTATCCACTTCTCGGATGGAACTACCCCTGGCGGATAACAATTATCTTCACCTGCTCGAACATCCTGCCTGCCAAAACTTGATCGCCTGGGGGAAAGAACAGCAGATCGAGATTCAGATCCGAACTATATAATCCAGTTTTCCGGCTTTTTGGCGACTACGATGATCCCCGTTCCGGTTTTGTTTGTGCCACGTAAATCCAGATTCATAAAGAGCAAACTGAGGGGCAGGATCAGCAGATAGTAAAATGGCAGGAATGCGAGATTGTACTTGCTTACTCCGATCCAGGTCAGCGGCTTCTTGATCATCATCTGCCAGGCAAGTTTGCCCCAAAAGCCGTAACTGTATATGCTGTCTTCTATCTCAAAACCACAATTCTGCAGTTTGGCTTCCAGTTCGCTTTTATTGTATCCCGGGCGTACGTGTTCTGCGGTAAATTTGGCGGCCTCATCGGTGTCTGAAGGCGTAGAAATGATCAACCTGCCACCGGGTTTGAGGCAATACATGAAGTTTTGCAAAGTGCTGATATCGTCCTCTATATGTTCCATGATATCGATGGCAACCACCATATCGTAGGAATAGGTAGGACGAAAATCCTGCAGATCTGCGGCTTTGAAAGAAAAGCGTTGCTTCAGCTTGGAATCCAATGCATAGTGGTATGCTGAGAGGTAATCCGTTTTGAGATCCACAGCAAATACTCTGCTCTGCGGAAAGCGCTTCATTACATAATCCGAATATTGGCAAAACCCTGCACCGGCATCATAAAAACGGGTATCTTGATCCGGAGGAAGATATTTATTGATATACTTCTTGACATATCTCTGGCGCAAGAGTATAGTATCAAGCATCATGAAAAACAGCTTTCGTAGCTGTGGGAAAAGATCCATAGTATTGGAAAAGACGTCCTTGATCGGGTCGTATTGCATAATATTACCTCGAGACTATTAGTTTGATGGATCATATTTGGCACATTGAGAAATAATCCATTGACGGATTTTGAAAACGTGAAAAAAAAGTCAACGACAAAATAGAGTATGATTAGAAAAGAAATAAATAACATCGAGCGCATCAATCTACATTTGCATACGAATGTATCTGATGGCGCCCTCACTCCGGCACAGTTGATTCAACGTGCAACGCAGATCGGCCTGGATCTTATTTCCATCACCGATCATGACACGGTAGATGCTTATCGGAAATTACCGCCAAGCACACTGCCTTTGAGAATATTGCCCGGGATGGAAGTCAGTTCCCAGCATCATGGTAATGACGTCCACATCCTGGCCTACGGTTGTGATATGGAAAACCGTGAATTGATCGAAATGACCGAGATGTACTTGATCGGCAGAAGAGAACGTGCGATCAAGATGATCTCCAAACTCAAAGACTTGGGTATGAATATCACCTTGGATGAGGTCGTATCCGTGGCCGGTTCACGCGAACTGATTGTGCGTCCGCATATTGCTCAAATCCTGATCCGAAAGGGTTATTGTGCAAACAAGAATGAAGCTTTTGACAAGTATATCGGCAATTATGGCCCGGCTTATGAGCCGAAACCGGAAGTCAGCGTCCCTCAAGCTCTGAGTGTGATCCACAATTCCGGTGGGCTTGCGGTTGCTGCTCATCCCGGTAAATTGGCGAATATCAGCTATTTACAAGAGTTTATCGACATGGGATTGGATGGAATCGAAGTATGGCATCCGGATCACTATCAAAGCCAGATCGAGGAGTTTATCAATCTTGCCACCAAAAATGGCTTGTACATGACGGGTGGAACAGACTTCCACGGTGAAAAAGATGGCCATTGCTATTTTGCTGCAGCTCCTGTGAATCAGATCGTGCTGGATAGCGTGTTTAAACTCTGGAACGAATACAAATGCCGCATCAAATAAACACAGAACTAATCCGTGACCGCTTACCGGTGAAGTATCGCTTCAATCCGGCGTTCCGCATATTTATGCTGATAGTATCATCTGTCACGGCATTCTATTCTCTCTACTTTTTGATAGCTATAGTCGATGCCACCGCTCCCACTGTGTTCAAGATCTTGCCTGTCGTTATCTTGTTTGTGGCGGTTGATGCTCTGCTCAAGCATACTACTTCGCTCAATCAGCTGGTCTTTGATCACAACGCAATGCTGCTGAAGTTTATCCTGCGCCCTACCATTAGGATCCCCTATCCGGAAATCACCGAGCTTTCATTTAGGAAACCTTTCTCGGTCAATTTGTATATTACTTACAACGATGCAAAAGGGCAAAAACGCGTCTTTCGCACCAATGGCTCCTTCCCCAAGTTACCGGAGATCATGCTCAACATCTTTGAGCTGGCACCCAATGTGACCATCGACGAGACCTTAAAGGGAGCTCTCACAGTACTACGAACCCGAGATCAAAAGGAACAGGATCAATAATATGACCTATGATTTTGACACTATTATAGACAGACGCGGCAGCGGATGCTTCAAATATGACGCCCTCAACATGATGTATGGCAGGGACGATCTGCTCTCCTTGTGGGTAGCGGACATGGATTTTGCCATTGCCCCGGAGATTACGCAAGCTCTGCAAGAACGGCTGCAGCACCCGGTATTGGGCTACAATCTACGCCTTGATCCCTTTTACGATGCTCTTGGCCATTGGATGCAATCCCGTTTCGGGTGGGAAATCCAACGTGAATGGGTGATCAGTACACCCGGGATAGTGCCCGCTATCAATCTTGCCATCCTGTCTCTGACGCAGGAGCAAGATGGAATCGTGATCCAAACCCCTGTCTATCACCCCTTTTACGAAGCAGTTACGGCAAATGACCGCAAGCTGCTCACCAATCCCTTGCTCTATGATGAAAGTGGTTACCACATAGATTGGATAGATCTGGAAGCCAAGCTCCGCCAAGCTAAGATGTTTGTACTATGCTCGCCTCACAACCCTGTGGGCAGAGTGTGGACTTTGGAAGAGCTTACCCGTATGGGCACACTGTGCCGTCAGTATGGCGTCATCATTTTATCCGATGATATTCATGCTGATCTGGTCTATTCCGGATCCCGCCATATCCCGATCAGCAGTTTGGAAGATTTTGCAGACTTCACGATCACTTGTGTCTCTCCCAGTAAATCGTTTAACATTGCAGGACTGGCGACATCCGTTGCCATCATCCCCAATCCGGACATCCGTGCCCGGGTCAATGGTCTCAATTTCAAGCTCCATTTGTATCTGGGTAATAGCTTTGGAATCACTGCCTTTACTGCAGCATATACCAAATCTGAAGCGTGGTTAGACGCTCTGATGATATACTTGCAAGCAAATCGGGACTATCTCTGTGACTTTATCGCCAGCAGGCTCCCTCTCCTCCGTATAAACAAACCAGAAAGCACCTTCCTGGCATGGATAGATTGCAGTGCACTGGGTCTCACCGACACTGAGCTGGATGATTTGATCACCAACAAAGCGCGCGTAGCTCTGGATACCGGCCCCAAGTTTGGGGTAGGTGGCAGTGGCTTTATGCGTCTCAATTTTGGCTGTCCCCGCTCGATTCTCACTGAAGCTTTGGAAAGAATCGAAGCCGCTATCAAATAGGAAACATTATGCAAGATAGAATTATAGAACTCTTTACCAACAAACCGGATGCCTACACCCCTGAAGACTACCGGATGTTACAGAGCTTTATCGATGCACTCAATACCGGCAGCATTCGTGCCTGTGAATTGCAGGGTGAGGAATGGATTGTACATCAATGGGTGAAAATGGGTATCCTCCTGGGCTTCCGAATGGGAAACGTAGTGGATATGTCCTGGAGTGAAAACAAGCCCTTCTTTGACAAGCATACGCTGCCTGAGAAGCAACTCCGGGCAGAAGACCAGATCCGTATAGTTCCCGGTGGCAGTTCTGCCCGCACGGGATGCTATATCGCGCCGGGTGTCACCATCATGCCACCCGCTTTCATCAATGTCGGCGCTTATGTGGATCGGAATACTATGGTAGATTCGCATGCCTTGGTGGGAAGCTGTGCTCAGATCGGTAAAAACGTCCATCTCTCGGCAGGAGCAATGATCGGCGGAGTATTGGAACCGATCGGTTCACGTCCCGTTGTGATCGAGGACGATGTCTTTGTGGGCGGCAATACCGGTATCTATGAAGGCATAATCGTTAAATCCCGTGCCGTCCTGGCAAGCGGTACGATTATCACTTCCGGCACTCCCATCTATGATGCCGTGAACGGCTGTTACCTGCCAAAAGACAGTGGTAATTCTTACACTATCCCATCCGGAGCAGTGCTCGTTCCCGGTTCACGTGCCCTCAAAGGCAATGCCGATTTTCACGCCTACTGCCCGATAATCATCAAATACCGTGATGATAAAACCGATGCTTCGACCCAATTGGAGCAAGACCTGAGGGCTGTGCTTGACTGAAGCCGATCGCATCTCTGGCATAGAACTCTCTGTGATCCGTCAGATCATGCAAGCCGCAACCCCGGGTGCAATCAACATGGCTCTGGGAGAGCTGGGCTTTGAACTGCCCAATGTCCTCCGAAAACATGCTATCGAGCTTCTGAGAACACACACCCCTGTCTATACACCCAACGCCGGTCTCATTGAACTACGCGAACAAATAGCCGCTTATTATGGTGAGCCGATTACTCCCGATCAAGTATGTGTAACCAATGGTGCCGAAGAAGCGATCTACACGGTGCTCACGGCAATTCTCAATCCCGGTGATGTAGTCGCAATCCCGGATCCGGACTATTCTGCATATCCTACCATCGTGCAAATGATGGGAGCTGACACTATCCGCCTGCCCTATCTGCCGGATCTCAGCGCACCCGACCGAGATAAATGGGAAGAACTGCTCTCTCCCGGAGTTAAAGCCATTGTGCTCAGTAATCCCAAAAATCCTACCGGTGCATTTTTGCAGAGCACAGATCTGGATTGGCTGATCAACCTCTGCGATACCCACGGCATTATCCTGATCGTGGATGAAATCTATCGTGAACTCTATTTTGAGGAACGACCTCTCACTTGCTCCGGGAGATACGAGCGCTTATTTATCATCAGCGGTCTTTCAAAATCCCATTGCATGAGTGGATGGCGCATCGGCTGGATCATCTCCCCGCAGTCTTTCACAAACTCCATCATCAAAACCAGACAGTATATCTCCACCTGCTCGCACTGGCTTTCTCAAAAACTGGCAGTGTTTGCCTTGACAGAGCCTGGCATGACTGCAGTGAAAGACATTCGTGCTCAACTCACCAATTGCAGAACCATTTGCAAATCTACTCTTTCCCATCACTATAATACGTCTCGTTTGTTCTTTCCGGAGGCATCTCCCTACGTGATGTTTGATACCGGAACAAATTCCCTCCAAATCGCTAAAGACCTTGCCCAAAACGGGCTAATCTGCGTTCCCGGATCTGCTTTTGGCAGTGTTTGTGCAGATTGGTTGCGCTTCAATATCGCTATCCCCACCGCTGAACTTGATAGAGCGCTAACTATTGTTACACAAATTGATTGACAATTCGCATGGAACATTTGTAATTGCGACTCGTTACTTTTGAATAACTTTTTAAGTGGGTACAATATGAACCAAGCGCCTAATAGAATGATTCTATTAGTAGAACCTCAGCCGGAAGTGGCAAGTATTTATAGTGATATTTTAGCGTCTCTGGGTTTTGAAATCATCTTAGCTGGAGACACTCATAATGCATGCACAATCGTCGATACACATTTCGACGCGATCCTCCTATCTTCTGCTTCCATGGAGATAAATAAACTTCCAGACTCCATCAAGCAACTATCTACCACACTCCTTGCACCTGTATTGGTCTACTGTGATGATACCGTCAATCCCATCCCGGATCTGACAGCCTTGGAATGCAATTGTTTTATCTCTCTTGCAACTTCCCCCTCTGTGTTAGCAATCCAAATCCGGAATACTATCAACCAGTATCGAAAATATGCAAAGGCTCATAAACACCTCTCCTTCATTACCGGTGGGGAGATTGTATATCAGCAATTAGTAGAAGGTATGATGGAAGGCATGATGGTAGTGGATAATGACGATGTAATCCTCTACACTAATCCCAAATTTAATGATCTGCTGGGATATTCAGATCGAGAATTGATCGGCAAGATTGGTTATGAAGCCCTGGTACAAAGTGATGATAAACAGAGCATTATTCAGCGTAACCAGCAAAGACAGTTAGGAATATCCGAGGAATACGAACTCTATATGCTTACCAAAAGTGGTGAAACTGTGTGCTTTGAAATGAAAGCAGCACCCATCACCGATGCCAGTGGTACCGTGATCGGCTCAATGGCACTCTGCCTGAATATCACCGAACAGAAACAGGCAAAACAAAAGATCGATAGTCTGCTCCAAGAAAAAGAAATGCTCTTACGTGAAGTTCATCATAGAATCAAAAACAACATGAGCACCATCAGTGGCTTACTCTCTCTACAGGCAATGGAAATAGACAACGAAGACGCAGTCGAAGCCTTGAATGATGCCAGAGGCCGGGTCTTGAGTATGATGTATATCTACGATAAGCTCTATCGTTCTTCTGATTTCACACACATCTCTACTGCTGACTATTTTCGAGACTTGATAAACTCCATCAAAATGACCTTTCAAGGTATTTGTGATGCCGAGATTGATACTCACTTCGGCTCTTGTTCACTGGTTTCCGATCAACTCATCCCTTTGGGAATCTTGCTCAATGAATTGATTACAAACTCGTTCAAGTATGCCTTCCCGGACAGCCACAAAGGCAAGATCACGATCCGCTGCTCTCAAGATGAGCAGGGAGTGCACATCTTGAACTATTCTGACAACGGGATCGGAATTTCGGAACAATATCTACTCCAGCACCAAGAGAGTTTTGGCATGAGTCTTGTCGAAATGCTCGTCAAACAACTACGTGGGACTATGGATATAAACACCGACCACGGCACTCATTATACCATCAAATATTAGGATTTTCACATGGAATACATCTTTACAAACGGCACAATACTCACTATGGATCCTGGCACTGCTTCACCGGAAGCAGTATTAGTTCGCGACAATCTGATTGCAGAAATCGGTAACCTGGCATCATGTAAAGCAGCCGCCAAAAAGACGGCAAAGATTATCGACCTCAAATCCAAAGTTTTACTGCCTGCATTCACAGACACACACACTCATTTCGTGGAGCTATCAAAGCGTAAGGTAATGGTTGATCTGTCTTCCTGCCAGTCTTTGGAAGATGTACGCGGCTATTTACTGCGTTACCGGGAAACCCATGCCGCTTCCTGCTCCTGGATCCTGGGCAGCGGCTGGAACAAGAACATTTATCCCGATCGTCAGGGCCTGACTAAACGCTTTTTGGATCAGATCTTCCCCGATATCCCTGTAGCCCTGCAAAGCAAGGATTATCACAGTAAATGGTGCAATTCTCTGGCACTCAAGATTGCAGGTCTCGACGAAGCTTCCATCAATCCCTTTGGTGGCATCATAGAAAAAGACAAAAATGGAGTACCTACCGGGATTCTCTATGAAAAAGCTGCAGAATTGATCGATCCCCATGTGGTGATGCCGGATAAGGAACTGCTCAAAGATGCCATCCGACGCACTATCGAGGAAGTCTATAGCTTAGGTCTTTGCGGGATCCACTCTATGGAACCGGATCACAGCTGGAGCCTCTTGAGTGAAGTCAGTAACGAAGGCAGTTCCTTCCGTTTTTGCTGGCATTTTCCCTTGGACGATCTGGACTCCATGATCCAAAAAGGCGTCAAAAGCTATACTGGCGATGAACGCCTCAAAATGGGTGGTGTCAAGATCTTTGCCGATGGAGCTTTGGGCTCTCAGACGGCCTGGATGTTTGACCCCTTTTCAAATTCTGCCACCAATACAGGAGTCATGCGGTACACAGATGCTCAGCTCCTCGAAATAGCTACCAAGGCCGCATCCCACGGGATCGCTGTCACTATCCATGCCATTGGTAACAGATGTGTTCACCAGGTATTATCGACAATATTCAAGATCAACACCCTCTATCCATCTTCCGGTTTGATGCATCGCATCGAGCACGTACAATCCATCCGCAAACAGGATTATTCGCTCTTGCAAGCCTCCAGAGCATATTGTGCCTTGCAACCGGTACATTTGTCCAACGATATCCCGCTGATAGAAGCGTATTGGAACAATATCACTGAGCAGGCGTATCCGTTTCATGACCTATTGCAGTTGGATATCCCCTACGGATTTGGCTCCGATGTCCCTATCGAAACCATCAATCCATTCTTGGGGATTTACACCGCTCTGGAAAGGAAACATGCCCTCAATCAGTATCGGCCGTCTTGGATGCCAAAGCAAAAGATAGACCTCGCCTCAACTCTGTATGGCTATACTTTGGGAGCGGCGCAAGGATCTTGCAGTGAAGCTGTTCGAGGCTCCATCACGAAGGGTAAATTAGCGGATTTGATGGTCTTGGAAGATTTCTTTGAACTACCAAACGAATACTGGCTCAAAGCCAAGTCGCTCTTGACCATGGTCGATGGCAAGATCGTTCATCAGGTATAATCCCGGATTATTCGATACTCTGTAAGAAGAAACGGCGTACCGTGTCGGCGTTTTGGTATTTGCCAAATAGTGCCATCAGTTTCAGCCGGATCTTGATCCCTTTCATATCTCCAGCCAGTAAAGCTCCACAATCCTGCAAATTTTTACCGCCACCATCGTAGCCATATTCCGGCAACACTCTGCCGGTCTGAGTTCTCGACGTGATCACCACCAATATTCCTTGCTCGATAGCAGCCTTAATGTCCGGGATAATGTCCCTGGGTAGGTTTCCCCTACCAAAGGCTTCGATCACGATAGCCTTTACCCCGTGTTGCATGGAACAGCGGATATAGCGTCCGTCGATTCCGGCACTGGCTTTGATCAAGTCTATATTCTGCTCTATCTTGTCCGTCCAGACACTTTCTCTATATAAGGTTTGCCGATGATACACGATCCGATCCGGATCCACATAACCCAAAGGCCCGTAACCCCTGGAGACAAAAGCATCTACTTTACCCGTATCAGCTTTGCTGACGTCCCGAGCGGTGTGGATCTCGTCGTTCATCACCACCATCACACCTTTGTCCATCGATTCGTGCGAACTGGCGACCCGTACGGCTCCGATGATATTGCGCGGTCCGTCCAAGCCCAGATCGCTCCCGCTGCGCATTGCAGCAGTAAAGATCACGGGTTTACGCGTGGTCAGTACAAGGTCACACAGATAGGCAGATTCCTCCAGCGTATCGGTGCCATGAGTCACCACTGCACCGTCGTAATCCACAATCTTCAGATCGATCATTTGTGCCAATTCCAGCATTTTCTGGGGAGTCATATAGGGACTGGGAACATTGGAAAACTCTATCATCTCGACATTAGCGACGCTATTGAGTTGGGGAAAAGAATGGAGAAAATCCACGAAATCCGTTGTCGGAACTATCCCTGAATTGGGAGTGTCTTTCATGGCAATCGTGCCACCGGTCATTACTATCAGTATCTTCTTTTTTTCGTTGTTGTATTGCATTATCAGTCCTTTTTGTATGGTATCGGATCTTTCATCCCAAGCGCTGCAAACGCCCTGAGGCGGAGAGTACAGCTGTCGCAAGTGCCACATGCTGCATCGCTGTTGCGATAGCAACTCCAAGAGTGCTCAAATGGTGCACCCAATTGGGCACCCAGCAGGATAATCTGGGATTTATTCATGTGGATTACAGGAGTCACAATCTCCACAGGGATCGCATTATTCGTGCCATACTCGATAGTTTTTTGCAAGGCAGCAAAGAATACTTCACGGCAATCCGGATATCCGGAGCTATCTTCTTCCACTGCTCCGACGTAAATCCGGTTCGCTCCGATCACTTCTGCCCACGAAACCGCAGCACCGATCAGGTTTGCATTCCGATACGGAACATAGGTATTGGGAACATCAAGAGATCCATCATGATCCTTGATTTGCATACTCAGATCTGTCAGCGCTGAACCGCCGATTTGGCTCATCCAGGTTAAGTCTATTGCCATTTTGCGGCGGGGTCTATAATGATCGCATAGTGCTTCAAAGCATGCCAATTCACGATCTTCGGTACGCTGTCCGTAATTTGCATGTAAAAAGTTCACTTCCTCATTATCACGCACGGCTATAGCGGCAGTCACGAGGCTATCCATCCCACCACTTAACAACACTATCGCTTTGTTCATATCTGTTTATCAAACCTCTCATAGGATTCGACAATGGGTAGAAGACCGTATTCAATGGCGGCTCGTAAACTAATGCAAGGGAGATTTTGTGCGTAGATCTGCTCGCGGGTAATAGCCGACAGGACTACTGTATCCGGCATGGCTTTTTGCATGGCAAACATCAGTTTGTTATATATGTTTGTCCAGGCTACTGCCGGTTTTTCTGCGTTTTGGGGTAGTGCGTTGTAGCTCAGGATATAGTCATAGAGGTTCTTGCGATAAGCTTCCGAAGGAGCTAGGGCATAGATCGCTTTCTGAGCATTGGCAAACCGGGGTTGACCCGAATGGTTTTTGAATGTGAATTCCCTACGTGCATAAATCTTGCCGGTCAGACGGTTCCGATAATAGATCATCCCGTCTGCCTTCCCGGTATATCCGGTGAGCATGTTCTTAAAATTTACTTTCATTATACCTCCTGAGCTCACTTCCGTAAAAGCAAGGTCTAAGATTTATGACAGAAATTCCCCACTTTTCGTCAAGATTTCTTTTTGCTTTCTTAATAGCATTACGGACTCATTACGGTATCAATACGGACCTAATACGGACTAAGTCCGTATTGGGTCCGTAATGAGTCCGTATTGCAACCGTGTTGCAAATAGGTGTGTTGTAGAAATTCGTTGACGAAAACTTATCATCCTTAGGCTGTAGTTATTAGTATGTTTAGGAGTGGACGTGGACAAAATCTCCGCTGTTATTATCACAAAAAATGAGGCTCAAAACATCGCAGCTTGCATTTCATCTTTGACTTGCGTCGATGAAATTGTCGTGATGGATACCGGCTCAACGGATAATACCGTCTCAATCTGTGAGTCTATGGGTGCAATTGTACATTCGACCTCATGGTCGGGCTTTGGCCCTGCCAAGCGAAAGGCTGTGGAAGCTGCGGCTCATGATTGGATACTATCCATAGATGCAGACGAAGTATTGAGTCCTGCCCTCAGCACTGAAATTGTAAGGATGAAGACTGACGGATTTGGCATTTATTCCTATCGCATCAAAAGACTTTCCTATTATTTGGGGCAACCAATCAACTATTGTGGCTGGAACAAAGATCAGCCGCTCCGGCTTTTCAATCGTTTGCAAGGAACATTTAACGATGCCCCGGTGCATGAATCGGTAATCACCTCAGCCCCCAAGCAAACTTGTAAAA
>PHBQ01000071.1:15052-20110 GCA_002841975.1 Candidatus Cloacimonetes bacterium HGW-Cloacimonetes-1
CTTGTAAAAACCTGATGCATCATTATACATATCCTACCCTGGAATCGCATTTTGCAAAGATGAAACTCTATGCGGAACTCAGTGCCGGCAAAAAGAAGAGGGTCGTCAAATCATCTCCCCTCTTGGCAGGAGCATTGAAGTTTATCAAGATGTATGTCTTGCAACGTGGTTTCTTAGACGGTTACAAAGGCTTTCTGCTCTGTAAAAATTCAGCTTGGGGAGTGTGGTATAAATACCACTTGTTATGCAAAAGATAAAGGTTCTCCACATCGATACGGAAATGGGATGGCGAGGTGGTCAGCAACAGGCGGTTTACCTCTATGAAGCAATGCTGAGTGCGGGAGATCACTGCACTTTTGTGTGCAGACCGGGATCAAAACTGAGCCAGTATTTCCGGCAGAAAAGCCTGCCCTACAAAGAAATAGATTTTCGCGGTGAATGGGATGCTTTTGCAGGATTTCGGCTCTCACTATTTGCTAGGCGTCATCACTACAAAATATTGCACTTGCACAGTGGTCATGCACTTAGCTGGGGATTGTGGGCAAAGCTGTTCCAACGTTCTTTGATCCTCATTGCAGCCCGTCGAGTGGATTTTGGCATCCGTAAGAACTGGTTCTCTCGCTGGAAGTATCGCACCACTCTACTCAATCAGATTGTGGCAATTTCCGATAACATCAAAAATGTTCTGCTCCAGGACGGAATACCGGAATCAAAAATCGTTACCATCCATAGCGGTGTCGATCTTGACAGGCATAGATCCAGTTCCCATGCCGCTGAAGTTCGCTCGCAGTGGAATATTCCCGTTACAGCCACTGTCGTTGGTACGATTGCCGCATTTGTAGGGCATAAAGATTATCCAACCCTGATCAATGCTGCGGCTCTTGCTATCTCCGATAACCCATTACTCTATTTCATGGCAATTGGTGATGGAGAACAGCGTCCACAGATCGAAGCATTGATAGATAAACTGGGAATTCGGGATAGATTTATCCTCTGTGGATTTCAAACGGATGTCGGTAGCTTTTTAGATGCCTTTGATATCTATGTGATGGCATCGAAACTCGAGGGGCTGGGCACTTCGGTTATCGACGCCCTGGCAGTAGGATTGCCGGTGATCGGCACTCGTGCCGGAGGCATTCCGGAAATGATCGAGCATGAGTACAATGGACTCTTGGTGGAATCCCAGAATCCCCCTCAGCTAGCCGCTGCCATTGTGCGCCTTGCCACAGATGAAGATTTGTACAAAACACTATTAGCCAATACCAAAAGCTCCGCCGAAAAGTTCTCGATCCGGCATACTGTCCGCAAAAACAGAGAACTTTACCATAGTATCTGGCTGCGGAGCATTCGCAAGATACTCTTTATTCAGACTGCGTTTATTGGAGATGTGATCCTGAGCACACCATTACCAAAGGCACTCAAATTGATTTTTCCGGAAGCTGAGATCGATGTTGTGTTAATCCCGCAAACAGAGATTATCTATCGCAATAATCCCAACATCCGCAATATCTACACTTACAACAAACGACAAAAGTCACACCGCTGGCTGTCTTTCTGGAAGCTGATCCGGACTCTGCGAAGAAACCACTATGATTTGGCGGTATCGGTACATGTATCCTATACCACTTCATTTATGATGCTATTGAGCGGAAGTAAAGAGCGTCTGGGCTATCCACGGCAAAAGTTCACGACCATATCCGTGCCCTTTGAAAAAGGATATCCGATCGTGATGCGATCCCTGAAATTGGTTACAGCTTTTACAAACGATACATTTGACCATCAAACAGAATTATTTATCGATCCTGCAGAGTTTGAGCAGGTGGAAGAGTTTATCCAGGCGCATCAGCTTACGGATCAGCCCCTGATAGCCGTGGCACCCAGCTCGGTCTGGGAGACCAAAAAGTGGCCTTGGGAGCACTTTGCGGAGCTAATCTCATTGATAGATCAAGCCGGCTATAGATGCATTTTGATCGGCTCTCGAGAAGATTATGCGCTGTGCGAGCAGATTATCAAGAGGAGCAATACCTCGGCACTGAATTGTGCCGGGATGTTCAGCCTGATGGGCTCTGCTGCCTTGATTCAGAAGTGTAAAGTCTTGCTCAGTAACGATAGTTCACCCTTGCATCTGGCAAATGCTGTACGGACTCCGGTGCTTGCCTTCTTTGGGCCGACCGTGAAGAGATTTGGATTTTACCCCTATCAAACTGCGGACAAAGTACTCGAAATCGAACTGCCCTGTCGTCCCTGCGGCAAGCATGGATCAAACCGCTGTCCTCTGGGACATTTCCGTTGTATGAAAGACATCAGTCCGGTCATGGCATTTGAAGCCTTGAAGCGAGTTTTAAATGGTGTTTAGTCAGTATCTCTTGTCCGTGCCCTATTCCATGGTCTGGTTTTTGCTGCGGTTATTCTCGCCAAAACGTCCGGTGGTGTTTTACTGTGCCGAATTGATCGACTACTACACTTTCGCGCCTGTGCAAAAACAGCTCAGCAGTGTGAGTATCGTGAGTAATAATCCGGAAGTTATTCGTTTTCTGGCGGCCCGTGGTATTCCCTGCCGGCGTTTACCCGTCTTTCCCAAAGCAGTAATCATGTGCAGACATGCCACCCACAAGTTTCCGTTTTCCGGCATCATCAAGATCGGGATGCGTCACGGACCTTATCACTTTAAAAGAATGACCAAAGCCGCTAACTACAATCAGTTTGATTTGTTTATGTTCACCAGTGGCAAAGATTTGGAAATGGCTGTTGAGATCGGTGTCACAGTGGGTAAAGCCATTGGGTTTCCCCGGCTGGATCCTGCCTTGGGCGGCAGTATTAGCACTGCGGAAATTGCGAATCTACGTAAATTCTTGAATCTGAATCCGGCATTACCCACTCTCTTGTTCACTGCTACCTGGAGCAAATCCGGGATGTCTGCAGTGGATAAATGGTATGATAAACTCGGATCTTTTATAGATCAGTATAATGTATTGGTAACCTTACATCCTTGGACAGAGACTAAATACAGAGATCCTATTTGTGCCACGCAAGGTGTAGTGTATGTCACGGATGCAGACCTGACTCCATATATCATGCTATCCGATCTCTGCATCGGGGATGTTAGTTCTCTGCTGGCAGAGTGTAGTGCCCTTGGAAAGCCTATTGTGTCTTTTAAAACTCCGCGAGCTGCACGCAGTTTGGACGAAATAGAAGAACTGATGGATATGATCTCGGTACGGATCGGTGGGATCGATGAATTGAGCGGAACTATAGACGAGGTTTTGCTGGATCCACATAAATACTTCCCACAACGGGATGAGGCAAATAGGATAATGTTTGACGATCTGGATGGCAAAGCAGGACTCCGAGCTGCAAAAGAGATTATTCGCTTGATACCGGAACTGAAACCTTAGGGTATCCGGATGCTCATAGATGCACATTGTCATTTGGCAAACATAGCGCGGAAATATAGTATTCAGGATTTAATCACAAATGCTGCCGCACAAGGTGTCACCGGATTCATCAGTACTGCATTAACTCGGGAAGAGTTACGGTGGCATTATGACAACCCACTCGATACTGTAAAATGGGGTGCCGGAATACATCCTCACTATGCTCAATGTGACATTGAACTGAGTGATCTCCGAAAAGTTGCGGCATCGGGTGCTTGCAGTTTGATCGGGGAGATTGGAATAGATCGCAACAATCCTGATCTAAAGTGGCAAATAGATGTCTTTGAACAGCAGGTTTTGATTGCAGAAGACTATCAGCTACCAATCGTTATCCATGCCGTAGGGCATCATCAGAGCGTGTTATCGATACTAAAACATGCCAATGTTCCCATTCTGGTACATGGATATGCGGGATCCTTCGAAGGATATCGCAGTTTGAGGGCAATTGGATGCTATTTTGGAATCGGAACCCGGTTATTGTTGCCGGAAAAGAAAGAGTTACTAATAGAAATGCTGTGCGATGGACAATTTGTCTTTGAATCTGATCTGACGCTCAAGAATATTGCACAGCACGCAATAAATCCCCTGCTGCAAGTAAATGATACATTTCAAGCTGTCGCAGCACTGACGGGACAAAAAGAGTTACTAAACACTCAAGCACACAACATAAAAAGGATATTTGATGTTTATGGATCAATTTAATAGAACTACTATCCTCATAGGTGAACAGGGAATCAAAAAGCTACACGCTGCCAGAGTTGCCGTTATTGGCTTAGGCGGAGTGGGTTCTTATGCTGCGGAAGCATTGGTACGTGCCGGTGTTGGCAGTTTCTTGATCATCGACTTTGATGTAGTCAATCTGACTAACCTCAATCGTCAACTACTGGCTACTCACCCCGGGATCGGGCAGAGTAAAACGGAACTGATGAAAGAAAGGATGCTGGCTATCAACCCCCATTGTGTGGTAGATATTCAGAACGTCTTTCTGGCAGAAGAGAATCGAGCAGAGATTTTAACTAATGTCGATTACATAGTGGATGCCATAGATAGCTTGGGACCCAAGATAGGCCTTCTGGAGTATGCTATTAAGAGCGGAATCAAGGTTATTTCTGTGATGGGTGCCGGGAATCGGCTCGATCCATCCAAGATAGAGATTGTAGAGGTTTCCAAAACATACAATTGCCCTCTGGCAAAAAGAGTACGCAAGTTTCTCCGCAGGCGTGGGATCAAAGGCGGTTTCCCCTGTGTATATACTTCAGAGCTTCCAATAAGCCCGGAAGAGGATGAAGATACACCGGATGAATTGATCATCCATCGGGGTAGAGAGAGAAAGGTAGTAGGTTCCATCAGTTATATGCCTGCGATCATGGGTATGATGGCGGCATCGTGGGTGATCCGAGAGATTATTGCCTTCGAGTAACTTTATATACACAGTAATACACATCCCTACAATTAAGTAATTCTGCAATCACAATATGTATCCAGTCCTATAGAATGAGAGAGTTTGTGCATGCTAATAATTGTGTATATATAAAAAGAGCCAGATATTAGCGATGGCGGCGACCTACTCTTCCACACAGTTACCCATGCAGTACCATCGGCGCGAGTGAGCTTAACTTCTGTG
>PHBQ01000072.1 GCA_002841975.1 Candidatus Cloacimonetes bacterium HGW-Cloacimonetes-1
CACCAACCGATTCAGTTATACTTGAATAATCAAACAGATACAGAGCTGACAGAGAAGCTAAGCAAACGTCTGATTGCCGGAACTTACAGCCTGAAAGCATTTTATGCCGGTGAACACAGAAGTGCCTTTGATCCCGTGGAAAAGAGCATCCAACTCCAAGCTGGGGATAGGGTGAACTTACCCTTTGCTTTCCAGCCCCGAATGCACAGTCTGAATCTATCTGCAAACGTCCCGGATTACACGCTACATATTCTGGATCAAGAAACCGGCAAAACCTCTGTTTATAGTGACAGTGGCCAAATCCCTCCCTTGTATGCTGGTGCATATACAATTCGTGTTGTAAAACCCGGTTATCGCATAGTAGAACAGGAGCTAAATCTGGTGGATAAGGATCTAAGTCTGGAATTTAGTTTGATGGAACTGGACAAGATCTACCGTAATAGAGTTAGAGGTTGGAAAGTTAGCAAATACATATCTGCCACCACTCTGATAATCTCTCTGGGTGCCACTGCTTACTTTGGCTATAACAGCTTGCAAAACTATGACAACTATCAAAAGGCAACCACCTCCAGCGCAGCTGCAGACTATAGGTCAAAGGCCATCGATTCCCGCAACATCGCCTATCCTGCCATGGGTATTGACGTGCTGGGGGGATCATGGATGCTATATTCTTACCTCAAACAAAGGCAATGGCAGAAAAAGCTACAAAATGAAATGGGGAGGCCGTAGTGAAGATAGGTTTTATCCGGATAAGATTGTGTCTGCTTACCTTGCTAGCACTAAGCCTGCTCTCCTGTTTTACATGGGATAATCCTGTGGATCCGCAAAACATCACTGCTGCACTCATCAGCCCAAAAAACGTGAAAGCAGAATCAGTTGACGCTTTTCTGTACAGGCTTTCCTGGACTGATGAATCACAAGTAGAAGAAGGATTCAAAATTGATCGTAAAGATGGCAACGGATCCTGGCAGATAAATTATGCCACAGTGGGGGCAAATGTAACCCAATACGATATCGATCTGAGCGATACTTTGCCCGAAGAAATATCTATCACATGGCGGATCAGAACTTATCATCAGAGTTACTATAGCGGATATAGCAACGAAGCTCTATTGGAACCCAATACTGTTGCAAATCCGGTTGCTACTCCAGCGGGATCTACTTACAACAACCAGCAAGAAGTTGTTTTAGCAACAGTAACTTCTGGAGCAACGATCAGATATACCCTAGACAACAGCGACCCCAATGAGAATTCTACAATTTATTCAGCACCCATTTTAGTGAACGCTATTACTACCTGTAAAGCGCAAGCTTATAAAAACGGATGGAAATCCAGTTCTATAACCGCTAATACATATAACATGGTAGTAGTAAATCCCGTATTAAGCATACCTAGTGGTTCCTATTCCTCAGTTCAAAGTGTAAGTATTTCTTGCGCTACTAATGGGGCATCTATTCGATATACTACAGATGGCAGCGAGCCTACTGTGAGTTCCCCAATCTATAACAATCCTATCCTTATCTCTGTAGATACCACGATAAAAGCGAAAGCATTTAAGGCTGGGTGGTTAGAGAGCAGTACAACTTTAGCAAGCTATAGCTTTACTGTGGCAACACCTACATTCAACCCTGCAGGGGGCGTATATCTAAGTACCCAAAACGTTACAATAAGCTGCTCAACCAACGGAGCGGTAATCTGCTATACCACAGATGGCAGCGATCCAACCTCTTCTTCAGCACTATTTAGCATTCCTATTCTTGTCTCTGTCAATACCACGATAAAAGCGAAAGCATTTAAGGCTGGGTGGTTAGAGAGCAGTACAACTTCAGCAAACTATAACCTTACTGTGGCAACACCAACATTCGACCCTACAGGGGGCTTATATCTTAGTACACAAAATGTTACAATAAGCTGCTCTACAGATGGAGCGGAAATCCGCTATACCACAGATGGCAGCGAGCCAATCGCATCCTCTCTGCTATATAGCAATCCAGTATTAGTCTTTTTAGATACCACGCTAAAAGCCAAAGCCTTTAAGGAATTGTGGACATCATCTGAAATGGTAACAGCGGTTTATAGTAATAGTGCTCCGATAGGATTTGTTTTTGTTCCTAGTGGCACTATTACTATGGGTGATACCCGTGGGTCTGGTCAATCAAATGAACTACCTACACACTCAGTATCCTTAAACTCATTTTTTATGAGTAAATACGAGGTTACGCAAGGCGAATATCAAAACGTTATGGGCAGCAACCCTGCCTCAGGATACGGAGTCGGGGCTAGTTATCCAGTTTACAATGTGAACTGGTATGCGGCGATCACGTATTGCAATCTACGTAGCATTTCAGAGGACTTAACCCCAGTCTATACAATTAGCGGTTCCACCAATCCAGCCAGTTGGGGCACTGTTCCCCTTTCCTATAATGCCACCTGGGATACAGCAATATGCAATTGGAGTGCCAATGGTTACCGCTTGCCCACCGAGGCAGAATGGGAATATGCTGCACGGGGAGGCACCAATACCCCAGATTATCTGTACTCCGGAAGTGACGATATCAATGCCGTAGCTTGGTACGATGGCAATAATACACCCTCTGGCAGTAAACAAGTTGGCACAAAATCCCAAAATTTCCTAGGTATATATGATATGAGTGGAAATGAGTGGGAATGGTGTTGGGATTGGTATGTTAGCTACAGCAGTAGCCCTGCTAACAACCCGACCGGTCCAAGTGGCGGGTCCTACCGTGTATTTCGTGGCGGTGGATGGAGCGTTAGTCAAACGTTGGATTCCGTGTCTGCAGATCAGGACTGTAGTTTGACCGCAATGGGGAGGCAATAATGAAGTTAGGTTTTATCCGGATTAGACTGTGTCTGCTTATTATGCTGGCGCTAAGTCTGCCAATGAACTACGCTGAAACAGGTTTCGCTACCGGGGGATGAAAGCCCGCTTTGCTAAAGTCCAACCGGCTTTTTGAGCTTTCGGTCGGCAAATAGTTTGCGCATGCCGTTTGAACTCCATACCATCAATCCCACAACCCTCAATTTGCGGGGTATTGTTCTTATCTCGTGCTTCCTGAATGGTACGCTCAAGTTTTGCCACCAGAATGTCTTTGGGTGGCAGTTCGGTTAAATACTCCGCTACATGGATTCCGGATTTATCCAGTTCCAGCAGTTCTACTGTTTCTTTCCCTTTGACCGAGCACATGATTATTCCCAAGGGGATCTCTTCATGAGAGGCTCGATCGTTTTTATCCAGCCACCGTAGATACAGTTCCATCTGTCCTTTATAGGCTGCCTTAAATTTTCCCAGTTTCAGTTCAATAGCGATTAACCTGCGTAGTTTACGATGGTAGAAGAGGAGGTCAAGATGGAAACCCTCATCCACCAAGCGTTTTCCAATCTGCCAATACAGTATTGTCAAAGTAGAGTTAACATAGCTAACCACTGAGATCTTTGCAGTGGCTATTAGTGTCTTAATGTCTTGAGTGACATTCGACAGGGTGTTATCAGCCTGTAGGTTCAGCCATTATTGGTCTCCTTGCTGCCAAGTTCCAGGATCATAGTCAATACTATATGCTCAGTCTTGATTTGGCAGATCTATCATCCCTTCCGGAGGCAGCATGAAGACCAGTGACATTCAATTCGCTTTGGGAGAGCCCTTTCCACGTGCTGAAATTTCGTTTCCTGGATATTTTGCCACCATTCATTATTATCAAGATACCCTTGGATGGTTTTCCTGATGCCGGTTGGGAAGGTTTCTTAAGGTAGCCAGCCCAGGTATTTGCTGATTTTTTGGTAGCATCAACGGCATAACAAACGTGTCCATTATGCCTATTATTTATTGTATTTAAAGTAAATGTCATAACCGGAAGAAGATCTATCTCCCTGATTTGCCTGTATTATTATATTTTTAAAGATTTCATATTCCATAGTTACCTTTTCTGTGGTCAATTGGCTGGATGATGAGATATTGAATTCTTTCTGGTAACTTACAAAAAGATTGTTCGTGATATATTTCCCTACTACGATATCTGCATTCTGCCAATTATCTGACCCTTTGAATTCTATAACATCCAGATTGAGCGCTTTGCCGATAGTTTTAGTTACTTTGCCGGATATTTGTTTTGCCAGAATATTGGTAGCAGTTCCCATAGCATCTGTTGTTTTATTCATTTCATAATTCTCCCCCATACTCATAGCATCTGAACTTTTTCCGAATAGAAGATATGAGATTGCATCTTTTTCTTCAATTCTCTGGTTATCGAGTGTGAAGTCTATCTTCGGACTCTTTGCGTTCCCTGTTACTAAGATCATCAAACTTCTCATTTCCCGATTTGCATCATACAAGTCATATCCCAATTTTAAATCAAGAACAGCATTCAGCTCCGAACCACCTGTAAATGAGACCGATCCGTCTTTCAAATTGAATCTGCGACCATAAAGCGTGTAATTTCCACGAATAATCTTTACTTCTCCGTATAATTCGAAATCCTTGCTGTTCTTCAACACTTGGATATCTCCGGCGATCTCGACGTTCATATCATTTCCACGAATCCAACTGTTTTTGGGAATACTCACATTAAATTTACCACGTAGATTGCTGATCAGTTTGGATTCTAAGGCTTTGCTTTTCTTCTTTTTTTCATCTTGTATTGTCTGGGTTGTATCTCGCAAAGCTTGAACCAAAAGTGGATGATAAGGGCTCTTTGAAGCTTTTCTATCTATGAATGCATCGATATTGACCAGTGTTCGTAAGACTGTCAATTTTCCGTCGAATGTCGGTTTCTCCAGCGGACCCTGGGCATTGGCATCAAAGTCAATTACAAGTTGGACATCTTTGCTGTTTGCTAAATAGAAATTATCAGCTTTGGCAGATAGTCCGAAATCTATAACCTTTGAAGTGATATTATCTTCAAATTTCACATCTCCTGTAACATTCAATTTCCCTTTTGTACTGATCAGCTCCAGTTTTTCTAAAGTTATTTCATCTTTCTTTGCTTCAGCTAATAGTTCGTAATCATAGTTTATACCGAATTCAGGAACCACAACTTTGCCATTTAAAAGGCTGATATTTCCTGATACTTCCGGGGAACTTAGCGTATTTTGGAGTTTCAAATTTGTACGGAAGATTCCTGCAAGTTTGGAAATCTGCGGAATAAATTCTTGCACAAATGAGATATCAATTCCATCCGAGTATAATTCAGCAACAAGCTGTGCATCTTTATTGATTTCGGGGTTTTTCTTGCTCAAACTCAACGGGATAAATGCAGATCCGGAAAGTGATTCCTGAACTGTTCGAAATAGGCCGAAATCTACATTTAAACTATCGTTTTTAAAATTGGAAGTAAGCTCGAACTTATGAAGTTCAACTTCATTGAATTTCGGATTTTCCAAAGCTATATTTGCAATAATTTCTGGCTTTTCGAGATTCCCCTTCAGTTTTACTGCCATCGATAAGGAACCTCCGATCGAAGCATCTGCCAATTCACTAAATTTACTGAGTGAAAGATTGTGCAGATCAAACTGAAAATCCGATTCGCCCCCAAGATCAAGTAATCCGTCAGCCCTCAGATACTGGTCTTCAGAAGCCAACTCAAAATCAGTAAACATAAACCTATTATCACTAACAACAACTTTCATCGAGTCAGAGCCGCCACTCCAATTTTCAAGGTTCGAATTGAACTTAAACATGGGAAGATGAACTACATATTCTTTCTCTGCATAAGACAATAGCGACTTTAACTCCAACGAAAGAGAATCAGAGAAAGTGATCAGCAATTCAGGGTTTGCTTCTGTTTGGGAAAAATCGGATTTCAAAGAAATGGAATCAATGGAAAATTGTTCCAGATCGGTATTATGGATATCCGCCTGAATATTACCAGAGAATTCGTTTTGTATCAAATCTACTTCGGCAGAGAAAGTCAGCGATTCTGTCTTGATATTATTGAATTGGATATTCTTCAGATCAATGTTCAGCTTCGTTTTCAGTGCGTCTGCTTTACCTTCTATACTTCCTGCAACAAATCCTTCCGCTTCCAGAATATCCGCATTGAACATGTTTTTTATCAGCGATAGATCTTTCAATTCTATCCTGAAAGTTACATCATTATTCTCCTGGATGAGACCGTGCCCAGAGGCGTTGACATCTGCAACGGCATTTCCCAGATAAAAATTATTGATCTTGTAATTTTGTTTATCATAAGAGACTTGCACCAGAAGTGTATCAAGAGGTACATCCATAATATTCGATGAAAACAACAATAGATCCAAATCTGCAATCAGCTCTTCTTGATTAGTGCCGGAACCCGAAAAATGGCAATTCAAATTGATGTTGCTAACCAATTCATCATTCATTATGATAGGTGCCACATCCAGTTCTCGTATTTGGCAATTCAAATCAAACTCAGGAATGTGAAAGATGTTATTCACTTTTCCAGAGATATCTACTGAGCCGTAATCACTTTTTACATTCAGCAAAATATCTGCATTCTCTTTCAGCTTTGTTACTTCCAAATTCATACTATTGATTTTTCGCTGAGCAAATTGTGAGTCTGTAAGTATAAATTTTACATTTGCTTCAATATCTTCCGGACCTGTATTCTTCCCTATAACTATGATTTTCCCATTGATATCACTTTCCATTTCTGAGTTATTTGTCCAATTTGATAAATCGATATTTTTCAGAATTGTGTTCAGTTTATACTCAGGATTCTTGGTTAGAGATGAAGCTTCGGCATACAAATCGATGCTTTGCATATTTTCAATAACAGAAACATGGGCATTTATGATGTCATCTATGTAGCTCGCTTCGATGCTGATATTCGGATTTCCAAAGAATTGCAGATCAGGGATGAATTCACGGATTTCAGCTGTCGTTAGTGGATTGATGTTTAATTTGATCTTTCCCGAAGGTGAATTGGTACCTTCTGCTTCTATAACAATTTCGCTACTTTTTGTTTTACAAACAAAATCAGAAAGTCGGTAAACATTACCGGCTTGGCTTACATTCAAATGAAGATCAATATGGTTGTATGGCTCAATGGTTTTGAGCCGAAATTCTTCTAATGCAAATTTCAGCTTCCCATCTATGAAGCTTTGAGATGACTGAATATTAAAATTCTCGATCCGCTTCGGTATATTTATAACCGAATCCGCAGAAGCGATATAAATAACAGCATTGTTCAAGGCAAATTTATCCAGAACGAAATCCCAATTCAGTCCATTTTTCGCATTTGTTTTAGGTTTATCTTTGGAGACAGTATCCGGAATTGCAATATTGGCAAAATTCCAAACACCATCGTCGGATTGGACTAGATGCATTTCCATAGAATTGATCTCTACGAAATCAAGCTGAATTCTTTTTTTGAATATCTTGCTCAAAACCAGTTTATAACGGAGTTTTGGGATGAATAACAAGGTCTCGGTTTTGGTCTTCAAACGAATGTTGTTGATCTCAAGTTTGTTCAAAGGATTCCCATTAATGCTTCCGATCTCCAGTTGAGCATTCAAAGATTTATTTGCAGCAGAAACTATGAAGTTCTTCATGATTCCATTGAAAACCCCTAATTGCAGCAAGGTAAACAAAATGACTATAATCGCGATAATTATGATCAGTACAATCAGGATGATTTTCTTGGGTTTTTTCATTAGAATGCTTGCCCGATGCCGAGGAAAAATTGGAACTTGTTTTCGTCGGAAATTGCACCATCCAAACGGATTGGACCAATCGGTGTTTTTATCCTTAAACCTACACCGTTGGCATAACGAAGGTCTCTCAAATTGTAGTGATATGATTCGGACCACACATTTCCGAAATCTGTGAAGATAACACCGTTAATCATTTTCCAAATCGGGAATCGGAGTTCGACGCTATTTTCCAGCAAGCTGTTTCCACCAATTGGGATATTACTATCACTTGTCGGGCTTAATTGCCCATAGGACCATCCGCGAATTGAATTTGAACCTCCGGCATAAAACCTTTCTTCCAATGGTGTGAATGTATCTCCGCGAGTTGGATCCATTATTCCCAATTTGACTTTACCGGCGATTACTATATTTTCTGTGATCCCATAATATTTTTTCGCTTCCGTGAGAATTTGGTAATAATGAAAATCGCTGTTGAATCCGTAACCAGCCAAAGTCGTTACTGCCGATAGCGAAAAGCCTTGATTCGGAAAGAAAACAGGCGCTGAATTATCGAAAGTGAGTCCAAATAGAATATTGGCTTTATCGTATTCGGTGATTTGCTGAATATCCTCTTCATTTAAGATACTTTCGTCTGCATCCAAAAAATTCCTTTCATAGGAATAACCGGAGAAACCATTAGCATCTTTAAACAGATGTCTTTGGATTTTTATTGCTGCGCCATAGCGTTTTATCGTGTAAGCAGGAGCAACTTGTTTCTTGAGGTATGCGTTGGTAATCAGCTTGTTTTTCATGCCCAAAAAACGCGGCTGATTCAATTTCAGATCTATTTGATACGGTTCTAATTTGGAAAATTTCAGGTAAACATCGAACCTATCTATACTTCTGAAAAATCCCAGTTTCTGAATATCCGCAGAGATTCTGAATTGTTCTTCCAAACCGTACCCAACTCCAAATTTTACATTAAAACGAGTAGCTTCTTTGACCATAATTTCCATTGGAATGCTGTCTGTTGGGGTTTCATCGGCACGTGATTTTACCGTAACGAACTGGAATACTCCCAAATCCATTACCTGCTGCTGAGTACGCTCCAATTTTCTTTTGTCAAATGTATCGCCTGCCTCAAAACCCATTTCTTTTTCTATATAAAAAGCGGCAGTTCTCTTGTTACCGGTTATCGTAGTTTCACCAAATGTAAACACACCTCCGCAATCAATATTGAAAGTTACATCTACTGTTCTATCGCTGGTGTTGACGCTAAGATCGTGGCTGATATTCTGGTATGGAAATCCGTTATTCAGTAAGAATTCCGCAAATTGCTTCTTGGCGGTGATCAGGTCATTATCGCGAAAGCGGTTTTGAGATTTAAGTGTTTCATTGATTTCCGGTATTTGTACATTTGTCTGCGGAGTTCCCGAAATAATATTGTAATGAATTTGATTGATCTTGATTGGTTCATTTTCAACTATCACAAATTCAATAGCGATTGTTTCTTTCTTCTCATTTATAGTTGTTTGGGACTTAACCTCTACATTCAGAAAACCTTCCGTTTGATAAAAAGTCTTCAGAATTTCAACGTCCTGCTCCAGGATGTTACTGTCGAAAATATCTCTTTTCTTCCAAAATTCAAATTTACTTGTCGTTTCCTCATTTATCTGCTTTGATAGAGCTTTTTGTTTGATCATATGATTACCGGAGAATGTGATCTTGTCTAATTTGTAATTAGTTTGGGCAAGCAGGGGGGAGAAGCATAGTAAAAAGCATATACTCAAAATGAGTGTCCATATAGTTTTACTTTTAAGCTGTGATTTCACCATTTGCATTCTCAAACCTTTGTGGAAAAGTTAATAATCGTACCAATCCCATGAGTCTTCTTCGTGTATCTGCAACTCGCAGAATAAACCGGGAGACTGTTCAAGTATTTGTTCCGCTTTCGCATAGTTCAACCACATTCAGGCAGCTAATCATCAGCATGATGATGAACAGGTTCTTTGTCATCGGTTCTCCTCTATCGGGTCACCTTTTACACATTTTATGGTTTCGGACATTCCTTTTAGGAATACTATCCGTTAACAATCACAGCTCAACACAGCTATTATCACTATCTGATTTTTCATGTGCTCACAAAACACATACTTCAGACTTCTACACTCTGCTTAGGGCGGGAGTAGGTGTCAAGATATTTACAATGTTATCAACGCTATAACCGTTGGAACATGCCTACAAGGATATAAACCGACACTGGAAACTTCAAATTGTTATCACTTGGATATATGATGCTATCGCATTATCAATAAATATAATGAGTTAGGAGTATCATGGACTTTGGACATTTGATTTTTCAGTGAGGGTCTATAGGAATCGGTATTTTGAATCCTGGTCAAATCTCTCTATCCATATACTGATATCCGGGGATTATGGGCAGCAATCCATCCTCAACAGCGGTTTTCACCGAACGGCAGGGAAGGTTTTGCTCTATGATCTGCTCTCTGGTGATAGTTTTCAGATCCACGGTATCAGGATATTTTGCCTGCATCGCCCACAGCATCTTGATATAGAGGCTATACCAGGAAGGCAGCCGGATGCTATCGTCCCTGTCCCGCAGTTCGTTCAGGTAGTTTCTAAAATCGCTGCGATATGCTTCGCTGGGGTTGATAGCCTTAATTTGTTTGGCAATGGTGGCATATTCCAGGTTTTTCTCTTGCAGTGGCATCTTCGGGGCACGGCGCATCAGCGTCCGTTTTAAGCGAGGATGATAATAGTAAATTGCCCCGTCCAGCTTGCCGGAAAAGCCCTTGATCCCTTCTTTCACAGTTGCTTTCATTGTTTAGCTCCTCATGTTTTCCCCATATTTCTTCCTTGCTTCAAACTGTCAATCAATCCTTTATCCCACCTTAATCAAGCCTTAATAGTTAACGCTTGATTAAGGGTGGTTTGATGTGTGATAAACTGTCTGAAGCAAGGAAGGAGAAAGAAACTCTTTATTGTACTATCGGTACATCATTTGGTGGCTGGGACATGTGTGGGACAATCCTTGATTACTCAGCATATTGCCCGATATGACTTCGATGATACGTAAGCGCATATTCTCACAATGATGTCCAACCTGCTTTCAACGTTTTCCATGTGCAAAATTCATTACATGCCGTTTGAATTCCATGCAAATAGCCACAACTAAGTAAGGAGGGCGCAGGAAAGGTCTCTATCATAAACTGTCTCTTGAGACAATAGTGGCATCGTGTTCTCTTTACTCCTTGGTGCTATCTTTCTTTCACAACAACCTAAGAACCATTTATTCGATTGTACAGATCAAGAGATTCTAATAGGGTTGGGAGTTTTGTAGTTCTTTTAGGCATTTCGTCCTCTAACTTCCATATACACTCGAACAGAATGTAAGTGTCTTGATGTTCGGGATACTTATTAGTCAGATCTGTGAGTAAACCTAGAATATTCTCATAGTTCTCATGGCTTTGATATGCAATGTTCTCTACACTTGAAAGAATGCATCGTGTAAGGCTATGATAACGGGCTTGCTTGATTTCGTTTTCAAAGCTGAAAACTAACAGATCTATTAACAAGTCTAATTGTGACACATCGGATATATCTTCGAATGGATTTGGATACTCATGGTCAATGTAAAAATCCAGAGTTTGCTTGACTACTTCAATATATTTTGGCAGGGACTCGGTTTCACCCAAACAAACGAGATAATATGGATATTTTTGAGTAGATCCGGATTCATTGCTGGTCACTTCCTCTTTTAGCCTTGTTATCAGCCCAATCATGCTTCTTTTTTCTTTTACAAATCCTCTTGCGAAGTAATCTAGTATTTCACTGGGACAATCTAAAACATATGATTCAAATCTAAACTGATCGCTTTCTATACTGATGATAGATTCAAGACAGCAGAACCTAAGGTGCTCATCTTTGCAAAAATCATCATCTAATCTTTTTAATATATCGTAGGAATGAGGCAATACTTCATAATAGTGATTGTTCGTACAAAACCAAATATGGTTAGCTAGAGGATTCCATGTAAGTAAGTGTTTATCATTGAGGTTAGCTGCTACCCTGGATTTTATCATCGGCTTGTTACTAATCTTCGCTTCAATAACGCTCCAATCTTCGCTAGTATCCCCTACGAACGATAAGAAATCGAGTAGAACAGAGTCATTAACTACAACCAGGTCTTCTTTAACAAAGGACCAAAGTGACTGAATGTTGTCAATTTCGGATCCAACGGAGCTTGTCTGTATGCGTTCTTTTGTTATATCAGTATTTTGCAGTACTTCATTTTTCCAATTATCCAGCCATAACTGTAATTCGTGGCTTAACTCTATATTTTTATCATCATTAAAGGCACTAATACGAGACTGCTTTTTGAAATTACTTTCTATAAAGTCGATTATTAGATCTTGATGTTTTTCCTGTAAGGCCTTTTCAATCACTTTCTTTGGTATCGTACGCTGGCTCGGATAGATAGCACGATAATCTCTTATCACTCTGTCAATGAAAGTACATATCTGGTATAGCTCAAGAGATCTAAATTCCTCGACAGTGATGGAATCCTTTTCACCATAAAGCAGATCCAGTTCGTTAATTATCAATTCGACATTCAGAACCAACTCCATGTCATGCATCAGTCTTCTTTTCTTTTTATACTCAAAACTTTCCACCCTGTATTGCTCAAGGTTGATATTTTGTGTTTCAAGGATATCTTTATATAAGGGAGGAATTTGGGGATTGGCAAGATATTTATAAAGCACTTTTTGCTTTTGCTGTGAAAGCGTTGGAATCAGGTCTTTGCATATAGAGCTAACAAACTCAATACTATCAGGATTCAATAGTACTAGACGAACTCCATGGTAACTGTCTTTACCTTCATCAAACACTCTTTTCACAACTTGATATTCTACTTTTTGCCGGATAAAATACACGTATATTTCTGCCAAATGCCTATCTGAAGGCGTTTCAATGCAATGCACAAAGAGATTATACATGTCTTCATAGACTTCTTCGAATTTATAGTTTTCACAAGCATATTCAACAATTTCTTTCATTTCATCATCAAGACAGCTGGTCTCGAGTAGTAATTTACTGCTGATGGTGCTTGTGATCACTTCATGCAAGTGGTTCGATTTGACACAATAGACCAGATAATCTTCTATAGATAGCTTTGTATTCGAATCAGATTGATCACGCTTATTCTTTTTATCAATTTCTTTGTATAGCTCGATCAACTCATCAATATGCTTAAAGCTCTTATCATAAACCGCCAAGAGCTGAATCGTGTCTCTGGGGTTCTTTTCAAATAGCTCATCTAATATGGCTTGGTCAAAGTCATTGATCTTGATGTAATGGGCAGCAACGTGGTTCAATCTACTCCGATATCCAGCCAACTTGTCATTTTGTAAACATGCTAGTAATGCCTTATCAATCAGTTCTTTATTGACCTGTTTTGAGTATTTCAACAGAACAAATGCTTCAATCAACATAGAATTCGGGTTTCGTACATTACCAATAAAATCAAGAAGGTACATTTCCATACTTGAGGAGTCCCAAATTGCAGCAAGCTTTCTATTACTAACCGAGCTAGGTATGTATTGAGTTTTATCTGCATAATACTCGAATGTTGAGGTAAATAGCCTTTGCTTCATATCATCACAAAGGAGATCAGGTTTTACTTCTATAAGCAAGGAAGGCTGTTTTGAGAATATGTGCTCTACAAGAGCGTCCCCTTCATCGCTTTGAAGTAGCTCAATCAAAAACGGAATTGATGGTTCCCAGTTATAGCAGGTCCATTCTTTGTTGGTGTCTGAGATGATATCCATAATACTCGAGTAGCTAATCTGACAAATTGCTTTGGCGGCTAGATAGTCTTGAAAAATCTTGTGAGAAAAGCTATATACTAACCCCTGTTGATTACTTTCAGATTCAATCAGTCTCGTGTGTTTTCTTAAAAAGTCTGCGATCTTACTATCTGGAATAATGGATTCTAGTTCCTTTCTCAGCACCGATGTTTTTCCAGAATTTGTCATGCAGAAAGATAGAAGTGACAGAGAATCATCCATCTCATGGTACTCATAGTCGGCAGTAAATGAAGTTTCGAAATGCTCTTTGTCACTATTAGCTCCATGCTTAATAGCAAACTCCAGAATCTGAGACATACTTGTTGGAAGAGATCCTTCCATTATGTAGAATTCTGCTATCTTCACTAAATAGAATGGAATCTGTGAAAGAGAATACAACTCATTCCATAAGTTTGAATTCGTAAATATGCTGTCATCGATATGGTTTAGTCTAAGATATTCCTTGATTTGATCATTCCCCAATATACTCATGTCATAAAGATCAAACTCTCTCAGTGGGCTTGTTGACGGATCAATTGGTCTAGATGTCACAACGATAGGCGCATCAGCATATCTTTTCATCCATTTGATAAGTTGTTTAGGGAACTGCAATTTCAATTCATCACTGAGTTCATCATATCCATCAAGTAGCAGCAAGGGATTCTTTGGCAAAAATCGTGTTTCAGAAATGATTATTTCATATAGGGTTTCTGCATTGTATAGTTTCAGTTTGATATGTATTGGAGTAAATGAATCAATTTTGTTAGAAAAGAGATATGCTGTGTATTCCAAATATGTCGATTTTCCTGAACCGCCACTACCCAACAACAAGATCCTTTTTCCTTCACTGATCTTTTCATATAGGCTACTTTGGTTTGATCTGAAGAAAGCATCCTTAGAGCTTTTTCTGTCTGTAACGGATAGAGATATTTTATACTCGTCTGGAAGAGGATATTTTACATACGCAGTATCAATACACTCATTTAGCTTGGACTCAAATAGGGTTACAATCTCGCTTTTGTTTTGATATTCGTGAGATATCCCAGTTTTCCATGCTCGTTGCCTAAACATTGTAACTTGTTGAATTTGATTATCTCTGCCAAAAGAGAATAGTCTCTTGAGCAGCTTGCGAGTTAGCATACTGATGGCTTTGCTAAAACGGGTATTCAAGCTATCTTTATTCGGAGGCATCAGAAACGAGAAGCATACAGATCGTGGATACTTATGAAGAGACGCTTTAGAGTTCCTTTCGAGAGCATCATTGAACTCAAACTCAGTAGGTGAAACCGAACATCCATCAAGGAGACTACCGTACCTGCATCCCATCATACCGAAGTAAAAATCATAATTACCAACCTTTTCCATGATCAGTTCCTGAGGAGTTTTCCCTTTTTCTGAACAAACAAACCAGGGCTGCTCCCAGTGTAGTACTTCGAATCGAAATCCTTGAGGCTCGTAGTATTTGTTGAGTTCCTTAGATTTTTTTTCCAAATCCAAATGCAAGTCACCTAATAGAGTATCTCCACTGGGACATGATAAAAAGATCCGTATTTCAATTGGATTCATCATCTTCCTTGTTTTCACATTCAGGTCCTAAACTAAACCGATTACCCTTATTCGATGTCGTTGTCAGTTTAATAGACCCGGCAATCTTTGATCGGGGCTGGACAAACGACCTGATTAAGGTTGAGACAACCCCTGGTGGAACTGATATCGTAAATGGAAAACTTGTTCGACGATATCAACTCCACCAATTAGAATCGAGTTTTTCTTTAAAACGGGTATTAGGTCAGCCATATTAAACTTTTTAAGTATTTGAGTCTCTTAATCTGCACATTCATTTATCAAAGATAGACACTTCACCCATTTCCCCATATTTTCCCAAGCGTCATTCACATCAGACAGCTTGACTTCTACATGAGCTACACGAGTGTTTCATTGAGTAATAGTACTATAAAACCGAACTCTCTCTATCGCAAGACAAACATAAATCTCTTAATTCGCACTAATTCTATAATAAAGAATGTTGGCAAGGAATATTTTACTAATAGGGAAACGCTCTTGCATGAGGTATTATTATTAGGATAGGAGCTATGAAATGAGTCCAGCTCAATTGTCATGACAGTGTAACGAGTATCTGCTCATCGCCATCTTTTTGACAACCCATCTGTCCAAGAAACACCGTTTATTTGGACATATCAGCACTGATGTGTCCAATAAATGGGGATTTTGTGTACATATGGGGAAAGTTCTAATTCTTGAGAACTTTGATCGCGCTCAACATATGTTGGTAGGATGCTAGCATTTTATCGATAAAATCCGGTTCATTGTGATTAATAATGGCTTCCGCGGCTTTGGTCTTGCCCCAGTCGTACAGATCCAGAACTGATTCAAAATCATAGACTTTGGTCTTGGGATGATAGGCATCGATGGCGATATTGGGGGGATTATTGATAATAGCCTGGATGGCTACGTAGCCCTGGTTTTGAAGGACGCTTTGCAAAAAGACCTGATGAGATTTAAATCTGGGTATCGTGCCCATGGTCTCGATCTCGATGTGTGCAGCTTGCATGCGGACGGCGGGAAGGACGTTTACGGCAATGGAGACCTCACCGGGAACTTCGTCGCTAAAAGCCATGGGTAGCGGATGCTCCACTCCTCCATCTACAAAGAGGTATTTCCCATAGGTGTAGGGGGCGTAGATATAGGGCACAGAGGATGAGGCACGCATGGCATCCACAAAGAGACCCTTGTCGATGATGATCGATCGATTGGTGATCAGATCGTAGGCGATTGCTACAAAGGGAATCTTGGCATCTTCGATCTTGGCATGGCGAGTCAATTTGTCCAGATTTTTATGGGTACTTTTACCGTCGAAGATGCCACTAAGGGTGAAATCCAGATTGAGCGGATTGAATATCTCGGATTTGCGCAGTGACCCGGCAATATCCAGGATTTCCAAGGGAGTATAGCCCCCGCAATAGAGTCCGCCGACAATGGCACCCATGCTGGTCCCCACGATGCCGGTGATGGTAAAATGCTCTTCAATTGCGGCAAGGACGCCGATATGTGCCAAGCCCAGGGCAGCACCGCCGCCCAGAATCAGTTTTGCGTTTTTCTTCATAGATGCAGTCTGTAGCTTTGTTCAATGGAGTCAAGAGAATTGATTGTTAGATGAATAGATGTTTTGGATCGAATCCCGCCCACCACCCCAATATGTATGGGGCTCGGCTCCATGCCCCGATTATTCAGTGTCTCGGTCCCGAGGCTGTCTTCATTCTAAATGCGATTTGGGGTCAGAGAGATTTCTCTCACAATTGTGATGCAATTATACATGCCTTTACGTGTCCTTGGAAAAGAACTGGGTGCCAGCCTGCGCTGGCAAGACGACCACGTGAAGCTGGGAGTAAGTTTGTTGAGCACTGGCAAGATTGTGAGTGGAAGTCAAACTAATGAACTCTCTGAACTGAGTCATCAAGAAGAGCCAGATAAATGGAGAATGGTAACGCGGATTTGGTTATTGAAAGATAAACCCATGGTATAAAATGATATGTGTCGCCCGTGAAGGGCTCTGTCGGGGAGGGAACCATAACGAGGGCCTTCGTGCCTGCGGCACTCCGAACCCGTCGCTATCGGATGTCGCCCTACCGGGCTCAGGCTGTTGACAAAGTCCTAACATGCATTTTTGACAGAACCGGATTATATGATTATAGTACAAACCCGATTCGGAATATATATGCTCTCAAATCGTA
>PHBQ01000073.1 GCA_002841975.1 Candidatus Cloacimonetes bacterium HGW-Cloacimonetes-1
GTTGTGGCTATGATGTGGCTATGCCGCCCCATGATTGATGGGGCGGCATAGCCACATCATAGCCACAACTAAGGAAGGAAGAAGGGAGAAGGTATGGTATTGAGAGCAAGGTAAAGATCTCCTGAACAGAACTGAATTGCTGCATCAAACACAGATAAATCCACCATTTATTCAATACTTTGTCTCTCTTCACGAAGTCTTAACAAATCGCTTATACAATCTTAACATATGCAGCGTAAAACATAGACAAAATCTATAAACATGAGAGGAACAAAGTATGACATCCCAAAAATGGTATGGCATGATTTTAGCGGTAACGGCCCTTGCGCTTCCGGTGTTTGGTTTTGCGCAGGAAATCAAAATATCTGGTGAAATGTGGGGAAGATGGACAAACGAAACCGCAAAATATACTGATGCTTCAGGATCGTATGTAAACAAAACTTCAAAGAACTATTTCTCGCTTGAACGTGGATATATTGGTTTGGAAACCAAGTTTTCCGAAAGCACAAAAGCTCGCTTTACTGTCGATTTATTTTCCTCTGATGCTACACACGAAGTGGGAACATTGACTACTGCCGCAGATGGAACCACAACTTTGACAAACAAGACCAGCTCAATTGATGGTGCCGGTCTAAAGCTGAAATATGCGTACGTAGATTTTGCGAACCTCGTTCCTGTTCCGGAAATGGTACTCTCTACCGGATTGCAGAAAGTGTACTTTGGTACAATCTATGACTGGAACTACACACTGATCGGGAAAGCCCCGACCGATGAATACAAAGTCGCTAATTCTGCAGACTATGGCGTAACAGTTAACGGGTATATCCCAAGTGGTTGGGGTGAATATGCTGCCGGCATATACAACGGCGAAGGATATAAGAAAGTCGGAAGCAGCTTGAAAGATAATACAGACTTTGCCTATCTGGCAAACCTACGTGTTACTCCCTTTCCAGGTATCACACTGGGCGGTTCATATATGATGAATAGCGTAGAAGGCGAAAAGAAACTTGCCGGTGATGCACTCAATAGCAGCTATCAAGAACAAAACCTGATGGATGGAATTGCTCGTTTGGCTTATGGTCCGGTAGATGTATGGGCAGAATATATATCCAAAGATGTGACCTATCCCAATGTTACAGGAAAAGACTATACTGCAAACTGCATTATGATAATGCCTATAGTGTCTCTCAAGGAATACGTCGGTAAAGATATCCAGCTTGTAGGAAGATACGACACATGGGATCAAACGGAAAATGCTGGGGACATGTATTTGCTCAATACCATTACAGCGGGAGTTAACTACAATTTCTTGCACGACGATAGTGCCAATCCTGCCATGCAGCTTCAGCTCAATTTCACCACAAAGTCCTACGATGAAGACGAATCTGCCGCTGCTTATGCCGATGGTAAGAAAGATAGCAGCCAGATCATGATGCAGCTCAAGTGGCGCTTTGCCAACACAATCAAATAAGGATATTAGGAGTAAAAATGAAACGCACAATACTAATCACAATCATCACAGTACTCAGCGTTATGGGTCTTTATGCCAAAGGTAACAACATCACTTGTTCCGGTTCCACTACGGTGCTACCGGTTGCTCAAGCAGCTGCTGAAGCATTTATGGATAAGAATCCCAGCGTCAATATATCTGTTCGTGGAGGGGGATCCGGTGTCGGAGTCGCCGCTTTACAAAATGGAACTGCTGATATCGGCAATTCGTCTCGTCCCATGAAAGCCAAAGAAATCACCCAATGTAAATCCAAGGGTATCAATCCTACGCCTTATGCTGTTGCCAACGATGGGATAGCCATTGTGGTGCACAAAAACAATCCAGTCAAAAACATCACAATAGCTCAGATTACAGCCATCTATACTGGTAAGATCAAAAACTGGTCTGCTGTAGGTGGCCCCAATCTCCCGATCGTTGTGATCTCCCGTGATGTGGCATCCGGGACATTTGAAATGTTCAATGAAAAGGCATTGAAAGGAGCAAAAGTAGAGAGCTCAGCTCAAATGTTGGCTTCAAATAATGCGATAGTTACTACAGTCGCCAGCACACCCGGTGGCATTGGTTATGCCGGGCTGGGCTATGTAACTGACGATATCCGTGTAGTTTCTGTTGAGAATGTGATCCCCTCGGAGAACACCGTTAAGAATGGGACATACAAGATGGCTCGTAAATTATACATGTTTACAAATGGTAAGGCGACCGGTGAAGTTGCCAGATTTATCTCCTTTATCCAGTCTGCAGAAGGGCAGGCCTTGGTAGTCAGACAGGGCTTCATTTCTCTAAACTAAAAAACATACGGAGTTCGATAATACCAGCTCTGTATATTATATTGGGATAGTATGAATTCTTACAAAGAAAAGTTGTTCAAAGCTCTCACATATACCGCATCCCTCTTTACTATTGTCTTTTTGTTTGGGATCATCTACAGTGTATTCAGTGAAGGCTTACCCTTATTCAAGCACGTCAAACCCTCGATGTTCCTTTTTGGGACAGACTGGTATCCGACTCATGCTCAACCGGAGTTTGGTACCTGGGCTTTGTTTATTGGGTCGCTTTGCGTCACACTGGGAGCATTGATAATTGCAGTACCTCTGGGCTTGGGTTCTGCGCTGTTTATCTCGGAAGTAGCAAATTCCAGAATTCGGGAAATAGCAAAACCCATTATTGAGTTACTGGCAGGTATCCCGTCCGTGGTCTATGGTCTCTTTGGAATGGCATTTTTATCCCCCTTGATCCGCGATTTATTCCATTTGCAAACCGGACTGAACATATTTTCTGCTTCCATCATCTTAGGATTGATGGTAGTGCCTATTATCGCGAGTATGTCCGAAGATGCCATCTCGACAGTACCTAAAAACTTGCGGGAAGCATCACTGGCATTGGGTGCCACGCAGTGGGAGACGATTTCCAGAGTGATAGTACCCGCTGCAAAAAACGGAATAGTGGGCAGTATCCTCTTAGGGTTTGGTAGAGCAATAGGGGAGACTATGGTAGTGCTGATGGTCGCCGGAGGATCTGCACAGGTCCCGGGATCCATCTTTGAATCGGTGCGTCCCATGACCTCTACAATAGCGGCAGAGATGGGGGAGACCGTGATCGGTGATTTGCACTATCAATCGCTCTTTGCAATTGCAATCTTGCTGTTTTGCATCACGTTTTTTACAAATCTCATCACGGAACTTGTCTTTTTGAAGAGGGTTAAACGATGAGTATACGTAAACTTCGTAACCATCTGGGGATTGGCATTCTGGGGCTGTGTCTTGGTATCACTTCTCTATTTTTGATAGTATTCATAGCCAGGATATTTTACAAAGGTTTTGGCGTTCTGAGCTGGGAATTTGTCAGCACTTCTCCTCGTGATGCGATGACCGCAGGTGGGATCTATCCTGCGATAGTCGGTACTTTCTGGCTCACGGTGCTTTCGATCGGTATTGCCCTCCCCTTGGGAGTATTTACAGCGATATATCTGGCTTGCTATGGAAAGCCCTTATGGTTTGTGCACATGGTAAAGATCGCCATCAATACGCTTGCCGGGATTCCTTCAATCATCTATGGTCTATTTGGAATGGCTATCTTTGTGAATATGCTCAAAATGGATGTATCATTGCTGTCAGGATCTTTGACATTGGCTATATTGGCTTTGCCAATCATCATTAATGCCAGTGAAGAAGCTATCAGAAGCGTACCAAAGGACTTCCGAGATGCTTCAATGGCTTTGGGAGCTACGGAACGGCAGACAATAATGCGTGTTCTCTTACCAACGGCATTGCCCAATATCCTCACAGGGGCTATTATCAGTATCGGTCGTGTGGCAGGAGAAACGGCTCCCATCATGTTTACAGCCGCTACATTTTATTCCCGTCAATTACCAAAGTCGGTCATGAACGAAGTGATGGCTTTGCCCTATCATATCTACGCCCTGATGACAGAGGGCACGCATGCCCAAGAACAGGTTCCGATTGCCTATGGAACGGCACTTATACTACTATTACTGGTGCTAACTATTAGTGCCATTGCAATATATATACGTTTTCAGATAAGGAAAAAGAGAAAATGGTAAATGCACAGATCCTGACCGAGAACCTCAACCTATGGTTTGGGACAAATCACGTATTACGCGATGTGAATATCCCGATCTACGATAAGAAAGTCACTGCCATGATCGGGCCCTCCGGCTGTGGAAAATCTACATTACTGAGATGTTTTAACCGCATGAATGATCTGATTCCGGAAGCCAAAATCAAGGGAAAGATCCTGATGGATGGTGACGATATATACAAAGCCAAGGCCAATGTAACGGAAATACGGACGCGCGTGGGTATGGTCTTTCAAAAGCCCAATCCCTTTCCCAAATCCATATTTAATAACGTTGCCTATGGGCTGGCGATACAGAGTAAATATAGCAAATCTGAGATTCGGGATCGGGTCGAAAAGAGCCTTAAAGATGCATGGATATGGGAAGAAGTCAAGGACAGACTCAATGAATCCGCATTTTCCCTCTCCGGTGGTCAGCAACAAAGGCTCTGCATAGCCAGGGCTTTGGCAAACAACCCGGAAGTCCTACTCTTGGACGAGCCGACCTCCGCTCTTGATCCCCAATCCACTGCCAAGATCGAAGAGCTGTGCCTAGACCTAAAAAACAAGGTTACTATCCTGATCGTAACTCACAACATTGCCCAAGCCGGGAGAATATCGGATTATACTGCCTTTATGTATCTGGGAGAATTGGTAGAATTTGGGCAAACGGACAAAGTATTCACCGTGCCTCAGGATAAACGAACGGAAGCCTACTTGACAGGTGTATTTGGTTAAATAGTGTAGGCATTAGGAAGGAAATCCCTTATAATATATAAAAGCAATAGGAGAATAGATGTTAGCTTCGAAGATATTGGAACTCAAGAAGCTTCTGATGGCGGAAGCATCATTAGTCGAGAAGATGGTTGCAATGGCTTTTCAAGGCCTGTATACGGATCAGAACTCGTCATTTGAAGACGTGATGATTTTTGAAAAACGAGTTAATCAACTCGAGGTCGAGATCGAGAACTATTGCACGACTATGATTGCTCTGTACCAGCCGGAAGCCAAAGATTTGCGCATAATCCTGATGATTTATAAGATAAATAATGATCTGGAACGTTTGGGAGATCAAGCAGTCAACATCGCCGAAAGTGCACAAAAGCTTGCATTGAACCCGATATTAAGTCAGCTTCCTGAACTGGTTGAGATGAAGGATAAGACATTGTCCATGCTCAAATGCAGTATTGATGCCTTTACCAATGAAGATACTATATCGGCACGTCAAGTATGCAACGATGATAACGTTGTCGATGATTATAACCGCTTCATTACCGAGCATTTGATCTCTTTGATGAAGGACAATTCTTCCATGGTCGAGCACTACCTGCACCTGCTGCGGATATCTAAGAATCTGGAAAGAATTGCCGATCTCTCTACCAATATTGCCGAATCCACGGTATATCTAGCACAGGGAACCGTCATTAAACATCATGCAGATGAAGTGAGTGATGAAGAATAGCCGTATTAGGAGGTTTTATGAGTAAGTATATGCTGTTGATGCGAGGTTCGCAGACAGAATTTGTGAAAATGAGTGACGCAGAGCAAACCAGAATCATCGCAGAACATCGGCAATGGTCTCAGGAATTGATATCCCGCCAAGTATTTGTGGATGGCAATGGCTTTTCCAATATCACGCTCAAGCTGGTGCCGGAGAAAGGCAAGATCAGGCGCATCATGCAACCTTATATAGACTCAGCCGAAGAACTGAGCGGATATTACATCATCACTGCGGAAAGCTTGGAAGTTGCCACGGAGATCGCCAAAACCTGTCCTGCCCTGGCGCATAACGAAAGCGTGGAGATCATCCCCCTGGGGCATTAGCGGCCTAAGCGGTTGTCTCTACTTACTTGATCAACGATATCTTCCGGGTGACACGCATATCTCCCGCTTGTAACCTTACTATGTAAATCCCGCTCTTCATACCAAGCCCCTGCGCGTTTTCACCGCTCCAAATCACTTCATGTTGTCCCGCGGCTAGATTGCCGTTTTGCAATTGCTTTACAATTTGCCCTTTGATATTGTACAGATCAATCCGCACGTCAGTTGCATTTGGCAGATTGAAACTAATAGTGGTACTGGGATTAAAGGGATTGGGGTAGTTCTCCAAGGTTAGCTTGTTTAGAGGTGTGATACGATCTGCATTTAGTGGACCCGGAGCCCAGAAAAACGTCACCATCGGAGTGATGGCAGGATAGCTGTAGGTGACTGGAGGATTGTAGGGATCCAGTTCCACCATATCCGTGTACTTTTGGATACTGCCATAAGGAGTACCGGCTTGGGTGCGGAATTTTTCATTAAATGCCTGGTAGATTGTACTCCAGGGTTGCGAGACCATCAGTACCAGATTACGACCACTGTGGAGACGAAAGGGAGTATCGAAATTGGCAATGTTCAAATTCTCACCCAAGGGGAAGGTCATCACGTTATCTGCAACCAGGCTCAGCTGAGAGGCCGGAATCCATCCGTTTTCCAGACTCGTGAGAGTGGTTTCTCCCAAAAAGACACGGATCTGAAAATTTGGTATAGCATAGTTAATAAAGTCGCTGTGGAACGCAAGACCCGTAATCAGAGAATTGTTCATTCCTGCTAACTCTTCAGCCGTATAGATACATTCGTACAAACTGCTCTTCCAATAGAAGTCGATCGGGATTCTGGAGCGTAGATCTCCGGTTCCGATAGTAGATGTACTGTACTCACCTATTTCTATCAAGATCGGTGCTCCCACGGCTACATAGTGCACCGGCATACCGGTCATGACTTGGGCTTGAACTATATACGGCCCCACTGCGAGTGGTTCCTCATAGTATATCGGGATATAGGTAACTTCTCCGGGATTCAGCTCCAATTGAAATGTGGCGGGTAACTGGACAGTGTCTATGACCAAATGATTGACGCTGATAGTGATCCCGGGAGTAACCGGTAGATTGAGGGTAATCGGCTGAGAGGTAGGATTGCAAATTCGGATGCGTAAATCCAGACCATCGTGGTCTGCGGAAATCACTATCACTTCCCAAGCTAAGTCTCCGAAAGTTGGCTGCCCGATCTGAACATCAATGGGACTTCCCACCGGGAAGTACTGCGCTCCATCTTTAACCACAGCTTGAAAAGAGTGCATTCCATTGGGAACATCAATATCGTATGTAATGGGGAAATTTACTGTCTGACCCGCACTTAAACCTATGTCGACAATTACATCCCACGCTCCCCAAGGCTGTACAACACCGTCAACGCTGACTCCATACCAAGGGTCGCAATTAAATTCCATCACAATGGGGCCTTGGCCACTATTGAACACAGATAGGTGCATGTAAACATGATTTACAGTGACAGAGTCTGCCACCAGAGTCCAAACCACATATCTATCCTGCGTAAAGCCTGATCCTAAAAGGATCGAGCCGAACAAACAAAACAACAAAACAAAAGCAAGCGTTTTCATCAGACCTCCAGTGTTTGCACATCTATAATTATAATGCAATTATTGTACCGTAAACACAGGAAATATGAGCTCAGTATGGGGCAGGGGTGAGCTGCGCTCGCCCGCAAAACACCGTAGAACAGGGCAACGTTCCCACAAAGCTACTTGATGAAATGATCTATTGCTGTAAACGGATAAGACGCATGATCTTGCGTGCAGTTTCCAGCGGAGTCGGCAATACTTCACCTTTCTGCTCGTTGTTATAATAAGCATGACTGAAGTTTAAACTGCATAACGCAATTCTGTTTTTCAGCTGAAACTGGGCTTGATAGGCAAATAATCCATAAAGAGTAGATTGGCCATATCGTACGAGCTCGTCACCGCGAAATCTCAGCTCGCGGGCAGATGGCTTTGCGTAACGGATAATGGTATTATTAATACCTGTATCATAGGAATTGTATGCACTTGCTACAACGTATTGATATTGGTTGTTTTGTTCCAAGGTCCAGGTAACATTGTTCTCGCCGGTATGGTAAAGAACCTGTGGAAGCACATACGTAGCACGATAGGGCATGCGCAGACTCACATTAGTTTTCTCAACCCCGTTGAGACTGAACTTAAGCTTGTAAACAGTACCTGGCTCCAGGGCTGTTTCATTGACAAATGCACCAAAAGTGGGGATGTAAGGCAATGTGATATTCAGGGTATCGTTGATGGTCATCACCAAATCATCATTGGAGTTGAAATCTGCTGTATGCCCTATGAACCACGCGTCTATTTGATACACCATGGTTGTTGCGCATGCAGGTGTATTCATATCAAAAATCAAGATTTCCCAATCCGCATCGTCTCTTGTGACGTCTGTGGGGAAGATGCGCGTGTCATCTTTTTTGCAACCGCCAAGAACTAAAACAATGACTACGCATAGCAGAATAGCCTTCAGAACAGTCGTTTTCATAATGCACCTCGAAATAAGTTTATGCAAAGCTATCTACGCGGTAATGAATGTCAAGTATTTTATGTGCATATTGTAAAAAAATCCATTTTGTAAGCAACAAACAGTCATATTGATATAGATTCCAAGAGTAGCTATCAATGCAGAACTAAAGTGCTATCTAAAAGCCATGGAAAGATTTAAGAATCAGTCTGCAACTGTATCAGGATTATCTCTTGCCCAATATCGGGGCATATCATACTCCATTCTAAGGTATTGCAGAGGAACTTGCCTGGCGATTCCCACGTCGCAACAAGGGCTTCACGAGGGAAACACGAGGGGGTCACCAGAGATTGAAGCAACCGAGTTGAGCAGGACGCCGATCCTACTACCGAATTCTTTACGAAACGCTGCTATATTGGAGTTTGTAGCGCTGGCATCAGCCTGCAGGTCCACCGACTTCAGTCGGTTTTTGGCTACCGCCTTAGGGAGTATATACCGATGTTACTTTGTAAAAATAATGCTCTGTAGTAGGATCCTGGTCTATCCAGAAATTGTCCGTCGTTTGCGTGAGTGATGTTCCCAATACTCCCGGATTGGGAATGCTGCTGATTAACATGGTGTATTAGGAAGTAAGTTAACCGACGTGCATATTGGAGCAAGCAATATTTGAGATGATTGTCTGCAGGTGGGGCGGCAACGCTGCAATCAGGCGAGTTCTGAGTGCTCCTATAAAGCCGTGTTCAGCAAAAAGTTCCATTGTTTTAGACGAAATCTATTGACATAAATATCATGGCCTTAGTATATGAATAAAGTCTAACTTCTATGGTGTAAATAGTTTCTGCACAAGACCGGAGTGAATTCAGACCTCAGTCTGTCCCTACTCCCAGAAAAATGAAGTAATACTGGAGTACTAATGGCAAAGAATAGAATTGAAAAAGCTACTGAGAGCATGATCAAAAATCTGCAGGAAAACACTGGCAAGTCCATGGAAGAATGGATAACCATCCTCAATGAACAAGCACTGCTGCGCACCAGCGACAAGGTGAATTTCCTCAAAGTTCAGCACAGCCTGGGACATGGCTATGCTGGATTGATCGTCTATCAGGCCAAACTTGCCTCGGCAGGCACAGAGGAAAGTCCGGAGGAGCTGGTAACCAAGCAGTTCATCGGCAAAGAAAACCTCAAACCCATCTACGACAAGATTTTGGAAGCAGTTCTGAAGTTCGGCGACGATGTGGAAATTGCCCCACGTAACTCCTATGTAAGTTTGCGCCGCAATGTGCAATTTGCCATGCTCACCCCCGCGACCAAGATCCGTTTTGACATTGCCTTGAAGCTCAAGGACGTAGTACCGGACGAGATTTTGGAAGCAATGCCGAATCCCGGGATGTGTACGCACCGGATTTCTCTGAAGACAGAAGAGGACATTACCGATCAAGTGATATCCTGGATCAAAGCTGCCTACGAACGTGCATAGTATAGCCTAATCCATTTTCCTGATCTGGAGCACTTTGATGCGACGTAAAGCTTTAGCACGTAGCTGCTTAACTTTCTCATTTGTTAATGAGAGTTGAGCAGCTATTTCTTTGATAGTATAGCGGTTTTGATAGCAGAGATTGAGGATTTGCCTTTCGGTCTGGGGGATACAATGGGGCAGATCCAGTTCCTCTTGCGAACTCATAACCGTATCCATAGCAGGCTGTTCTATGGCCTTTAACACATCCTCATTGAGTTCCATGGCATTTAGGGATTGTCCATGCTCTTTGGAAATGGCTGCCAACACGTATTTCTTGATCCAGTAAACTGCGTAGGTGGAGAATTTTACATTGCGGCTGAGATCAAAGTGAGTGTAAGCTTCCCACAGACCGATCAGGCTTTCCTGTTGCAAATCTTCCAGAGGGACATGGTGGTAACGATAGGTATATGCAATACTATATGCCAGGTTGCGATAGTCCCGGATGAGTTGATCCCCATTTGCGGGGAAGGTGATGGGGCTATTATCGGTATGATCCGGCATCAGGCAAGCTCTGGATTGTGCTTGACATTACAGGGAAAGTGCATGCGGAAACATGTACCCTTGCCCAATTCACTATCGACTTCAATGGTACCCAGATGCAGGAGGACTATATGCTTGACGATGGCAAGTCCCAAGCCGGTGCCACCATTGCTCCGATTGCGTGATGGATCCGCCACATAAAAGCGTTCAAAGATGCGGGGAAGATGCTCGGCAGCGATTCCGGATCCTTGGTCACAGACTTCGATGGTGAGAGTATTCGGGGATGCGAGGGTACGGATCGTGATCTCTCCGGAATCCGCATAACGCAGGGAGTTTTCTACCAGATTGATAAAGATCTGTTCAAATTTGAAGGGGTCTGCCGAGAAATGGGTGAGCTGCGGATCTATGTCCAAAGTGATTTGCAAGCCCTTTTCTTCCAGCAGGGGCTGAACGATCATACTGATATTCTCAAAGAATGTATTCAGGTTTATCAATTGAATATCAATCGAGCTGCTGTTTTCCAGGCGGATGATGTTTTGCAGATCTTGGATCAAGTGGATCAAACGCTGCGTATGATTCTGGATGATTTTGAGATAGCGAATGTTCTCTGGAATTGCGGTATCCTGCATTGCCTCGGAAAAGCCCTTGATCGCAGTGAGCGGCGTACGTAACTCGTGTGCCAGATTGACGATAAAGTCCTTTTTCATCTGTTCGGCCTGGCGAATCGGGTCGATATTCTGGAGGATGAAAACCAGGCGTCCGGCAGTCTGATTGATCGAACCGCTCAACAGATAGTAGTGGCTATCGATCTGGAGCTCAATCATTCTGGAAGGAGCTTCGGAGGAATAGTTTTTGAGGAGCTTGGTCAGATATGGATCGCGAATCACTTCCCACACATATTGTGTCTGTGCCATGTTAAATCCGCTGAATAGCATCCGAAAGGCATCATTTGCCCATTCAATCTTGCCGTCCAGATTTTGAGACCAGAGGGCATCTTCGATCGTGCTGATGATGAGGCGGAGCTCTTCCCGATGCACGGCAAGATGACCGATCGTGTTATCCAGCTTTCCCAACATCTGGTTGATGCTGAGTCCCAGGTTGTTAAATTCATCGACGTTGAGAGTGGGGACGCGTAGGGAATGGTCACCGTTTACGACTTTGTCCGCGATGTTCTTGATCTGCTTATATTGTTGAATAATTATACGATGTGTGAGGTAGATGATCAGTCCGGTCGAGCCGAGCATGATCAGCATCAATAACGCAAAATGCAGTCCTACGTGAATCAGGATCCCCAATAAAATCAGGTTCAGGAGGTTATAGATTACCAGTGTGCGGGTGAGGCTATTCTTTTCCATCGGCTTCATTATCTTCCTGTGTTTCAAATTTGTATCCCACACCTCGCACGTTTCGTACCATTGTAGCATAGATACCGATCTTGTCACGCAGGTTTTTGACGTGGACATCGATGGTACGCTCTATCACTATCTTGTCATTTCCCCAGAGGTAATCCAGGATTTGGGAACGGCTGTAAACCCAGCCCGGTCTCTTAGTAAGCAGTTGGAGGATTTTAAATTCGGTGAGTGTGAGATCTATTCTGGTCTTGGCGATGTAGGCTTCATAACGATTGAAGTCCAGCACAAAATCCTGGCTGATCATGAGCACATTCTTTTGGGTTTCCCACTTGGAACGGCGCAACACCGCCATGATGCGGGCTACAAGCTCCTGGGTGTCAAATGGTTTGGTGATATAATCATCGGCACCATACTCCAGACCTTTGACTCTGTCTTCAATATCGGCTCTGGCTGTGAGCATGATGACCGGCAGGTCGAGCAGGCCCAGCGCGCCGCGCACGCCTTTGACCAGGTCGTAGCCGTTCATGCGCGGCATGTTGATGTCCGCTACCAGCAGGTCCGGCGCGGGGCCTTCCGCTATTTTGGTGAGCGCTTCCTCGCCGTCCGCCGCCTCTACGGCCTCGTAGCCGGCGTTCTCTATAAATTTCTTGAGCAGCATGCGCATGATCTGATCGTCGTCGGCTATCATCACGCGCGGCTTGCCCGCGGGCGCGGCCGGCGCGGTTTTTTCAGCCGCAGGAGCGGCGGCGGGCCGGGCAGGCGCGGACACCGCGGCGGGTAGAGCGGCCGTTTTTTCCAGAGCCAGGTAAGCCCCTATCTCTTTCAGGTCGGTCTGCCCGGTGGTCAGGTGCCAGAGGGCGTCCCTGATTATGGTGCGCAGGGCGCCGGTTTCCACGGCGGCTTTGGTGATTTCTTCCGCGGTGGCGTTATTATTGACGAGTTCTTTAACTTTGCCGTTAAGCAGCAGCAGCTCCACTATGGCAGTGCGCCCGGCGTAGCCGCTCATCTCGCAGGCTTTGCAGCCCACCGCGCGGTAATAGGTTTTCTCGAAGCCGTGTTGCCCCAAGGCCCCAAGTATCCCCTGGTCCAGCTCGGCGTCGGATACCCGCTGCCGGCAGGCCGGGCAGAGCCGGCGCACCAGGCGCTGGGCGGTAATGGCCAGCAGGCCGGGCGAGATCTTGAAGCGGTCCACGCCCATGTCCGCCAGGCGCGACAGCGTGGAGACCGTGTCGTTGGTGTGCAAGGTAGAGAGCACCAGGTGCCCCGTCATGGCGGCCTGGAAAGCTATGTCGGCCGTCTCCTTGTCGCGGATCTCGCCGACCATGATGATGTCCGGGTCCTGGCGCAGCACGGAGCGCAGCACGGCGGCGAAAGAAAGGCCCTGCTTCTCGTTGACCTGCACCTGGTTGATACCGGCCAGCTTGTACTCTATCGGGTCCTCGGCGGTGACCACGTTGGTGATCTCGCTCTTGACCTTGTTGAGCACCGAGTACAGGGTGGTGGTCTTGCCCGAGCCGGTGGGGCCGGTGACGAGTATTATGCCCTGCGCGGAGGCCAGGCACTTGTCCAGGCCGGCTATCACCTCGGGGGCGAAGCCCAGTTTCTCGAAGGGCACCTCCGCGGCGCGCTGGTCGAGGATGCGCATCACCACCTTCTCGCCGTACGAGGTGGGCAGGGTGGAAACGCGCAGGCCCACTTCCGCCGTGCCTATGCGCAGCTTGGTGCGGCCGTCCTGCGGGATGAAATGGTTGGAGACGTCCAGGTCGGACATGATCTTGATGCGCGACACCACCGGCCCCATGGCGATGTGGCGCGGCAGGCGCATGACGTTCTTGAGTTCGCCGTCCACGCGGAAGCGCACGTGGCTGGATTTCTCCTCGTGCTCTATGTGGATGTCGGAGGAGCGCTTGCGGTAGGCCTCGGAAATTATGGAGTTGACCAGCTTGATGACGGGCGAGGTGACGGAGGCGTCCTGGGAATCGGCGGAGGTCTTCTCCCCCAGCACCAGGATCTCCTCGGGCGCCTCCACCTTGCCGAGCAGGTCGAAGATCACCGTGTCGGCGCTGAACAGCTGCTCCATGCAGGCGTCCACCTCGCGCGGCAGGCAGAACAGCGGCAGCACCCTGCGGCCGGTCAGGGCTTCCACGTCGGCCTGGGCCGTCATGTCGGCGGGGTCGGCCATCGCCACTTTTATCTCGGCGTCCATGACCTTCACCGGGATCAGCCCGCGCTTGCGGCAGATCTTCTCCGGCACCAGCGAAAGCGCGAACTTGTCCACCTTTTCCGGGTACAGGGGCGAGTAAACGGTCTTAAAAAGGGCTTCGGCGGCCTTGACGAATTTTTCCTGCGGCACCAGGCCGGCGTCTATCAGCGCGTGCGAGAGGTACTTCTTGTTTTCAGCGCGCAGCCGCTCCACGACCTGCGGGGTAATACCCGGCAGCCCCCCCGCCACCCTGACCGCCCATTCGTCGCCAAAGCGCCATGTATCAGCCATAGCCGTATTATATTATTTTAAACGGGCCCTAACCCGCAAACGAGGAAACCAATGCTTTTAAAACCCC